>JBCBCS010000156.1:0-8472 GCA_038530475.1 Pseudomonadota bacterium
CTCGTTGACACTAGCTGGCGCAAAGCGCGCGGTGAAAGCGCTTCGCGAACACGCGAACGATCTAGAGGGCGCGATAGTTCGTGTTGAAAACTCTTCCCAGAGTGAGGAGCGCTGACTTGTCGTTCCTATGCCCCCGCCGCGCCGTTCCTTGCTGCACCGACTGCACAACTTACAATGGTGAATTATGCTGCACACTGAATTGCTCGTATCCCACCTCCCGTGGCTCCTCTCAGCCATCACCATCTACACCATGTTCCTCGCCGGAAACGTCGCCAAGGCAACATGGCTGGTTGGTCTCGCCAATCAAGCATTCTGGCTGATCTGGATTGTCGCGTCGGAAAGCTGGGGGCTGATCCCAATGAACGTCGCGCTCTGGATCGTCTATGCGCGCAATCACCTGAAATGGAATTCAACAACTACGTGAAGGAGCCTTGAACCAATGTTTGATATTGGAGATGAGGTAGAGTTTTGCGGCGTTAAGCTAAAAGCGGTTGCGTTCTTTCACCAACCTACTGTGGTTCTTGAGAACGAAAACGGCGAGCGAGTCACTGTTGCCTTAACTAAAGTCATTCACAATCTAATGCGCCAGGATCGCGCTCACTCAAAGGAGGGTCAGACATGAGTGCTGAAGACCTGATCGACAGTATGGACCACGCACTCCGCATGGAAGCGCAGCAAATCGCTGGCGAGCAAGGCATCACGGTTCCAGAAGTGATGGCGCAGGTGACTTCCGTGCTGCAAACCCTTCGCCGCCGCAGGGGCTTGGTGGTGATCAACGGTGACAAAGGGAAGGACTGATTGATGGTTGGCGATGGCGAAAAACTATTTCGCGCGTTCGTGGAGCTGATGGAGGCGCGCGCGCTCGATGCAGATCACGAAATGAGTCCTGAGGCAGCCGAGGCAGTGCGTCGCATAGCAAGCGATGCGCGCTTTGTTTTGACGCAGCACGACGCCTCGAAGCGGGAAGGTTGATCAGCGGCGTTGCCGCTCAAGATCCTCGATCGCAGCACGCAGTTTCTCTAAGGTCGAGTGCGTCTCCGGGTGCGATTTCCTGACCTTGAACAGCTCCTCTGCCGCCTCGCGCATGTGCGCCAGGGCCGATCCAATCCCGTCCATCTCGGTGGATTCATCGTCGCTTTTCATCTGATGATTCAGTGTCGCGATCGAGCGGGCGTTGCAAGTCAAATGAGAACGGGGCGGGAACATCCTTGTGTCAGTTTTGTGTCAAAACGTGACACAAGGCGCCTGAATATCAACGAAAACCAACGAAAACAGATGTTTAGGGTTTTGCCGCACAGCTCACAAAAAATCGCTTGTTATTCAGTGGCTTGATGCGTATTCACGTCGACGGAGACGTGGCCGAGTGGTCGAAGGCGCTCCCCTGCTAAGGGAGTAGGCGGGAAACCGTCTCGAGGGTTCGAATCCCTTCGTCTCCGCCATTTAAACCCATTAAAATCATCGCGTAAGATGCATAACGTAGCAAGCGCGATGTTGTATTACGAGCGCCCATCGGGCACTGGTATTCGTACCCGGGTGGAACTCTTTTATTGTTTTTCCTGCGCGCGGTGCCGGTGCGACTCCGACGAAAAATCAATCAACCTTGGAAAAGAACTCATTGGCGCGGCATGTCGTTCGTCGTGGTGGGCCAGCTGTTCGAGTTCCCTCGGCGGCACCGGTTCTCTTACAATTTCAAATGCGTGCCTGCTATCGGCCCATATGGGCCATTCGTCAAAGGTCCATTGACCAATTGGTTGCTGCATTTGCGGAGCTCACTCATCATTGTGCTACGCCCAAAAAAGCCGTTGCCATAGGTCACGCCGCAGGAGGATGCTCATCATAGCATCCGCGATGCCGCTGACAGTAAGCATTTGACACTACGGTGCTGAGAGGCATTCACATGAACCCGTGCTCGCGTGCTCCACCCGAGAAAAACACGACCGAAACCCGGCGACCAATTTATGGTTGGTGATCCCTGGCCATGCGTTCCGCTTCCGCCATCACCTTGGACATCTTGTGATGAACTTCGTAAGAGCCCAGAAGGTCGCTTTCGATTTTCTCCAAGATCGCCTGGATCGCGATTTATCCCGTCGGCAATTCCTAAAGGAACAGCTGTCCCGCACTTCTTGCTTGGCCTGCTTCAAGTTTCACAGATCATTTCGATGGCGGGTATCCAACATCGTCTCTGCTAGCAGGCGCTTGCGCCGGGCGTTCTCGCCTTTCATCGCCCTCAATCCGGCGACATTTCAGACTTCCATGCCACCATGCTTCGGCCTGCTTTAGTAGAACGTGCCTTGGCTGAGGCAATGCTTGCGATACACCGCTGCTGTCGGCATTCCGGATTCCAGTATTTTGATCATCTCAATGATCTGGACTTACGTGAAACGGCTCTTTTGCATTCGTTTGCTCGATCGAAAGGTTGAGCAGAATCCACATCACAACGAGGGAGGTTTCGGGGCCAGATCTCGTGCAGTTCGGTTTGCTTTCGGCTCCGTAGTTGCTGCGACGCGTGAACCAATTCGTGAAGAAAAGGAGACGAACTGCTCACGTTGGAAAGCGACAAAGGACGAAAGCTTGGTGCAATTGTTATCATCACACAACAGATCAATCTGTGCAAAAGCGATAAGTCTGGCGTTGAAAAAGCGAGAGGCAAAATGGCCTGCGGCCAATGGGCCCTTTGCGGACCTCAGCATCACCGCAGGATTTGATCTGGTTGACCGCCAAAACTGGTCGCAGACCGTCCACAGCCGACCCCTCAGGAGTGCTCATACGCTGCAATGCGGCGACGCCGAACCAGACTTTGCCCGGTGTTTGCGCCGTTCGTCGGAGGCGCCAGCCCAACCAAAAATAGGGCAGCCAAATCCAAACTGTCAGGCTTCGTCGTGAAACACGTCTGGCAGAAGCCGACTAAGCACACCGATCAAGTATGCGGTGCTAATCCCGAACGTCAGCAAACCTGTGATTGCGCAAAAGGTTGCCATAATGCGGGCCTCTGCACCCAACACAATGTCGCCATAACCAAGCGTGGTATAGGTTACCGTTGCAAAGTAGAAGCTGGTGGAGAGATCGGGTAATTCGGTCATCAAAAGGAACGTAGCGGCCCACGACCAGACTTGAATCGTGTGCGCGAAAACCAGAACAACCACAACCATCAGGAGCAAAATGACATTCCGCAGGCGGGGGTGTTTGTCCTGGGGTAGGATGCTGGACAGCCTTGCAAAATAAGGGATGCTTAAAGCGATCACGCTGACATGGATAATGGCACTGAATGAAAGCAGGCCAGTTCCAAGTAAAATCTGCTGAAGCGCTGTCACTGACGTGTTCCTGCATCCAAAATACGGCTATGAACACAACACACAGTCGAAACACCGGCAAGGGAGCAGTTCGTATGAAGCTACGCAACATTTTGGGGGCTGCGGTTGCCGTATGCACTGCGCTGTCTGTGAGCGCTTGGGCGCAAGATGCGGCACCGCGGCCGGCAAAGGTGGTGACGTTGGCGGCGACAGATGACGTCGTGTCGCGCAGCTATCCGGCAACTGTTTTGCCGTCCCGCGAGATTGAATTGTCGTTCAAGGTGTCGGGCCAGGTGATTGAACTTCCTATTCGGGCGGCGTCGCAAGTGGCAGCAGGGGATGTGATTGCCCAGCTTGACCCACGCGATTTTGAAAACCAAATCCGCCAGTTGGAAAGCCAGCGGGCTCAAGCCGAGGCGCAGCTTGAAGCTCTGCGGGCCGGTGCGCGGGAAGAAGAAATCGTCGCGCTGGAGGCAGCGGTGGCATCCGCACAAGCTCAGGTAGATCAGACGCGCGAAGCCCTGTCGCGGGCCGAGCAGCTTTTGGAACGCGGTGTGTCCACCCGCGCCCAAGTCGAAGCGGCGCAAGCGGAATTCCGCGTGGCCGAGGCCAACCTGCGCGCGCAGCAAGAGCAGTTGCGAATAGGGCAGGTGGGCGGACGGCCCGAAGACATTGCCGCCGCCGAGGCCGGGCTGGATGCCATTGACGTGCAGGTGAAGATCGCCGAAGACGCGCTGGCCGACGCGACGCTGACGGCTCCTTTTGACGGTATCGTTGCGCGACGCGATATCGAGAATTTTTCCAACGTGCAGCCGGGCCAATCCATCGTTTTGCTGCAGGGGTTGGACGTGGTTCACCTCGCTTTTGACATCCCCGGCCCTGATGTCACTGACCTGACGCGCAATGGCCCCGATCAGATCAGCAACAGAGCCGTGTTCGATGCCTTGCCGGAACAGGTCTTTGATGCGGAAACAGTTGAGTTTTCTGTTCAAGCCGACAGCGCGACGCAGACCTATCGCGGTCGTGTTGCTGTGACCGTGCCCGAGGGCGCGATCATCCTGCCCGGCATGATCGCCAATGTGATCGCCTCGACCGACGGGGCCGAGGCGCAGATACGTGCGCCGCTGTCTGCCATTGCAGCGGGTTCGGACGGGTCTCCCTTTGTCTGGTTGGTCGATGAGGGCGGTCAGGTGTCTGCCCAACCGGTCACCTTGGGCGATGCAATGGGCGGCGACGTCACCATTACCGCGGGTGTAACGGGCGGTGACACGATCATCGCTGCTGGCGTGAGTGAGATCATCGAGGGCATGACCATACGCCCGATCACCGCGGTCGGGAACTGAGCTCATGGATCTCGCACGGTTTGCCCTGGAAAAGCGGCTGATTTCAGCTGTCTCTACCCTTCTTATCCTGTTTGCCGGTTACTTTGCCTACAACGCCCTGCCGCGGTTCGAGGACCCGGAGTTCATCATCCGGCAGGCGCAGATCATCACACCATATCCCGGTGCGTCAGCCGAAGAGGTGGCCGAAGAAGTCACGGAGGTCGTTGAAAACGCCCTGCAGGAATTGCAGGGCGTGGACGAAGTGCGCTCGGTCTCTTCGCCCGGTGTCAGCACTGTGACGGTGGAATTCACCATTGCGTCAACGCCGACGCGCACAGCGCTTACCCAGCGATTCCAGCAGATGCGCGCCAAGATCCTTGATGCACAATCGCAACTGCCGCCCAACGCGCTAGCAACGCAGGTCTATGACGATTTCGGCGATGTCTTTGCGCAATACTACGCAATTGTCGGCGAGGGGTATTCGTTGGCGGAACTGCGCGAATATGCCAAGGACTTGCAACGGGAACTGGTCACCGTCGAAGGCGTGTCCAAGGTCGTGTTGAGCGGCGTCCAGGACGAAGTGATCTACGTCGAGTATTCGCCAGCACGTCTGACCGAGCTGGGCCTTGCGCCCGGGCAGATCGCCCAACTGCTTGAGGGGCAAAATCTGATTACACCCGCGGGATCAATCGTCGCAGGAATGACCCGCCTGGCCGTGCGGCCCGAAAGCGCGGTGGGCTCGATCGACGCCATCGAAAACCTTTTGATTACCGACACCCAGACCGGTACGTCCTTTCGGCTGGGCGATATCTCGGAGGTGTCGCGTGGGGTCGTGGACCCGGCGCGCGCCTTGCTCTACCGCGACGGTCAGCCTGCGATCGGGCTAGGCGTGTCGAACCAATTGGGCGGCAATGTCGTAAACATGGCAAACGCGGTGCGCGACCGGATTGCAGAACTCGAAGCTGACCGGCCCATTGGGATCAACATCCTACCGATCTCTGATCAGGGGGCGAGCGTAAAAGCATCCGTCGATGATTTTGTCGTCAACGTGATTGTTGCGCTTGCCATCGTCGTGGGCACGCTGCTTGTTTTCATGGGGCTGCGCTCTGGCATTTTGATGGGGGGCATCCTGCTGGTGACCGTTGCGGGTACGCTTTTCGGTATGTACCTCTATGGCCTCGACATGCAGCGCATTTCGCTCGGCGCGCTTATCATCGCGCTGGGAATGCTTGTCGACAACGCCATCGTGGTGGTCGAGGGCACGTTGGTGCGCGTGCAGCGCGGCGAAGACGCAGCCGAAGCCTCTCGCGCTGTTGTCAAACAGACGATAATCCCTCTCTTGGGTGGTACGGTTGTGGGCATCCTTGCGTTTTCGCCCATCGGGTTTTCGCCCGACAACACTGGCGAGTATGCCGGATCGCTATTCTGGACGATTGCGATTGCGCTGCTGTTCTCGTGGCTCGTCGCGATCTGGCTGACGCCCTATTATTGCGTGCTGCTGCTCAAACAGGGCAAATCGGATGCAGAGGCCAAGGAGAACTTTATTCTCGTCGGCTACCGCAAGATCCTTGCCCGCGCGCTCAAGGTGCGCTGGCTGACAGTAGGCGCGGCGGTCGCCCTCTTTGTCTTTGCCGTTGCGATGTTCAGTCAGGTGCCGCCCGGGTTCTTTCCATCTTCGACCCGCGACCAGTTCGTGATCGACTATTTCCTGCCGCAGGGCACCGACATTGGCCGGACCGAGGCGGACATCCTTGAAATCGCGGAATACACTCGCGGGCTGGAGGGCGTGACCGGTACGAACTCTGTGGTTGGCGCTGGGCATCAGCGTTTCATGTTGATTTACGAGTCTGAGGATTCGAACTCCGCCTATGGCCAGATCCTTGTGGATGTCGAAGACTACCGGGTAATCGAAGACCTGCGGCCCCAGTTGCAGGGCCACATCGACGATACGTACCCAGAGGCAAACGCCAAGGTCTGGACATTTGTCCTCGGCCCCGGCGGCGGGTCCAAGGTCGAGGCGCGGTTCTATGGTCCCGATCCCGCTGTCCTTCGTGATCTCGCATCCCAAGCCAAAACGCTCATGTCAAATGCGGGTGCCGTTGCGGTCAAGGATGACTGGCGCGAACAGGTGCAGGTCGTCCGCCCTGTGATCGATATCCAGAACGCGCGTCGTCTGGGCCTGACACAGGGCGCGATTTCGAATGCGATTTACGGCCATCTGACGGGCACCAATCTAGGCGTATATCGCGAGAGGGACGAGCTGTTGAACATTGTCATGCGTCCGGTGGAGGACGCGCGGAATGACATTGGCGCATTGCGCAACATCCAGGTCTTCAGCAGTGCTACGGGCAGCTACGTGCCGATTTCTCAGGTGGTCGATCGCTTCGACATTGTGTTCGAAGCCGGCAACCTGCGCCGGATCGACCGCGAGCTGATGATCACCGCGCAGTCCGACAATGCACCGGGCGTTTTGTCGGGCGATCTGTTCAACGCAGTTCGGGGCCCGATCGAGGCGATCGAATTGCCGCCGGGCTACAGCTTTGAATGGAAGGGGGAGTTCGGTAACTCCTCAGAAGCCAATGCCGGTCTCGCCGCGACTATGCCTGTGGGCTTTGGCGCGATGTTTATCGTGACACTGTTCCTGTTCAACGCGTGGCGGCAGACGATCATCATCTGGCTCGTCGTGCCGCTGGCACTGATCGGTGTGATCTTTGGCCTTGCCGGATCGCAGACCCCGCTTGAGTTCATGGCCATCCTCGGCATTCTGTCGCTGACCGGTATGCTGATCAAGAACGCCATCGTGCTGATTGATGAAACGGACTCGCAGATTGCCGACGGCAAGGCGCGCATGGCCGCTGTCGTGGATGCCGCGGTCAGTCGTGTTAGGCCTGTGTCGCTCGGCGTGCTCACAACCGTTCTTGGCGTTGTGCCGCTCTTGTGGGACCCGTTTTTCAAATCGCTGGCAGTGGTGATCATCTGCGGGCTCAGCTTTGCCACGATCCTGACCCTGATCATCGTGCCGACGCTTTACGCGATCTTTTTCAGGGTCAAGGGCAGCGAAGTCTGAGGGAGATCGCCATGCGGTTGCTGTTTGCCTTTGCGACCGTCCTGATCTGCGCGGCCTGTGTGAGGTCGCCGGATCGCATTGCCTTTGCGGAGGCCGCGGCGTCCGCCAGTGTGCAGCAGATCTATGTCACCACCAGCAGCGTGCCGAGCACTGAACCCGTTGACAACCTGCAGGACCGCAACGCGCAAGGGCGTCTCGCTCGCTTCGATGTGTCGATCCCGCCGACCCACCAACTGAGCCAGATCGAATGGCCCGACGACGCAGTCAACCCGGCCACCGATTTTGCCGTGGTGGGCCAAGAGGATCTCGGATCGAACGGCGGCTTTTCCCGCGAGTTGCCCCAGTGGCCCGGCAACGATGCGGCGCTGTTCGTGTACGGCTACAATTCCACCTCGTCCAAGGCACTCTACCGGCTTGCCCAGGTGCGCTACGATTTCCAAATCGACGCGTTCCTGGTGCTGTTTGCATGGCCTTCGGTTGGTCGGCTCGAGGCACATCTCTATAACCGCGACAGTGTTCTGTTTGCCCCCCGCATCGCGCCAGAAATCTCCCGCTCGCAGGCCAACTCCGTTGGCGATCTGCGTGATCCGTTCATCATCATGACCAACCAGGACCACAGCGCTCTGAACCTGTCGGTTTTCAACAACATCGCGCGGCAAAGTGTCGGTGATGTCAACGGGGCCGCGGACATCGCGGGTTTTGACATCCCCCTGTTCGATTTCACCGCACTTGCCGACGGTTCGAACCGCGACCACCTCGCGCCCTTTGCTTCGCCCGCCGCGATTTCGGTTCT
>JBCBCS010000157.1:0-8470 GCA_038530475.1 Pseudomonadota bacterium
CCTATACCATCGGCGACAGTGTCGAGGACACGCTCGCGCGCTGCGATGACCCGCTGGTATAGGCTTCGGACGCGGTCAGGCAGGGGTCGAACCCTTCTGCATAAAGATCATGGTGCGTGATCTGGTGCTCTACTGCTAACTTACGGCGCGCCCGGTCCGACATCGCGTGGCAGAAACTGTCGGCGCGCGGATGCGCGATAAGGGAAAAGATGTGCAAAGCATGCTCCTGAACGGCGGGTCATCCCGCGGGGGCAAAGTGCCCTCGGTACGGCGTGTGAGCAAGCGGGCCGGTGACCTCAGCCGAACCCGCCAAGTGCTGCATGTCGGTTCACATCTTTATATAGCAGATACCGGAACCGCCCCGGTCCGCCGGCATAACAGGCTTGCGGACAGAACGCGCGCAGCCACATGTAATCGCCCGCCTCGACCTCAACCCAGTCCTGGTTCAGCCGGTAGACCGCCTTGCCTTCGAGGACATAGAGCCCGTGTTCCATCACGTGGGTTTCCATGAACGGGATCACCGCGCCCGGTTCAAAGGTGACGATGTTCACGTGCATGTCGTGGCGCAGGTCGGCCGGGTCGACAAAGCGCGTTGTGGCCCATTTGCCGTTGGTGCCGGGCATCGGGATGGGCGGTACGTCGGCCTCGTTCGTGATGATTACGTCCGGTGCATCCAGACCCGGGACGGCCTGATGGCGCTTGCGGATCCAGTGGAACCGCACCGGCGTGTCAGCGCTGTTGCGCAGGGTCCATGCCGTGCCTGCGGGCAGATAGGCATAGCCGCCTGCTGTCAGACTGTGCTGCTGTCCGTCGACCGTCAAATCACATGCCCCGTCGACCACGAACAGCACCGCCTGTGCCTGCGGGTCCGTGTCAGGTTGTTCCGATCCGCCACCGGGCGCGACCTCCATGATGTAGTGCGAAAACGTCTCGGCAAATCCGGTCAGCGGCCGCGCGATGATCCACAGCCGCGTGCCGTCCCAGAAGGGCAATGCCGAGGTGGTGATGTCGCGCATCGTGCCGCGGGGGATCACCGCGTAGGCTTCGGTGAACATGGCGCGGTCGGTCAAAAGCTGGTCCTGACCCGGGTGGCCACCATGGGGTGCGTAGTATGTCGGGGGCATGGGGTGTCCTGCGGTTGGCGTCTTGCGCTGAGTGTCAGGCCTGACGCCTTTGCGTTCCAGCCTGAAAATCCGTCAGGACTGTTCGGGTCTTTTTGATAATACGCGCAAGCCGTCAAATCATCCCGCGCCGACCCATCGGACGACGCGGGGCAGTGTAGTGTCACGCGTTGCTTTGTGCCTTCAGCTGCAAGCGGCGCGCATGCAGGATCGGCTCGGTATAGCCTGCGGGCTGCGTCGTTCCTTCCAGCACCAGATCAAGTGCTGCGTTGAATGCCAACCCGTCAAAGGCAGGCGCCATGGGCCGATAGGCCGGGTCGCCCGCGTTTTGACGGTCGACCACCGCGGCCATCTTTTCAAACACGTCGCGTACGTCGCCCTCGCTTATGATGCCGTGGTGCAGCCAGTTCGAGATATGCTGCGCCGAGATGCGGCAGGTGGCGCGGTCCTCCATCAGGCCGACATCGTTCATGTCGGGCACCTTGGAACAGCCGACGCCTTGGTCAATCCATCGCACCACGTAGCCGAGGATGCCCTGGGCGTTGTTCTCGACCTCGCGCCGGATCTGCGCGGCTGACCAACGGCGGTAGCTGGCCACGGGGATGTCCAAGAGCGCCTCGACATAGGCGCGCCGCCCGCCGCTCGCGAGCTTGTCCTGCACCGCGAACACGTCGACCTTGTGATAATGCAGCGCGTGCAAGGTTGCGGCGGTGGGGCTGGGCACCCAGGCGCAGTTGGCCCCGGCCAGCGGGTGTTCGATCTTGTTCTCCAGCATCGCGGCCATGGCATCGGGCATCGCCCACATGCCCTTGCCGATCTGCGCCTTGCCCGACAGCCCGCATTCCAATCCGATATCCACGTTTTGGTTTTCGTAGGCTGTGATCCAGCCCTTCCGCTTGATGAAATCCTTGCGGCTGAACGGCCCTGCCTCCATCGAGGTGTGGATCTCGTCGCCGGTGCGATCCAGAAAGCCGGTGTTGATGAACACCACCCGGTATTTCGCGGCGCGGATGCATTCCTTGAGGTTGACCGAAGTGCGCCGCTCTTCGTCCATGATACCCAGCTTGACGGTGTGGCGCGGCAGGCCCAGCAGGTCCTCGACCCGGGCAAAGATCTCGTTGGTGAACGCGACTTCCTCGGGCCCGTGCATCTTGGGTTTGACCACGTAGATCGACCCGGCATGCGAATTGCGCATGCCGCCTGTCTTGCGCAGGTCATGCATGGCGATCATCGTGGTCAGGATTGCATCCATCAGCCCCTCGAACACCTCGTTTCCGTCGCGGTCGAGGATGGCGGGGTTGGTCATCAGGTGGCCGACATTGCGCACCAGCAACAGCGCGCGCCCTTTCAGCGACATCGCCGACCCGTCAGGCGCGTGGAACGTCTTGTCGTCGTTCAGGGTGCGCGTGATCGTCTGGCCACCCTTTTCAAATGTCTCGCTCAGCCCGCCCTGCATCAGGCCCAGCCAGTTGCGATAAGCGAGCACCTTGTCCTCGGCGTCGACGCAAGCGACGGAGTCCTCGCAATCCACGATGGCCGAAATGGCGGATTCCATCACCACGTCTGCCAGCCCCGAAGGCGACGCTTTGCCAATCGGATGCGCGCGGTCAAAGACCAGTTCCACATGCAGATTGTTGTTACGCAACAGCACCGTATTAGGCTGTGCCGGATCGCCCGTGTAGCCTGCGAACTTCTCAGGGTTGATCAGGGGCGAGCCATCGATCTGCAGCGCGCCATCGACAACGGCATAGGCGGTCGCACTGCCGTGGCTCACGTCACGGACCGGGAACGCCTCGTCCAGGAAGACGGCAGTTCGCGCCACCACGCGGCCCCCGCGACCGGTGTCATAGCCGCCCACGGACGGGGCAGGCCCCATGGCATCGGTGCCGTAAAACCCGTCATACAGACTGCCCCAGCGCGCATTCGCCGCGTTCAGAACAAACCGCGCGTTGGTCACCGGTACTACCAGCTGTGGGCCTGCGATGCTGGCGATCTCTGGGTCGACATTCTCGGTCTCGATCTGGAAAGCACCGCCCTCAGGCATCAGATAGCCGATAGACTCGAGGAACGCTTTGTACCCGACACCGTCATGCGGCTGATCGCGCCGCGCCCGGTGCCAGTCATCCAGTTGCGTCTGAATCTCTTCGCGTTTTTCCAGCAGCTTGCGGTTTACGGCGCCCAGATCGTGAAAGATCGCGCTGGCCCCGGACCAAAAGGTGGCCGCGTTCAATTCCAGCGTGTCCATCACCTCGGCTTCGATGAACTCAGCGAGTTCTTCCGCCACCTTCAGGTCGCTTCGATCGACATATGCCTGTGCCATTGCGCGTCTTCCTCCCCTTTTTGCGGCGTATACGGCGGTACACGCGCGGCGTCTACTCCCGGCGGGCGCTTCGGGTAAATGGGCTGAGAGCGGGCAAGGACAAGCCGGTTTGCGGGTTTTTTAACCGACCGACGTTTGCATGATTCAGCTTAACGTTTGTTGAGGCGATCACTGCAGACCAAAAGGCGACTTTGAGTGGTGATGCCAAGTCAATCGGATGAGTGTGGCGATATCATAGCAGATGTCACGAAATCAGCTTTTGGATCGCTTCCATCACAGCACGGCGATGTTCTGGATTTTGGGCTGATGAGTGCGGTGCGGCGAAGCGGCCGGAGTCGTTGTCAAAATAAGCTCCGGACTTGTTGGCAAAGCTGGCGTCCAGCGCGGCGGCAATAAGAATATCAGCACCAATGGACAGGTCGTTTCCTGCAACGCCAAAGCCTTCCTTGACCATCTTGGACGCCAGCAGAGAGCCTGGATTGACGGCCACAACAACTGGCCCGGCTGGCAGGTTGGCGGCCAGTTCCTGTGACCAGATTGTGATGGCAAGCTTGCTTTGGGCATAGGCCTCCATGTGATCGAGCGGACGGCCACCGGCCATCGCCTCTACATCGACAGGCGCTTGCGCGGCAGAAGACAGGTTCACGATGCGGCCCGTTTTGGGGATGATCGGCAGAAGCCGCTGCGCAAGCACATAGGGTGCCAGCGTGTTCACCACAAAACGCGCGTCGATGCCTGAGGGGGTCACCGGATTGGGTAGGCGCAGCACACCGGCGTTGTTCACGAGCACATCAAGGCGGTCGTGCCTGGCGAGAATTTCGTCCGCCATTTTGACGGTTTGCGCCAGATCGGACAGATCCGCGATGTACGTCTCAGCCGAGCCACTGATCTCTTGCTTGGCACGCGCAAGCTTGTCTGCACTGCGCCCGTGTAAAAGAACGGTATGGCCCGCCGCGGCGAGTTTTTTTGCGGTCAGCAGGCCGATGCCATCGGTGGCGCCTGTCACGAGGATTATCTTGGTCATTGGAAGCTCCGGTGGGATTGAGGGCAGAGATCAGAAACGAACGAGGGTGCGGCTTTCGATGCTTTGGCGGATCGTGGTGACGGTTTCGTCCTCGACAAGGTCAATGGCGCTATGTGCAATCGAGGGGCGACCCTGACTGTCGTAGATGTTGAAAAAGGCGACCTCATCCGGGGTCATGCGGGACTGGTAGACCCATTCATGTGTCGGCCCGCCCACGATGCCCATGATCTGGCCCTTGCGGTCGGGGTAGATGAGATCCAGCAGCAGCCAGTCTTCGGCACGCACACTTGAGGGGCGCAGAAA
This sequence comes from Pseudomonadota bacterium, assembly GCA_038530475.1. Taxonomy (GTDB): domain Bacteria; phylum Pseudomonadota; class Alphaproteobacteria; order Rhodobacterales; family Rhodobacteraceae; genus Octadecabacter. Next base: position 4,769 of record JBCBCS010000157.1, read on the forward strand.
ACCGAGGGGGGCGGAGTTGATCGGGTTGCCCACAGGCCGCCAGACGTTGATGAACGCATAATGCCCCTTGGCCCATTCGGCGGCCTTGTCGGCCCCCAAGATGTCGATCAGGCGCTGCTTGGCCCCGTCTTCGCTATAGTCGCTGTGCACATTGCGGGCGGGTTTGCGTGTGGCGTTGGGGTCATCCGTGCGCACGGTATGGTCAAAGATGACCACATCCTTTGCGCCAACCTGGGACATCAATAGCTGAGTGAGTTCGGCGTCATAGTGGGGCTGCCATTTGGACATATCGGCAAAAGCGGTGACCGCGGTTGGGAAAGTCGCAAAGCCAACGCTGTCCGTGGCAAAATCAACCGTCACATCGCCAGTCCGGACATCATGCACGTCGATCTGGGTCTCTTTCAACTCGGGCGAGATCATCTTGCCCACGACGCCGCCTGCATCAATGTGAAATGCCTGCCGTTCGGGCTTGTGAACGTGATAGTTGACGCGGCCTTGTTTGAGCATCGGGGTCATCCTTCAAAAAGAAGTACGGGTTACGTTGCTCGCAAAACTATCTGTTTATTTCGCGAATAAAACAGCGCAAAACCTGTTTCAGAATTCGCAATTCAGAGATAATTCATGGATATTGACAGCCTTCGATTGTTCGTGCTCGCCGCGGACAAGTTGAACATCAGCGCGGCGGGAAGAGAGCTGGGCATGGTGCCGGCGGTGGCAAGCGCGCGGTTGGCCAAACTTGAGAAATCGATGGGCGCTGATCTGCTGCATCGATCGACGCGCAAGGTCTCCGTGTCGCTGGAAGGCTCCGAGTTTCTGCCGTTTGCGCGGGAGATCATCGCCCAGGAGGAGGCGGCGCGCGCGGCTCTTGGGCAAAAAAGCCTTGAGATCAAGGGCACCCTTCGCTTCACGGCCCCCAGCACCTTTGCGCAAAACTACATTGCCCCCTATCTGCCAGAGTTCACGGGTCGTCATCCGCAGATCAAACTGGACCTGCGCCTCTCTGACGCTCAATTCGACCTGATTGACGGCAGTTTCGATCTGGCCATCCGCAACGACGCGCTGCAGGACACCAGCCTCAAGGGCCGCAAGCTGGCCGATGATGTGCGCATCTTATGCGCGTCACCCGCCTATCTGCACGAACACGGCCACCCCGCCCATCCCGATGATCTGAGCCAGCACAAACTGGTGGCCTTCAAAGACACACGCGCGCGGCTTCTGGCAGGACCAGAGGGTATTTCAGGCAGCTTTGATCCGGCAAATGCGGCCTGCCAGATCATCACGGATGACGGCATGACTCAAAAGGTGGCGACGCTGGCAGGGGCGGGGATTTCGATCAATTCACTTTGGAACGTGCACGAAGAACTGTCCGATGGTCGATTGATCCGGGTGCTGCCGGAGTACAAGCTCGATGCGGATACGGCGATTTGGCTGGTCTACCCAAAGACCAACATTCTTTCCCCAAAGGTGCGGGTGTTCATGGATTTCCTACTGGAAAAGATCGGCAGCTGCGACGTGTTTTCGAAGGGCTAGGTGCACTGCCCCGGGCGGGAAAGAGCCCGGAGCGGTGATTTTTGTAATCGCGTCAGAACGGTGCAAACCCGTCAGAGGGCTCATTGACAAGGGACCACCGCTCAGCCGCAGGCAGGTTTGCCACCTCGTTGCCACCCCGCGCGACCTGACCGTCTTTGCCATAGAGCCACAGGACAAAGTTCGAACGGGACCCTTCGGTGATGGGCTCGGACGCATGAGGGACACTGCCGTGGTGGATCAACGCGACGCCGGGTTCGAACGTCAGGCTTTCGACGCGCCGCGTCTCAGGGTCAATGAACGTCACGCCCGATCCTGCAAAGCCTTCGCCCGGCAGGTTGAGGTTGATATTCAACGTCACCGAGGATGCATCAGAATGTGGCCTTAGGGAGGTGTCGGTATCCGCCTTCCACTGGATCGAGAAGCCAAAGGTCTGGGTGTCATAGCCCGCAACATCCGGGAACAGCAGGCGCGAAATCGGGCGCATGTATCGGTTCATCAGACCGTTGTAGAACGCCTGGAAACCAGGTGCGCCCAGATGCCCTTCGGACCGGGGGTCCAGCATTGCACCGGCGCGGTTCAACGAAATGCCATAGGGCGGACGCAGCGGGATGTCAGCGTCAGCGACGCTGTCCATATAGCCACGCAGAACCGCCAGCTTTTCAGGGTCAAAGAACTGGGCCTTATAAACGCCGGGAAAGACTTCTTTCCAAAGATCGCGTACCGCGCCATCGGTCGTTGGCTTTTCCCAAGCCGCGTTCACGGCATCCCGCAGGGCAGGCGCGTAAAGGCTGTCATCGAGCGTCAGACCCGCCAAGTCCGCGCTGTCTTCCCATTCCTGCCATGCGTCTTCAAAAAGCGCGGTGTTGTTGTTCCAGAAGTGATGCACCGCTGGCGCGCGCTGCAACATCGCGTCACGCGTCGGGCGCGTGATCTCACGCGCAAGGGCGAGGGCGTTCTGTATCATAGTCGTTTCCATGTCCAAGTTGTTCTGCTGTTGAAGCGTCAGATATTGCCTTTGCTGTCGGCTATAAACTGGCTCGTTCAGATTAGAGTTTTCGCGAATTCGGGATAATCGGCGGCTTTGCCGCGCAGAATAGGTCGACGCAGCCTGTCGCATGGGATCAGTTGATCTCTTGCGCTTTCATTACCAACGCACCCCGGTAGCGCTGGTTTTTCGTATCATGTTTACGCCGTTGTTCATCCGCAATGGTGAACCGTTTGATTAACGGTGCCTTGCTGGTGGCCTGATAGCGCCAATGAACTTCGTCCTTCAGCACCTCGTCGATGGGTTTGTCGATAAATTCGTAGACCATTTGTTTGCAGGCGTTGAGTGACGCCGTCGGGAACTGCGCGATGCGTTTGGCAAGGGCGTCCACGTATGGCCCGAGGTCATCAGGTTCCAGGGCCATGTTGATTGTGCCCAGACGCGCTGCGCCAGACTGCCGGCTTGATCTGCATCAACGAAATCCATCCCGCGGCATCGTATTCAGGGCACATCATCGTACGAAAGCCAAGTGAGGGCGCTGTGGCCGCTGTTACCGAGACCAAAGATCCAGAGAACCTGATTTCCTTTTCGATCTCAGCTTGCGAAGCCCAGTTGCAGCGCGCGTTCCAGGTTTGCGATCTGCTGGAAGCGCTTGCGGACGATCTTCCCCGGCGGCAAGCACCTGTTTGGCGAGAGACGCAGCGCCAATGCCAAAGCGTGCTTCGGCCGCATTTCATGCTTTTGATTAATGTCGTGTTGCCAATACTCCTGAAACGGTCGAAGGAAAATGTCGACCGGGAGGAAGTGCTTATGCGTTTGGTGGCTGACAACGAAAGTCAGTTGCATGCGCTGGAAGATCTAGATGATCTATTGTCAGAAGCGATCGCGCCTGGACGATCAGATAACGCCGAGAGTTTGGGTTTCGCCCTTCGCGGGTTTTTCGACACGCTACGCCATAATCTGACATGGGAGGTGGATGTCGTGTGGCCTCTTGCCAAGCGGGTCTTTACGGAGGTCGACGCGAAGGACCTGAACTCCAGCCCTTACGCGCAATTTATACGTCACTAGAAGTTGGCGCGTTTTCTTAAAGCCTCTTCGTCAACAAAAGTCACGTGCTTGGTACCTTCAAAAGCGATGACACCGTCCTTTTTTAGGCGGGAAATCTGTCTACTTACGGTTTCGAGAGT
>JBCBCS010000158.1:0-8457 GCA_038530475.1 Pseudomonadota bacterium
GCGGAAACAGTGCGCGGTTGCTTTGGAAGGCGCGGGTTTCCGGCAGGGACAGCGTGGCCTCAGATTTGATCCCGGGTCCACGCAGCGTCGCGCCGGCCGCTTCGAGTTCAGCGCATTCCACAATCAGCGTTGTCGAGCGGTCAGGGTACTCCGGCGTCCCAACGGGGTAGCTGCTGAGCGGCATCAATGCGTCCCAGTCGCCAACGGCAAACATCGCATGTGAGGGGCCTGTCAGCGGGGCGCCTGTGTGAAAGGCCAGCCATGTGCGGACCTCGTCGGTGTCAGCTTTGCCCGCGAGATAAACAGGCGTGTCGGTATCGCACAGGCTCAACAGAACGGTGCCTGCCGCAATAGACAGCGGCGCGGGCGGTGCAGCTCCCTGAATATCCTGAATCGTGCCAGGACGCGCCATCGATTCCATGACACTCCGGAACGCGTGGGAGGACCCTATGGCGGGATTGTCGAACCCACCTGACAGTGCGGTTGCCTGCATCAGTCCTCTCCCCGTGCCATTGTGAAGAACTCGACCTTCGTTGCGGCGGCTTTTTCGGCGCGGGCGGTCCTTGCGGCGGACTGCTCCGCCTCAAGCGGGTCAAGAACTGCCCTGCGGATCGCCCCGGCACTTGCCCCCTGCATCAGCGCGTCGACAAGGGCGGCGGCTTCAGCATCAGACTTGCGGCGACCCTGAATATAGGCGTGACCAACTTCACCGCTGGCGAGCGTCAGCGCGCAACGCGTCACGCTCATCTCTCCGATGTTGAAGGGCGCGCCTGTCCCACCGGCGCGGCCGCGGACCATCGTGCTGCCAATCTCGGGCGTGCGCAGCCACGAGACCTGCGGCCGCGGTCCCAGCGCATCAAGGAGCTCCGCCACGCGACCTTCCGGCGCCTTGGCCAGCAGACCCATCCACGCCTGCCGCGCGATCATTTCGTCGTTGAGGTCTTTCATCTCGACAACTCTGCGATTACCTATACAACTATACACATCATAACAGATTCCCCCTCTCACAACAGAAGAGATTTGTGAAACTTGCGTGACAATTCAGGCAAAACACCCATCTGGCAGGCCATAGCCGATGCGCTCCGCAGTGACCTGGCTGATGGCAAATACGCGCCCGGAGACAAACTGCCGACCGAGGCAGGTTTGGCCGAGCGCTTTGGGGTCAATCGGCACACAGTCCGACATGGCATCTCGGCTTTGGTTGAAGAAGGTCTGATCCGCACCCGTCGTGGTTCTGGTGCTTTCGTCGCAGCCACGCCGACGGACTACCCGATTGGGCAACGTGTGCGGTTCCATGAGAACCTGATCGCTGCGGGCAGGCGACCTGACAAGCGCGTTCTCCAGGTCGAGGAGCGTTCCGCGACGACGGGCGAAGCCAAAGCGCTGCAGATTGCCCCGGGCGATCCGGTTTGCGCCTATCACGGTCTTTCGCTCGCCGACGGCCAGCCGATCGCCGTTTTTGAAAGTCTGTTTCCCCTCGGGCGTCTTACCGGCATCGAAGAAGCCCTGCACCAAACCAGCAGCGTGACCGAAGCGCTGCGACTGGCCGGCATCTCCGACTACACCCGCTCTTCAACCCGCCTGACTGCGGTACGAGCCACGGCGACACACGCGCTCCACCTACAGCTTTCAGAGGGCGATCCACTGTTGAAGTCCTCAGGTGTCAACGTGGATCAAGCCGGTATGCCGGTTGAGTTTGGCCGCACATGGTTTGCGGGCGACCGGGTTACCCTGACACTGGAGGCCTAAGGAATACAAAAGACGGCTATAGAAGCTATCTTTGCCAAATTACTACGAAGCGACGAATGCGCACTGGTAAATCCGATCAGAAGCATTGCGCCAATCTCATTAATTCCATATTTCATGAACTATGGAAATATTGATTCCCAACCGCCTTTCTACACTCGGTCATCCTCACCGGCTGGCTGTTTTTCGATTGCTTATGCGTCGCTATCCAGACCGCGTTCCCGCGACTGAACTGGCGCAGGCCCTGGAGCTAAAGCCCAACACTCTTTCGACCTATGTCAGTGCGCTCATGCAGGCGGGACTAGTCACGCAAGAGCGCGTGGGGACCTCGCTGCGCTATTCGATCCACATGAACGCGGCCCGCGAGACGTTCGATTATCTGTTACGTGATTGTTGTCGTGGTCGCCCGGAAATCTGTTCACCCTTCACCTCTTTTAGCTTTGATGGAGCCAGTCCCGTGACTGATCGCAAGTACAATGTCCTTTTCATCTGCACCGGCAATTCCGCGCGCTCGATTTTTGCCGAATCCATCCTGCGCAAGGAGGCTGGGGACAAGTTTGTGGCCTATTCGGCGGGCACCAAGCCACGCTCAGAGCTGAACCCATTCGCGCTCGAAGTTTTGAAGCAGAAAGGGCACGATACCTCTGTTTTGGAGTCAAAAAACGTGTCGGTCTTCCAGGGCGATGATGCCCCAGACTTCGACTTTGTCTTCACGGTCTGCAACCAGGCGGCAAATGAGGAATGCCCCGCTTGGACGGGCCAGCCGGTAAGTGCCCATTGGGGTATGCGGGACCCGGTGAAGGTCGAAGGCTCGAACGCCGAGAAGAGCCTGGCGTTTCACCAGTCCTATGGTGCGCTTCTGAACCGGATCAAGGCCTTCACGGCGTTGCCGATTGCGTCTCTTGACAGGATCGCGTTGCAGAAAGCCGTTGACGAAATTGCACAAACGAATGAAGGAGCCTCTGCGTGACCACCTACGCCCTCAACGGCCTTGGCCGGATCGGAAAACTTGCCCTGAAGCCACTGCTGGAACGCGGGGCCAAGATTGCCTGGATAAATGATGCTATGGGTGATCCGGAGATGCATGCCCATCTTTTGGAGTTCGATACCGTGCATGGTCGGTGGAAAGCCGATTTCTCTCATGATGCGGACAGCGTGACCATTGATGGCACACGGCTCCCGTTCATCGGGACCAAAAAAATCGAGGATCTTCCCTTGCAGGGTGTGGATGTCGTGATCGATTGCACTGGGGTCTTCAAGTCAGAGGCCAAGCTCGTCCCTTACTTCGAAGCGGGTGTGAAGAAAGTCGTCGTCTCCGCACCCGTAAAATACGGCGATTCTGCCAACATCGTTTATGGCGTGAACCATGACATCTACGACGCCGACAAGCATCGGATTGTGACGGCTGCAAGCTGCACGACAAATTGCCTCGCGCCGGTCGTGAAGGTCATTCACGAGAATTTGGGCATCAAGCATGGTTCGATCACCACGATCCACGATGTGACGAACACCCAAACCATCGTGGACCGCCCCGCAAAAGACTTGCGGCGTGCGCGCTCGGCTTTGAATTCTTTGATCCCGACGACGACAGGCAGTGCCACCGCGATCACGCTCATCTACCCGGAACTGACCGGGCGTCTGAACGGGCATGCAGTGCGGGTTCCGCTCCTGAACGCCTCACTGACCGACTGTGTTTTTGAGGTAAAGCGAGAAACCACGGCTGAAGAGGTCAATGCCCTCTTCAAGACTGCGGCGGACGGTGAGCTGAAGGGCATTCTGGGCTACGAGGAAAGACCGCTCGTCTCGACCGACTACACCAATGACGAACGCTCCAGCATCGTGGATGCACCTTCAACGATGGTCATCAACGGGACGCAGGTGAAGGTCTATGCATGGTACGACAATGAGATGGGCTATGCGCACCGCCTTGTCGATGTTGCGCTGATGGTTGGAGATTCGGTGTGACGGACACTTCTGCGCGGCCAGAGGGGCTGTCGGCCTATATCGCCGTGACGGCGGCGTATTGGGCCTTCATGCTGACCGATGGCGCGCTCAGAATGCTCGTCCTGCTGCACTTTCACTCGTTGGGCTTCAGCCCCGTGCAGTTGGCCTACCTGTTCGTGCTCTATGAGATTGCGGGTATGGTGACCAACCTCTGTGCCGGGTGGATCGCGGCCCGCTTCGGGTTGACGTCTACGCTTTACGCGGGCCTTGGCATACAGGTTTTGGCTCTTCTTGCTTTGGCACAGCTAGACCCATCCTGGGCTATTGGCGTTTCGGTGGCGTACGTGATGGTCGTGCAGGGTGCGAGCGGCGTGGCCAAAGACCTGACCAAAATGTCCTCGAAGTCCGCGGTGAAGCTGTTGGCCCCATCTGAAAATGGGGGGTTGTTCCGTTGGGTCGCGTTGCTCACCGGTTCGAAGAACGCGGTGAAAGGCCTCGGCTTTCTCCTTGGGGCAGCGCTGTTGGCGACGCTCGGTTTTGTCTGGGCTGTCCTCGGGATGGCGGCGATCCTGGCCGTTATCTTAGTCGCCGTATTGATCGCAATACCGCCAGGTCTGCCGAAGGGTCGGAAAGGGGCGAAGTTCTCGGAGGTGTTTTCCAAGTCATCGAACGTGAACTGGCTTTCGGCGGCGCGTGTGTTTCTGTTCGGGGCGCGAGACGTATGGTTCGTGGTTGGTATCCCCATCTACTTCTATGCGGTGCTGTCTGATGGAACCGTGGCTGGAAACCGAACTGCATTCTTCATGATCGGGACGTTCATGGCGGTTTGGGTGATTCTTTACGGTTTTGTGCAAGCCTTGGTCCCACGAATTCTGCGCGCCTCATCACGACCACATGGTGAAATGGTCCATGCCGCAAAGGGTTGGGCTTGGACCCTTGCAGTAATCCCGGCCACTATGACTGCAGCGGCCTTGGCATCAGATGGCCCTCAGACCTGGCTCACCGTCTCCCTGATCACGGGCTTGCTGATCTTTGGCGCAGTCTTCGCGATTAACTCAGCGCTCCATTCCTACCTGATCCTTGCATTCACGAAAGCAGAGCGGGTCACCATGGACGTTGGGTTCTACTACATGGCAAACGCCGGAGGGCGACTCGTTGGAACAGTTCTGTCCGGCGTCACTTATCAACTGGGAGGCCTGCCGCTGATGCTGGGCACGGCGACCATCATGGTGGCTGGTGCCGCTATGATCGCCAGTTGTCTGCGGGGCAACTCGCGAGACAGGACCGTCTAGGTTGCTTGGCCAAATGAAAACAGCCCTTTGAGTCGATGCAGTGCAGACCCGCCTCGTTCCGGGCAACCCTCATGCTCCAGCCACCTCGTATTTCTCCAGAAACGCTGTCGCTTCCAGGCTTCGAAAATCGTCAAGCGCATGGCGCAGCTGCTCATGCGGCCAATCCCACCAAGCCAGAGCGATCAGGCGCTCGGCGACGTCACGTGGTTGACGCAGGCGCATCACCTTGGCCGGGGTACCCGCGACGATGGTATAGGGGTCTACGTCTCGGGTCACGACGGCGCCTGCGGCAATGACCGCACCATCGCCCAGTGTCACTTCCGGTTTGATCATCGCGCCTGCTCCGATCCAGGTATCATGGCCGATATGGGCGGTACGCGACCGGCGGTGCGCGAAGAAATCCTCATCCCTTCCGGCATCGTCCCAATAATCATCCGAGCGATAAAGGAAATGATGACAGGCCGCCGTATGTAGCGGGTGGTCCGTGGCTCCGATCCGCACAAAGGCCGCGATGTTGACGAACTTGCCGATCTGCGCATTTGCGACGTCGGCATAACGGTCGCAATAAGAGTAATCCCCGAAACAGGAATTGCTGACCCGGCTGCCCTTGCCAATCTCGACGTAGGCTCCGAAGCTACTATCGGTGATGTCGCATTCAGGATGAATGAACGGGGTGCCAGCCGAAAGCCGTGCCATCAGTCTTTGCGTCCGATCAACTTGCCGCGCAACCAGCCCGAGAACCAATCCATAAACATCACCATGACCACGATCAGGACGATGTAATACCCGACCTCTTCCCAGTCCTTCTGGGTCTGGATTGCTTGAGTCAGCATGAGGCCGATACCACCGCCCGTGATTGCGCCAATGATCGTGGCCGAACGCGTGTTGGATTCCAGGAAGTACAGGATTTGCGCCAGTAGCACCGGCACCACCTGCGGAATCACACCGAAGCGGTAGCGTTGCAAGGGTTTGGCCCCCGTTGATTCCACGCCTTCGATTTGTTTTTGATCGACGTTTTCCAGCGCTTCGGAGAAAATCTTACCGAAGGTGCCAGTGTCGGTGATCAGGATCGCCAGCGCGCCGGTCAGGGGGCCGGGGCCAAAAGCGCGGGCCAGCACCACGGTCCAGATCAACGCATCCACGCCACGCACAAAGTCAAAGACACGGCGCGTTGCCGCGCGCAGCATCATGACGGGCGAAAAGCGTTTCGCCGCCATAAAGGCCAGTGGCAGCGCGATTATCGCCGCACCCATGGTGCCAAGGAAGGCCATCAGGATCGTTTCGCCAATCGCCCAGGCGACATCCTTGTGCCGCCACATGGCGTTGTTCCACCAGTCGGAAATGGCACCTGCGATATTCGAGCGCGTCGGGTCGATCTGCTCGCCGAACAGGATCGTGCCAAGACCTTGCCCGTGATACGGGCTGTCGAGAGTGAACCAAAAGAGCTCCCACCCTGGGAAATAGTTGAACACTTCGGTCCGCGCTCCGGTCAACGTGATGCGGCCCTCGGGCGTGGTGATGCCGATGCGCCGGTTCGACGCCGAAATCCAACCCGGCAGGTCGGCGGGCAGGTTGCTGGTCAGACTGCGCCCTTCAGCTTGCACTTCAATCATCGGGAACCCGGGGATTTCGATCTCAGTCCTGTTGTTAGGTAGGTAACGAACGAAGTGATCACCGCCCAGATCAATGGTGATTACCTCATCGCCGCTCACCCAATCGGGCCGCTGGCCTTCGGGATAGGTGCCCTTGCGCTCGCCTTCGACCGCGTAGGTGATCTCGCCGGACCGGTTGTCCCGTGTGACATGAACCTTGTGCGACCAACTGTCAGAGGCCAGCGTGACCGCGTTATCGAGATTGGCACGCCCCGCCAACCCGGGAATATCGAATACAAAGAAGATGTAGAGCAGATAGGCAAAGATAACTGCGGGGATGCCAAAGCCGATCAGGCGCTTGCGCTGAAACAGTTTGTCTGCGTTGTGTTTGGTGAGGCTCAGATCTGTCGTGGTCATTGGCCTTGCCCCTCTGTCAGACGGTTGCGGTAGCGGCTGGACACCTGATCGAAGAAGACAATCGTGCCGAAGAGCAAAATGAAGATGGCGGCAGCCTCGTCGAACCGCCCGGGTCCCCAGGCCATGGCGTTGCGAAGCTCGTACCCAAGGCCGCCCGCACCGACAAAACCAAGAATGGCCGAGGCGCGGATGTTGATCTCGAAGCGCAGCAGGGAATAGCTGAGGTAATTCGGTGCAACCTGTGGCAGCACACCCAGAAGCATGCGCTGCGACCATGTCGCTCCGGTGGAGGCGAGACCTTCGACCGGTTTCAGATCGGCATTTTCGGCCACTTCCGAGAACATCTTACCCAGTGCACCGGCCGTGTGGATCGCAATGGCGATCATGGCAGGTACCGGTCCGCCGCCAAGAACGAAGATCAAAACAAGCGCGATCACGATCTCCGGCACGGCGCGCATAATGTCCGAGATGCGGCGGAACAGAGGGATCAGGCGCGGCCATTTCGCCAGACCACGCGTGCCCAGCAAGGACAGGAACAAGCCACCAATTGCACCGATCAGGGTCGAGACCGCCGCTATATTGATCGTTTCAACTAGGGCCGGGAAGTATTTGGCGATCAGGCCCGGCAGGTCAGCGCGCTTTTCCCAGGCTTCGGACAGCACGTCGGCAGGATAGTCACCGATCTGGTGCAGACCTTCCCAGAAACCGCCAGCGTTGCGGTCATCCGCGATGTTGAAACCGGAAACCATGAGAACAATGAAGAGCAGAAGCGTCAGTCCGCCATAAAGCCGGCGCCTTTGAACCTGCGCCATATAGCTCGACTGGATGCTGCCCACGCTTTGCGCCGCGCCGCCTAAGGAAATGTCAGCCATGGTGCCCCCGCATACAAAAATACCGACAGGCCCGAAGGCCTGCCGGATACGTCATGAAAGTGACTTAGCCGCCGATTTTCGCTTTGCGCGCTTCGACGATCGAGATGTAGGTGTCGTGCGCCACCGGCTGGAAGCCAAGCGTGTCACCAGCGGCCACACCATAGGCGCAATCGGGGTCACGCTCGTGCAGCCCATCGACCAGAGCTGTCATCGTCTCGCGGACATCTGCAGGCAACGCTTTGCGGAGCACAACGGGGCCCTCGGGGATTACGTTGGATTTCCAGATTTGGACCATGTCATTCATGTCGACGAGGCCAGCATCAACAGCCTTGCGCAGTGCGCCAGAGTTATAGCCGTCTTCCCAGTTGCCCTGGCCATCAGCCCAGGTCACGCCGCCGTCGATGTCGCCGTTGTTGACGGCAACGATGGTTTGCTCGTGGCCGCCGGTGAACTTCACTTCGCCGAAATACTCGCCGCTCTCCATGGTCACGCCGTCTTTGTACTGCGGGATCTCGATGGACGGGATCAAGTAGCCGGACGTGGAGTTCGGGTCGCCAAAGCCAAAGACTTTGCCTTCCATGTCGTCCAGCGAAG
>JBCBCS010000159.1:0-8364 GCA_038530475.1 Pseudomonadota bacterium
CCCTTTTTTGTCTGACCCCAAAGAGTCAGTCGAGAAACGCCTTCTCAACCACATATTGCGCGGGCTTTGAATTGGCGCCTTCCTCTAGCCCGTAGCCGTCGAGCATGTCCTTAAGCTCAAGGTTGAACGCCAGGTTGCCACAGATCATCGCGCGGTCCGTGTCCGGGTTCAGCGGGGGCACGCCAAGGTCCTCGAACGCCTCACCAGACTTCATCAGATCAGTAATCCGGCCCATCTTCGGGCTCTCTTCACGGGTCGTGGTCGGGTAATACTTGATCTTCTTCCAGAAGCCCTCACCAATCACCTCATTGAGAAGCTCATCGTCCTTGAGCGCTTCAATCAGGTCGCGGCCATAGGTCAGCTCCCCCACTTCGCGGCACGTATGGGTGATGATGATCTCATCGTAGTCTTCATAGCTCTGCGGTTCGCGCAGCAGCGACGCAAAGGGCGCGAATCCGGTGCCGGTGGCAAAGAACCACAACCGTTTCCCGGGCAGCAGCGCATCATGGACAAGCGTGCCGACGGGCTTGGGCCGCAGGATGATTTCATCCCCCGGCTGGATGTGCTGCAGCTTTGAGGTCAGCGGGCCGTCCGGCACCTTGATCGAATAAAATTCAAGCTCTTCATCCCAAGAGGGGGAGGCGATGGAATAAGCCCGCAGCAGGGGCTTTTGCTTGCCCGTCTTGGGATCTGGATCGCCCATCAGGCCGATCATTACGAACTCGCCCGAGCGGAAGCGCAAGGATTGCGGTCGGGTGCAGCGAAAGCTGAACAGCCGGTCGGTATAATGCTTCACCTCGGTCACAGTCTGGGCGTCGGGCAGTTTCGGAAGGGCCTTGGTCGGCGCGTCGGTCACGGTCATTGTATCGGTCATCTGTAAACTCAGGTGGACATATCTCCACCTGCTCCTGTTACGTCGATTTTGTCTTTAGGGGAAGGGCAGGTCCTGCGGGTTATCCGCGCATCCTCGCCTGATAGTCGTGGGCCTGCCAGTCGGCCCGGCGCAACCACTGGTCCTCCGGCTGGCGTGCGGCCAACTCGTCCGAGATTTCAACTTCATCGAACCCGGACCGCCGTGCCATGGCATATTGATCGGCAATCACATGGCCTTTGGCCCGCAAACGTCCGTGAAACCCCATGCGGCGCAGCTGTGCGGCGATGGTAAAGCCGCGCCCATCGGCGAAGCTCGGGAAATCGATGCGGATCAGATCGATCCCATCCAGTCGCCCCGCAAGCGTCTGCGGCTCTGCATCAGAAGAAAGGTCCACGGCCACAGCGGGGCCCACATTATTGGCCGCCAGCGCATCCAGCGACACGATGTCGGCGGTCCAGTCTTCGGGCGCAAACCCGGTATCGGTGATGATCACGCTCATCTGTTCATCCTCATCGTCTGCCAAGCTGCTTCATCTTGGCCAATACAACTCAAATCCTTGCCGTGCGGCTCACCCGACCGCCGGAGAAGTGAATGCCACATTCCGTCTTGCCCTGATCCCGCCAACGGCCCGCGCGCGGGTGCTCATTGTGCCCCACCGCGCTGGTGCAGGGCACGCAGCCAATGCTGGGATAGCCCTTTGCCACAAGCGGATGACGGGGCAGGGCGTGACGGTCCATATAGGCGCGCAGATCGTCACTGTCCCAATGGGCCAGTGGATTGACTTTGAGCCGGGGCAGACCGTTCAGAGGACGGTCCACCTCAAACAGCTCCAACGCCGCGCGGTCCCCGTTCTGAAAGCGTTTGCGCCCGGTGATCCAACCGTCGCGGTCCTTGAGCGCTCGTTCGAGCGGCTCGGTCTTGCGCAGATGGCAGCAGGCGTCGGGGTCGTGCAGGTGCAACAGGTTCTCGTTATCCTGCTCAAAGATCGCCTCGCGCCGGGCCGTTATCGTCTGCACGTTGGTCAAACCGAGCCGATCTGCGACCTCTTGCTGGTAAGCCAACGTTTCCGGAAACAGCATTTCGGTGTCGATAAAGACCACCGGGGCCGCGCGGTCCACTTGCGCGGCCATATGCAACAGCACCACCGAATCCGCCCCGAAGGAGCTGACCAGCGGCACGTCACCCAGCATGGTCAGCGCGTGTTCGACCACATCCTGCGCGTCCTTGTCTGCGAACACACGGTTCAGCGTCTGGCTGCGTCCATCAAGCGGCATTGGCCTGTACCTCCGGATAAAGCAGGGGTTTGAACGCGGCCATGCCGAGGCGGCGATAGGTCTCGATGAAAGTTTCCGTTTCATCGCTCCGCAGCTGTAAGTAGCCAAGCATCAGACGCTCAATCGCCGGAACAATCTCGTCATAGGCAAAGCCGGGGCCGGTACGTTCACCGATGGTCGCGTGTTCCGTGCCGTCACCACCCAGCGTGATCTGGTAGTTCTCCACGCCCGCCCGGTCGAGGCCGAGGATGCCGATATGGCCCACATGGTGGTGGCCACAGGCATTGATGCAGCCTGAGATTTTGATCTTCAGAGGACCGACTTCATGTTCGATTTTCAGGTCTTCCACGCGCTCCGCAATCTCTTGCGCGACGGGGATCGACCGCGCTGTCGCCAGCGCGCAGTAATCCATGCCGGGGCAGGCGATGATATCGGAGGCGAGCCCGATATTCGCCGTCGCCAGATCGGCGCTTCGAAGCGCCGCATACACATCCGGCAGGTCAGCGCGATGGACATGGGGTAGAATGATATTCTGCTCATGGCTCACCCGCAGCTCATCGTGTCCATAGGTCCGCGCCAAATCCGCCATCACGCGCATCTGGTCGGCGGTGGCATCGCCCGGCGTGGCCCCATGTTTTTTCAAAGAAATACTCACGATCGCATAACCGGCCGCGCGGTGGTCGCTGATGTTGGTGTCCACCCAGGACCGGAACAGCGGGTCGGTGGCATAAGCCCGTTCGAACGGGCTTGTGTCCGCATTTCGAAATGCGGGGGGCGCGAAGGCGGCTGTGATCTCTTCCAAAAGCTCTTGGTCGACGCCTGAGAAGGTCGGTTTGATCTCAGCGAACCGCTCTTCCACACGGGCGGAAATCTCTTCTATTCCATGCTCATGCACGGTGATCTTGATGCGCGCCTTGTACTTGTTGTCGCGCCGTCCCAGACGGTTCCAGACCGACACAACAGCCTCGGTGTAAGGCAGCAGATCTTCGAGCGGCAGGAAGTCGCGGATGACCTTGCCGATCATCGGCGTACGGCCAAGACCACCACCGACGAGGACACGCACACCCAGCACGCCATCAACCTCACGCATTTGCAGGCCGATGTCATGGGCGCGGATCACGGCGCGGTCGGCCGCGGCCCCGGTGATGGCGATCTTGAATTTGCGCGGCAGGAACTGGAATTCAGGGTGGTCCGTGGACCATTGGCGCAAGAGTTCGGCCACGGGGCGCGGGTCGGCCACCTCATCCGCCGCGGCGCCCGCGAAATGGTCGGCAGTCACGTTTCTGATTGTATTTCCAGAGGTTTGGATCGCGTGCATTTCAACATCCGCCAAGTCCGACAGCATGTCGGGGACGTCTTTGAGCGCGGGCCAGTTGTACTGGATGTTCTGGCGCGTGGTGAAATGGCCGTAGCCCTTGTCATAGGTCTCTGCCAGATGCGCCAGCTGGTCCATCTGGCGGCTGTTGAGCGTGCCATAGGGGATCGCCACCCGCAGCATGTAGGCGTGCAATTGCAGGTAAAGGCCGTTCATCAGGCGCAGGGGTTTGAACTCATCCTCGGTCAGGGCGCCGTCGATGCGGCGCTCGACCTGGCCGCGGAATTGCGCCACGCGTTCGCGGACGAAAGCCTCATCGAAGTCATTGTATTTATACATGATTGCTGTCCTGCTTGCCGTGGTGGTAGTTGGACGGGCCGCGGGTGCGGAACGCTTCACGGAAATGGGTGGGCTCTGGTCCGTCGGGGCCTGCTTTGGCATCGGCAAGGTAGGCACCAGCGATCAGATGAGCCTGCGCTTGGGCCTCCAGAAGCCGCAGTTCAGCGTGGCCTTCATCGGTCAGAAGCTCGGCGTCTTTCATGTCCGGCGACCAGTCGCCCAATGCGGTGAACCAAACAGCGTCACCCTCCAGAAGACGGTTCGCTGTGATGACTTTATCGGTGAATTTCTTTGGCATTACAGCACCTTGCTTTCGACATCTTGGGTGAGTTGGCTGGCGTATGGCTCGCGTATGGCAGGCGTATGGCTGGCAGCCAGCGCGTCGCGCGGCGCGAGGCCGAGGAACGTGAGCGCGGGGCCGGTGAGGCCCGCGTTCGACATTGTCGGCTCCATCTGCTCCAGCGTCGTGGCTAACACCCGCTGATCGGGGCGCGAGACGTTTTCAATCACCGTCACGGGCGTCAAAGGATCCGCGCCATGCATCAACAGGCGACCTTGGATGAACCGCGCCGAGCGCTTACCCATATAGATCGCGGCGACCTGGCCGTCCTCGGCCAGTGTGCGCCAATCGTGATCGGCGTAGCCTTTGGTGTCGTGGCCGGTGATGAACCGGACAGCGGAGTTGCGGCCGCGTTTTGTCAGGCTTTGCCCGATGCCCGCCACAGCCGCCGAGGCGGCGGTGATGCCCGGCACGATCGCGTAGCTGATGCCAGCGGCCTCAATCGCTTCGACCTCTTCATCGAGCCGGCCAAAGATGGTCGGATCGCCGGATTTCAGACGCACTACGTGAGCGCCTTGCGACCCATGGTCGACGATCAGCGCATTGATGTCGTCCTGCGCCATGGCTTTGCCGAAACCTTCCTTGCCCGCGTCGATCATCAGTGCCTCACGGCGGGCGAGTTCGAGGATTTCGGGGGTAACGAGGCGATCATAGATCACGACATCGGCCTTATCGAGCGCCTTGCGGGCCTTGAGCGTCAGCAGGTCCGGATCACCCGGGCCTGCGCCGACTAGGTCCACATGGCCGGGCTTGGCGTCAGCGGTCAGGTGATCGTGCAGCAGCGCATCCAACGCCTCTTCGACGGCGTCCTCGCCCCCGGTTACTGCGCGGGGGCCTGCGTTGAAGTAATAATCGGCCCAGAACGCCCGGCGCGGGGCGCCGAAGGGCAGAGCGTCGGCCATCTTGCGAAAGCCCTTGCCGATGCGGGCGAGCGTGCCGAGGGACGTAGGCAGCTTTTCCTCAAGGTCTTTTTTGATCGCGCGGGCCAGCACAGGGGCCGCGCCTTCAGTGCCGATGGCGACGGTCACAGGGTCACGGTCGACGATGGCGGGGGTGATGAATTGGCTGTCCGAGAGATTGTCGACAATATTGACCAGCGCGCCGTCGCGGTGGGCGAGGGCGGCGGTGCGGGCATCCTCAACCTCATCTTCATGGGCGGCGTAGAACAGGGAAGCGCAAAGCGCGTCCCCAGGCTCCATCGCGCGGGAGAGGAGCGAAAGCCGACCCTCCGCCGCCCAATTCTTGATCTGTGGTGCCGCGTCCTCTGCGATGACGGTGACCTTCGCTTCGGTCTTCAGGATCAGTCGCAGCTTTGCCAATGCGGCATCGCCGCCACCCGCCAGGACGACGCGCCGCCCTTCGAGGGCAAGAAAGATCGGAAAGTGCTTCATCATAGACCTCTTTGTTGAGGCTCAAGATAGAATATTGTTCTGATATTTGCGCCCCCGGTAGGCTTGAAAGGGACGATTGTTCGCCGTATTGCTGAAATCAGTCAGCTCATTTTCCATCAAGGGGGATTTCGGAATGAATGTTCGGATCGACGAATTGGACCGGAAAATCCTTGCCGCAATGCAGCGCGATGCGAGCCAGAGCCTCGATGAAATTGCCAAGGATGTGGGGTCGTCCAAGACACCTGTCTGGAACCGGATTCGCAAGATGCGCGAGGCCGGGATTATTGGTCATCAAACGGTGCTGCTGGATGCAGAGGCGCTGGGATTCGAGGCCTGTTTTTTCGTTCTGATCCGAACGTCCGAGCACGAGGCGGAGTGGCAAGCCAAGTTTCTGAGAGCGCTGCATGAGCGGCCTGAGGTGCAAGAGGCGCACCGGTTGGCGGGCGACATCGACTACATTCTCAAGGTCAGGGTGAAGAACGCACGGGCCTATGACGAGTTTTATCAGGCGCTGATCTCAGAGGTGCGGGTTTATAACGTCACGGCGCTCTTGAGCATGGAAGAGATCAAATCGACGGTCGCCTTGCCGCTGTGAGCCAAAATCTCCCAGAGGCTCTGCTCACCCGAAGACGCGGGAGACTTCGCGTAGGATCTTTTCGCGGATCGCACGGGGGTAGTCGAGATGGCGGCGGGCGGTGATGACGAAACCGTCACGGGTGATCACGGCACGTGCGAAGAAATTGGTGATCGCCAGCCCCATGCTTTCGATGGCAATGCCATTGATCGTAACGCCTTGGCGCTCGGCCTCCCGGGCTGCTGTTCGCGTATCAAGGCCCGCATTGGCAGTGCCGTCGCCCGAGATATCGATGACGCGGCGGTTGCAATCTGGCGCATCTGCAAATTGCTCAAGCGCGAAGTAGATCGCGTCGCCGGGGGCGGTGTCGGACATCACGAACGCCCGCTCCATCATGCGGGCCTGCACCGCGAAGCTTTGCACATCACCGATGCTGCGCATTTGGTGCCACGGGATCGAAACCACCTGCCGCCCTTCGCCAGACCATTGCATCACGGCGAGCGCTACTTGCCCCTGCAACAGCGCTTCTGACACTTCCGCGTCGAGGATGGCATCGGCCATGCCATTGGTCTGCAACCGGTATTCGCCGACATCGATCGAGTTGGAGACATCGATTGTCAGAAGCAACGCGGTGTCACAGGCCATGGCCTGTGTTGTGGTCATCGCAAAAGCAAAGAAGGCACCCCTCATAGAGCGCAGGGTAGCGGAATTTGATCGTGAGGAAAGTGCCTGCATCCGCTTTGACACGGGGTTGCGCGAGCACAGACCAGTGCACGCTGAGAGAGGTGTCATTGAAAGGGTGGTGGGGGAGGTAGATGCAGGCTTCTGTTGCCAGGTGCCTGCGAACCCCGCCTAGACCGGCTAGGGCCTAGGGCTTAGATTTCGATATTACGCACAGCTTACGCTGCGAGTGCCATCGGAGCTTTGTTGTCGTTTGCAACTAGCTTAAGTGCGCCGATAACGGTGGCTTCCAACCGGGACAAAGCTAACCCCTTTAGACGTTCGTCGATCCTGTTTCGGCCCCATATCCTGCAAACGACAGGTGTTTGGTGGAGCCGCCGGGTACCGCCCCCGGGTCCGATCCGCTTATTACGAGCGCGTTTATGTCCATAGTCTTGCGACAGACCCAATATAGGCATCGCCGGGCCGCGTTGCAAACCGGGCAATTGCATATTTTTGAACCGATGGAACCGGGTCGCGCGCCCTAGACCGGCCAATTGTGCCAGATCAGGAACGCGGCGGGGGGCCATTCGAACGCGAGAAAGGCGAGCGCTTTGCCGCGCGGCGGGTTGTCGATCAGGATCGACAGCATCCGGCCTGACCCTGCGCCAATATAGGCCACGCCGAGGGCGAAGTAGGCCATTGGATTGCCAGTCAACAGGCACCACAGACCCATCGCAACAAAGAGGCCGCCCGACCCAGCGCGCAATTCACTGAGGCCCATCGTCGATCCTGTCGGCTCAAGATCAAGAGCGCCGGCTGTGTATCGGGGTGCGAGAAAGCCGAACGCGCCGAAACCGACGGTGAGCAGGGCGAGGGCGATGTTGATGTAGTCCATGAAACCTCCTGGGTGCGTGGTGGTACTACGCCCCAAGAGCGGATTTAGTTCGTTTTCGCCGGATTTTTCTGCTTTGAGGACGGGTCGGCGGTGCGGGTGGCAGCGACCGATTTGCCAAGATCGGCGGTATAGTCGGCAAGCGCGCTTAGAAGGGTGTCGACGGCGGTGGCGTCCTGCGCCTCAAGCGCGTCGGCCAATTGGGTGTGCAGCCCCACGATGTGATCCCGGGAGCGGGCCGTGAAGGTGATCATGTTCATCAGCGGCTGCGTCGCCTCGACCGCGCCAGCAAGCTGGTAGCTCAGCACCGGGTTTCCAGCACCATCGACAAGCGCCCGGTGAAACGCCACGTCGGAGGCGCAGAAGGCCTCATCCGTGAGGCCGGGCTGCGATTGACGGGTGATTTCGGCGCGCATGGTGGCCAGATGATCGGCGGTGCGGCGGGCGGCGGAGAGCGGCGCGCAGGCGCGTTCCAGCGCGAAACGGGCTTCGCAGGCGGTGACGAAATCGACGGCATTCATGCTGAGCAGGAGGGCCGAGGTGGTGATTTGCTGGCCGTAGGCGTCTTCAAACCTGAGCCTATTGACAAAAGCGCCGCCTGTGGCGCCGCGCTGGGTGCGGATGAGCGATTGAGCGACCAGTTCAACGTCTCCCGCTCAACCGTGCGCGAGGCTTTGAAGAGACTGGCCGCTCAATCGCTCA
>JBCBCS010000160.1:0-8237 GCA_038530475.1 Pseudomonadota bacterium
GTCGTCAAGGATCATGTTCGGGCCATCATCGAAAAGGAACGACTTATCAAGGTAATCCCAATGCTCTTCCAGCGACTGACCTTTCACCGCGAAGACAGGCACACCAGCTTCAGCAATTGCGGCCGCCGCGTGGTCCTGGGTCGAGAAGATATTGCAGGATGCCCAGCGCACATCGGCGCCCAGCGCCACAAGTGTCTCGATAAGGACGGCGGTCTGAATGGTCATGTGCAGCGAGCCGACGATCCGCGCACCTTTCAGCGGCTGCGCTTCGCCAAACTCTTCCCGAGCCGCCATCAACCCCGGCATTTCAGTTTCAGCGATGTCCAGTTCCTTGCGACCAAACGCTGCGAGGCTGATGTCTTTGACGACGTAATCCTTGGCCATTGGCCCTACTCCTTACAATCAGGTTTGGGGCCACATAGCACCGCGCAATGGTCTCGACAACGATAGGCCCGCCGCCATAGGGTCGCGGTTCGGCAAAGCAGGATTTTCCAATGAAACAACCACGCGCATGGCAAAGGATGCTATCGGGCCGCAGGCTTGATCTTCTCGACCCGACTCCGATGGATATCGAGATTGAGGATATCGCGCATGGTCTTGCTTTTGTTGCACGCTGGAACGGGCAAACCCGGGGCGATTTTGCTTATTCAGTGGCTGAGCATTCATTGCTGGTTGAGCAGATTTTTGCAGCGATGAATCCAAGATTGGACCATAATTGGCGGCTCGCCGCGATCCTTCATGACGCGCCAGAATACGTTATCGGGGATATGATCAGTCCCGTGAAAGCCGCCATTGGACCAGGCTATGAGGGCCTCGATGACAGACTGATGGCCGCAATCCACATCCGCTTTGGACTTCCGGCACAGGTTCCATCTCAGATCAAAAAGCAAATCAAAAAGGCGGACAAGGTGAGCGCCTGGCTGGAGGCGACACAAATCGCCGGTTTCACTGTTGCAGAGGCTGACAAATTCTTTGGCAGACAGGACCCTGCTATCACCAAAATTTTTAAGATCAGGTTGCGTCCGCCAACCGAAGTCAGACAAGATTTCTCGCAGAAGGTGGAAGAATTGTTGTCAGTAGGGAATTAGAACTTTGAAACAGGTATTGGCCATTATCCTGATGCTCTCTGGCACAACTGCATCAGCGGAGCGTGTTCTTGATCGTTCGGTAGATCGTTTCTGGTTCGGTCTCGCCATCGGTGGCGACGCACCGACGGATCAGGTTGCCCAATGGGATGACAGCGCACTCGACGCCGGACTCGCTGCGCTCTTTGCCAAACTGGATCGCGTGATCACCGATCCCGACATTCGCGCGATGGCTCAGGATTATTCTTTGCGCCAACTCGATGAGGGCACGACCCATTACCACCAATCGACCAAAGATGCGTATGACACGCTTGAGCGGACAGATTCGGCGCTGGAGGCCAACGAGTCCCTTTACGTGCTGTTGTCGATGGCCCAGCGCGGTGACCCTTTTGCGTATGAAGGGATTGGTTACTATTTCGACTCGGGCTGGGCGGAGCTTCCAACAGGGATCACGGACGAGGCGCTTGATCGCCGGGCGGCAGATCTGGACCTGATCACGGCGCTCGAACGACTGATTGACCGATGGATGTATGATGGTCAGCCTGCCGATCCCGATACGATCGAGGCCTATCTCAGGTACGGGTTCGATATGCCCGGCAAGGATGGAAATGCCTATCTCTCGGGTGCTGTTCTTGATTTCTACGTTCATGACCACAATGATCGGCCATCGGACGGCTATGCGCTGCGAGCTCTCAAACTCTATTCGGAGGATAACGAGGCCCACTGGGTCGAGGATTATCGGTCCTTCATGTACCGCAATGGCGTGGACCTCCCCCAAAATCAGTCACTCGAACTGACCGCGGCAATCAAGGCGGTCGCGCTGGGCAACCCGCGCCTGCATTTGACGGTGGGCTACATGTATATGAACGGCTATGGAGTGCCGTTCGACCCGGAGCTGTCACGAGACATTCTCGTCGATTGCTGGGAACAAACCGGGGATGCGTTCTGCCTTGATAACCTCGGAATTGTGTATGACCGAGAAGGTCAGGCGCATGACAACCCCGCCTTGTCCTACGCGCTTTACCGATATGCTGCAGAGATCGACGCAGAAGTGGCTGCCGACAACAATCAGTATGTGCGAGAATTGAGAGACTATTTGTCCTTCAATCAGATCGCTGCGTCAGACATCTATCTCACCCAGATCAGGTCGGGGGATTACAGCGGCATCCCGCATCTCGAAGACGTCCGGCCAGTGGACTATCAGGCGCTTCTGGCGTCGCGAGAAGGTCAATGAAGGCGATCACCGTCCGCCGGATGGAGGCTGCAGATATTCCTGCATGCGTTGGAATCATCAACCCGATCATAGCAGCAGGGGGCAGCACGGCCTACGAAGACCCCTACTCAGCCGAAGACCTCGAAGCCCGTTACCTTCACGAAGCAGACATCTCAAACGTGGCTATTTCGGACGGCCGGGTTGTCGGTTTCCAAGCGGTGTTTGAAGTCGAACCGGGGGTCTTTTCTGTTGGCAGCTTCACCGATCAACTCTCACCCGTGAAGGGCGCTGGCGCGGCCTTGATGGCGCAGTTGAAGTCGGATTGCCGGGCGGCAGGTGGCACCTCAATCATCGCCAAGATCACGTCGGATAACACCGGCGGCCTCTCCTATTATTCAAAGATGGGCTTTGAAGACGAAACCGTCCTTCCGGCAGAATTTACCCGAAAGGACGGCACGGTTGTGGATCGCGTCATAAAGCGGTTCGTACTTTAGGTCGCTCACCACAGGTTTTTGTACATTGCGGCTTCGCGCTGCTTCGCTTCGGCCCGCCGATTGTGGTGACCGTCCTTAAAGCGGTCAGGGATCTGCTGACCCCGACGCGCGAGGGTTGCGGCGAACATAGCATCTGCGAGAACTGTAAACATGGCTTTCATCCTTTTCTGATTTGATGCCATATTGATAAGTGTTTCTAGCAATAACTCAGAGTCATCTCTATTTTGGATATTGTAGTTGAGGTTACATATGGATTGGCATGATATTCCGTCCCTTTCGGCACTACGGGCTTTTGAGGCCGCTGTTCGGCTTGGCAGCTTTTCCGCAGCATCGCGTGAGTTGAACGTAACCCACGCCGCCATCGCGCAGCATGTTCGCACACTTGAAACGCATTATGGCCAGTCCCTGATGCAGCGCGATGGACGAGGGATGATCGTTACGCCTGAGGGTCGTCCATTGGCGGACGCGCTGAACGAAGCCTTCGCGACAATCGGAGCCGCATCACGGGATTTGACAGACCGGACTAAAACGCGCGCGCTTCGGGTGGCGGTGACGCCATCTTTTGCGGCCAACTGGCTGATGCCTCGGATCGGCAAATTCTGGGACACCCATCCCGATATCGAGCTCGAAGTGCTTCCATCACAAAGGCTCGTCGATCTGCGGCACGACAGTATTGATGTAGCAATCCGTTACGGGACAGGCGGCTGGTCAGGCGTCACATCAACGCCGTTGATGGCAGCCGGTCATATGGCCGTGGCAACACCAGATTACGTCGGCACGCGCGCGACCGACTGTCTTGCAGACCTGAAGGGATCGCGATGGTTGCTGGATGGTGCCCGCTCGGAGGAGCGTTTATGGCTGACTGAGAACGGGATCGACCTTGAGGCCGAGACGGTCACGACATTTGCCACCGGCCAATTGATGCGAGAGGCGGCGCGCGCCGGGTTGGGCATCGCCATCATGCCAGCACCGATCGCCGCCCCGCTGCTGGAGAGCGGCGTGTTTGTTGAACTATGTTCCGAACAAGAAAGCAGCATCGCCTATCACATCGTGATCAGGCCGAACGTAATCTCGAAAAACCGCGATATTTTTATCAAATGGCTGAAATCCGAGGCAGCCAACTAAGCGGGGCCGTCAGCGCGGGCTCCGCTTCGCGAGGATACGCTGCAACGTGCGCCGATGCATGTTTAGACGACGAGCCGTTTCAGACACGTTGCGATCGCACAGCTCGTACACGCGCTGGATATGCTCCCACCGGACACGGTCGGCGGACATGGGGTTTTCCGGCGGCGGCGGAAGTTCATCCGGTTCTGCTAAAAGGGCGTCCATGATGTCGCTCGCATCGGCAGGCTTGGACAGATAATTGGTCGCTCCGATCTTCACGGCGGCGACAGCCGTCGCGATGGCACCGTAGCCTGTCAAAACGACAATCTTACTTTCAGGCCGCTTGTCGCGAAGCGTCTCTACGACGTCCAACCCATTGCCGTCCTCAAGCCGCAAGTCAACGACCGCAAAAGCAGGGGGCCGCGCGGTCGAAATCGCTTTACCGGCTGCAACACTGTCGGCCGTTTCAACCTCAAAGCCGCGCTTTTCCATCGCCTTGGCGAGGCGACGCAGAAACGGTTCGTCATCATCAACAAGGAGGAGAGACTTATCTTCTCCGATCTGACTGATATCCATCTGGTTTACTCCAATTCCCTGCGCAGAAGGCTAGCCTTGATTGCCAACAGGTCAATCTTTCAACCATCTAGGATACATCGGCTTCCACAAAGCAAGCCAAACTCTCAGCCATTCGTTCGGGGGAGGTATCACGACGATAAAACTCCAGGAGCCCCTCTTCCGGGTGCATCAGGTAGGTCATGGTCGTATGGTCAACGAGATAGAATTCATCGCCGGTGTCCTGCTTGTTCGCAATCACGCGGTACGCAGATGTCACCGCATCAATCTGCTCCTGAGAACCTGTAAGACCCAACATTCGGTCATGGAAATTATCCGTAAAGGCCCGGACAGTCTCTACATCATCGCGTTCCGGATCGATCGTGATGAAGACGGGCTGAACTTCGTCAATGCCCTGGCTTTCGAGGATCTCAATCGCCTGAGCATTGCGGACATTATCAAGCGGACAGGCATCCGGGCAGAATGTATACCCAAAGTAGATCAATGTTGGGCCAGTGATCACATCCTCATGCGTGACGGATTGGCCGGTCTCATCCACCAGTTCAAAGGGACCACCAATTGCGCCACCGCCAACCTGAGAGCCGCGGCATTGCGCGAATTGATCATCTGAGTTCGCACCAAAGAAAATGACTGATGCGACCGTTCCTGCCAGAACAGCACCCAGAACCCCAACAGCTGCTATCGCATAGCCTTTGGACATTCGATCCTCCTGTCCGCAAAGTTCTTTGAAATTATCGCTACTTAAGCCAGATGTGCTGACAGGATGCAAAACACAAGCAGGTCATAATGGCGCAAGCAGACCAAGACGTCTTTCAGAACCAGAAGCGCAGCAATTGGGTTCGCCAGAGAACCCTCGCCACATTGCGCTGGTTTGCCGTCGCTGGACAGATCGCGGCGATCCTGACTGCAATCTATGTCTTCAACCTCAAGCTTGAGATCGGTTTGATCGCAGTCGTCATCGGACTCCCTGTTCTCGTCAATGTCGTGTCGGCCTTTGTCTATCCAGAAAATCGAAGACTGAGCGAAGGCGAGGCGGATCTGATGATCGGTTTTGACCTCCTTCAATTGGGATGTCTGCTTTACCTAACCGGGGGTCTAAACAATCCCTTTGCCCTGCTCATTCTTGCGCCGGTATCCATCGCATCAACGCTTCTTCCGTTGCGGAGCACTCTAATCCTCGGCGTCATAGCAATTGGGATTATTACGCTGCTGCGTTTTGCCAACATTCCGATTACCACAGAAGGCGGAGGTCCACTGCTTCTGCCAGAATTGTTCGTCTTTGGCTTTTGGGTGGCCCTTGTCATTGGGGTGGTCTTCGTAGGGGTGTACGCGCGACAAGTCACACAAGAGACAGTATCAATGTCAGAGGCTTTAGTAGCCACTCAAATGGCGCTGTCCCGAGAGCAGAAACTGACCGATTTGGGCGGTGTCGTTGCGGCCGCCGCGCATGAGCTTGGGACACCACTTGCCACGATAAAACTTGTGAGTTCTGAACTCGTAGAGGAGCTATCTGATCGGTCCGAGCTGATGGAAGACGCGCGCCTCATTTCAGGGCAGGCGGATCGATGTCGTGACATCTTGCGCTCAATGGGGCGGGCCGGAAAGGACGACCTTCTTATTCGGTATGCGCCAATCGAAACTGTCGTGCTGGAAGCCGGTGAACCCCATATGGATCGCGGGGTTGAGGTGAATTTCAAGATCCTTCAGTCTGACGCGGGTGAATTTGCACAACCCAACGTGACCCGGCGACCAGAGATCATTCATGGTCTCCGAAATCTCATCCAGAACGCGGTCGACTTTGCAACTGATGTTGTCACCGTAGAAATCAGTTGGTCTGATACTTTGGTCAGCGTCCGTATTCACGATGACGGTCCGGGATTTTCCCCATCCCTTCTAGGTCGGCTCGGTGATCCATTCGTCGGCCGCAGACGATCACAGTTCGACAGACGGGAGCGTGCTGGATACGAGGGTATGGGGCTCGGACTTTTCATCGCCAAGACACTGCTTGAGAGGTCTGGCGCAACGCTCAGCTTTGCCAATGGTCGAACGCGGAAAGTTCGAGATGGAAAACGTGGAGCCATTGTAAGCGTTGAATGGCCGAGGACAGCTATAGAAGCGCCGTCCGAAGCGATGCGAGGCGCGCTTGGCGAAAATGCACCGATCGCATGACAATTCTCTTCACACCTTAACGGCCAGTTAACCAATTCGCCCGATCCTCTTCCCGCACAACTTGAAGATGCAGCGTCAAGGAATCGGGAAAATGGAAATGCTCCAACAAGACATCGTGTTCTCGTCTTTTGCCGTCCTTGCCGGGCTGCTTTCTGCCACAATCCTCACTTCTCTTTGGATACGAGCAACCTCACGCTCCCAGAACGCTGCCCGACAATTGATGTTAGAAGCGGAGAAATCGATCACCTTCCTTTTCGACGATGAGCGATTGATGGACGCCACGCCTGCCGCTGAAGACCTCATGTCATCACGAGATACTCGGCGCTCGGATTGGGAGAATTTTCTGACACTGCTTTCTGCCCGTTTCCCCCATCTGCGCACGCAATGTGTCGATCTTGCTGAGCACGGTAAGAAGACCATTTATCCGGATGATGGCGGGGCCGGCTGGATTGAGGCAGAACACTATGACGGGCTCGCCCGAATCACGCTGCATCAACTGAAAGACAATCCTCGTGATGTCATTGACCCGTTGACGGCGGCGGCAATGGAGCATGAGCTCGAGACCCTCCGCAGCATCGGTGAAAACGCGCCCTTACTGATCTGGAAACGAGACGCAGATGGGGTGCTTGTCTGGGCCAATCAGGCCTATATCGAACTCTCAGAAGCGATCCATGAAGTTGATCCAGAAGACATTCTTCCATGGCCGCCACATGATGTTTTTCCGACAATTGCAGCGCCGGTTGGGCAAGCGCCTGTCATCGACATGCATCAGGTGACGTTGCCCGGACAGGACAACCCCGTTTACTACGAAGTCACCAGCCTGAAACGCGGCAACGATGCGATGTACTTCGCGATCGACAATTCTGCAGAAGTAGCCTCAAGGGATGCCCGGATTTCTTTTGTGCAAACCCTGACAAAGACGTTTGCGCAGCTTTCGGTCGGGCTCGCTATCTTTGATTCAGACCGACGGCTGGTCCTCTTCAATCCTGCGCTGAGCGACTTAACCGGCCTATCGGTTGACTTCTTGATAAGTCGTCCCGCTTTGTTCGCATTTCTTGACCGGTTGCGCGATCAAAACATGATCCCGGAACCAAAAGACTACACCACCTGGCGAGACCAGACACTTGCACTGGAGACCGCCGCGGAAGAAGGGAATTACCACGAAACCTGGCCTCTGCCCAACGGCCAGACGTTTCGTGTGACCGGCAAACCCCACCCAAATGGTGCCGTGGCGTTCCTGTTTGAAGACATTAGTGACGATATCTCTTTGACCCGCCGCTTTAGGTCTCAGATCGACACGGGAAATGCGATCATCGACAATATGGAAGCAGCCATTGCCGTGTTTTCAAACACAGGTGCTCTGGTGCTGACCAACACCGCATACAACGAGCTTTGGGGCACAACAGCAGAGGGA
Source organism: Pseudomonadota bacterium (assembly GCA_038530475.1). Classification (GTDB taxonomy): domain Bacteria; phylum Pseudomonadota; class Alphaproteobacteria; order Rhodobacterales; family Rhodobacteraceae; genus Octadecabacter. The sequence goes on from JBCBCS010000160.1 coordinate 8,053, forward strand.
GTGCTGTCAAACAGGGACTTCACTGATGAGATGGAAATCTGGGAATCCATCACCGCGCCGTCGCCTGTCTGGCTCAAGCTGCGGGAAACGCTCGCTGTAGGGTTTTCCGACGCGTCCTGGAACGGACAGGTGTGGCTGGACTCCCATCTGGAAGAGGATCATAGCGACACTGGAGTTCAAGATGG
>JBCBCS010000161.1:0-8234 GCA_038530475.1 Pseudomonadota bacterium
GTTTTCAGACTACATCAAAGCCGACAGCCACCGCGTGCTTTGGGACGGCGACACTCCGCTCTCGATGACCGGGTTCAACGCATCAGTCGATGATTTGGTGCAAGTGGGCGGCGTCTACACGCCTCCCGATCGGCGCGGTCTGGGCCTGGCACGGCGCGCAGTGGCCCTTCACCTGCAGGAGGCGCGATTGGGCGGGGCAGTTCGGTCGATCCTCTTCGCCAACGATCCGTCGGCACAGGCGGCTTACGAAGCGGTCGGGTTTGAGCCGATTGGACGCTTTGCCCTGATCTCCTTCACTGCCCAACAGGCGCTGGCGTGATCCGGCCCGAGATCAAAGCTGGGTTCTGGAAATGGCGGGATGTGATCCTCTCCGCTGCGCTTGTCGCACTCGGCCTGTATTGGGGCCTGCTTTCAACAGGCATCCTGCGCGTGCTGGGGTTGGGGCTGATCGTGCTGGGTCTGGGCCTTGCTTATGGTGGGTGGCAGCGCGTGCGGTTCCGCAACCGCGCCGCCGGTCCCGGCGTTGTGACGCTCGATGAGCGGCGGGTGATCTACATGGGACCCGAGGATGGTGGTGTCGCGGACCTTGATCTGATGGTGCAGCTTGACCTTGCCCAGCCGCGCGGCATGGGTCCGGCCTGGCGGATCATCAATGCCGACGGCAACCACCTCGACATTCCGGTGGGGGCGGCTGGCGCGGATCAGCTCTTTGATGCGTTCACAGCGCTGCCCGGCATGAAAACTGATTATATGCTGTCGCTTCTTGACCAGCCGCGCCCTGCTGGCATGACGGTCTGGATTGCGCCCGACCATAAACCGCGCCGCCAGCTGCACTAGCTCCCTGCATCCACGCACCAAGGCGTGCATTGACACCCGCGCGCGCAAACGTCACGACTGAGGACCGAACAGCGACGGAGCGCCACCCCCATGTCCATCCCTCAATCCGGCGGCGGCCCCATCGAACGGCATGAGCAATTGGCCGAGTATCTGGCTGAGGGCTGTAAGCCCAAGACTGCATGGCGGATCGGCACGGAGCACGAAAAATTCGGCTATTGCACCGACACGCACAAACCCCTGCCTTATGACGGCGAAAGATCGATCCACGCCGTTCTCGCCGGTCTGCGGGATCGGTTCGGTTGGTCCCCTGTCGAAGAAAAGGGCGTTCTGATCGGATTGGAAAAGGACGGTGCCAATGTCTCGCTCGAACCGGGCGGGGCGTTAGAGCTTTCCGGTGCCGCCGTGGAAACGATCCACCAGACCTGTGATGAGGTGAATTCTCACCTCGCGGAGGTCAAGACGATCTCGGACGAGATCGGTGTTGGCTTTATTGGCCTTGGCGCGGCGCCCGAATGGTCCCACGACGAGATGCCGTTAATGCCCAAGGGGCGCTACAAACTGATGGACGCCTACATGGACACCGTCGGCACATCCGGCAAAATGATGATGCGGCGAACCTGCACGGTTCAGGTGAATCTCGATTTTTCAAGCGAAGCCGACATGGTGCAGAAGATGCGCGTCGCGGTGGCGTTGCAGCCAGTGGCGACGGCACTTTTTGCCAATTCGCCGTTCTTTGAAGGCAAACCCAACGGCCACAAAAGCTGGCGCAGCCGGATCTGGCGTCACATGGACGACGCCCGCACGGGCATGATCCCGTTCGTCTTTGAGGACGGCTTCGGGTTTGAACGCTGGGTCGAATACGCGCTCGATGTGCCGATGTATTTTGTCTACCGCGACGGCGAATATGTGAACGCGTTGGGCATGTCGTTTAGGGATTTCCTGAAGGGCGAGTTGCCCGCCCTGCCGGGTGAGACGCCAACGTTGTCAGACTGGGCCGACCACCTGACGACCGCTTTTCCCGAAGCACGCCTGAAGCGGTTCATTGAGATGCGGGGTGCCGATGGCGGGCCATGGCGGCGTTTGTGCGCGCTGCCAGCGTTCTGGGTTGGTCTGACCTACGACCAAGAGGCGTTGGATGCGGCCTATGACCTGTGCAAGGGCTGGGACGAAGAAACGCGTGAGGCATGGCGGGTTGAGGCGTCGGTGCATGGTCTGCAAGCGAAGGTGAATGGCCAATCGATGCATGACATTGCGCGTGAGGCTGTGGCGATTGCCGAAACCGGCCTGCGCAACCGGGCAATGCCGGGGGCCGGTGGGCTGGTCGCGGATGAGACCCATTTCCTCAATGCGCTGAAGGAAAGCATCGAGAGCGGGAAGACCCCGGCGGATGAATTGCTCGAGTCCTTCCAAGGTGAGTGGAACGGCGATTTGAGCCGGATTTACGCAGCGCATTCTTATTGATCACGCGGCAAAAGCCGCGCCTGTTTCGGGGCGCGGCTGATCTGTCGTTTCGCTGACCTTAATCGAGGACCGGCTCAAGCGGCAATTGTGGCTCCTTGGCCGGGGCGGGCGGGGCCAAAACCGCGCGCAGGGTCGAAATCGCGTTGCTGAAGCCAAGGCCAAGGCAAAGGACGACCAAGCCCAGCATAGCCAATGCGACAGCAAGCTGCCCACCGAGGAACACCACACCTGCCCCGCCAAGAACAACGCCACCTGCACCGATGGCGATGTAGCCCGTTGCGATCGTCACACTGGCAGCCTTGGCCCGGTCGCGGGCCGCTGGGCAATCGCCCATCAAGCCGCCGATCCGTAGAACCATCCACCCCAGCGCGAGCAGCGTGCTGAAGCTCAGAACCGCGTAAGCGATCAGATAAATAAGTGCGTTCAACATGGTATGTCTCCTTTCAAGAGAGAGGGGGCAAGGGCCGGGCGAAGTCTGCCCGACGCAACTTGCGATAAAGGGAGGCGACCGGTGCAGCCCAGAGAGGACCAAAAGCTGCTCCGAATACGCCGTAGATGTAGGCGTAGGTCTCGTATTGCTGCTGGTGGGTCAGTGCGTGGACCAGTGCAAGGAAGGCTGCAAAGGCCGCTGAAGCGAAGAACCCCAAACAGACATAGCGCCAGGCATTGGGTTCGCGTCGCTGCATGTCCCACATCAGCACCGGAACCGCGAAGGCGAGGTACACCGGACCGCCCAGCACAAGGGCTATTACCGGCACGAAGGCTATCCAGAATGTCATCGCCGTCACGAGGAGCGGGGCACCCACCACCGCGACTGCAAAGGCCGTCGGATCGATGGCATACCGCTTTGCGTTCCGCGGCTTGGGCGCGCGTTGCGGCCAAAGGGGTGTTTTCCTAATGTCTGATATTTCTGTCATAACAGAAATCCTTTCGTAAAATTTTTTGCCTCTGCGGCCGAACCTCTTAGCTTGATTTCGGCAGGAACCGGGCGACACGGCCGCCTAACTTGATCACCGCCATCTGGACAGAGCGCGACAGCTTGGACACATCGCGATACCACGTATCGAACATCTGCATCGTGCTCAGCGTTTCATCGATCCTCGCCTGAACCTCTGGCCCCGTGCCGTCGGTCTTGGCCTCTTCGCGGACCCGTTGCAGCGCCTCAAGCGTGGGAAGGAATTCCCGTTCGCGCCGGCCTTCAATCACCACGTTCACCAGATCGAACATATCCCGGACCGAAGTGAAGTGATCGCGGCGGTCGCCAAGCTCTCGCCGGGATTGCACCAGCTTCCACGATTGAAGCTCTTTCAAGCCGTTCGACACGTTCGACCGCGCAAGGTTCAGCGTCTCACTGATTTCCTCAGCCGTCAGCGCCTTGGGGGCGATGTGCAACAGAGCATGGATCTGCGCGACGGACCGGTTCACACCCCATTTCGCGCCCATCTCTCCCCAGTGGAGAATGAAGTCTTGCATGGCAGGTGTCAGGTTCATCTCTTGCGACTCACTTCTGAAATTTCTGTTATGACAGAAATAACAGATATCCCTGCATGGTCAAGCGAAACCCGCAAGACACTGGGAAGAAACAAAAAGGTCAGGATATCCCCCAATTTGGGCGAACAATCCGGCGGCACGCTCTCTTTTTGGTTGAAAGAGCGCGGGCTTCCTGATTCCGTTTGAGGCGGCAAAACGCCGAACGGAAATAAGAGTAAAGGGAACACCCAATGCGGGATTTTTTCATCAATTCACTTGAGATGATCGTCAATATCGTCGTCATTCTTCTGATTATCGGTGTCGTGGTCGCCACAATCGCGACCTGGATGTCGCCAGCTTATGCCGGTGGTGGCTTCCTTCAGGGCCTGCTCATTCTGGTCGGTGGCGCTGTCTACACGATCCTGACGGGCGGGATGCTGTATCTTTTCCTTGGCATCTACCAGAACACCAAGAAAACCGCAGAGGCGCTCGAACAGCGCGGTCCGTAATCAGCGGCGGGCGGCGGTGTCGCCCGCATCTTCGGGGGTGAGGTCCGCGACAAACGCGCGGACCTTGGCCTCCGGCATCTCGCAGGGTTTGAGCAGATCGCCCGACGCCAGATGATAAAAATTCAGGCTGATGTAGTCAGACCCATCAAGCGCATCCGCCACAAGTTTCACCCCCTTGCCACCTGACACATAGGTCTTGCTGACGACATAGCGCCGCCCGTGCGCAGTGCCGTAGAAGGTCCCGTCGGGCAAAGCAGCGAGGTGGGCTGCGAAGGTCAGCCCTTCGCTCCGATCTTGCTTTCCTCTCCTGCGACAAGCCTGCGGATATTCGCAGCATGGCGCCAGAAGATCAGCGCGACCAGCACGGCGCAAAGCATGAGCATCTGTGGCGCGCCCAGAACCAGCGACCAGACAAGTGTCGACGCAGCGGCGACCAGAGCCGCCAGAGACGAATAGCGAAAGACAGCCGCCGTAACGATCCAAGTCAGGCTGGTCGCAAGGGCCACGGGCCAGGCCAGCGCATAAAGAACGCCAAAGAATGTGGCCACGCCCTTGCCGCCCCGGAACATCAGCCAGACCGGAAAGCAATGGCCGATCATACCAAAGAGCGCCGCGACCTGCGCTGCATCCGCGGCCGCCAGACTCAGGGCGAGCACGATCACGACGATCACCTTGGCCGCATCCAAAAGGAGCGTCAGAACAGCGGCTTTCTTGGACCCGGTGCGCAAGACGTTGGTCGCGCCGATATTGCCCGATCCGACCTCGCGCAGGTTACCAAGCCCCATCGCCTTGGTCAGCACAAGGCCAAACGGGATCGATCCTGCGACATAGGCGATGGCTGCCCAAAGGATCAGCACAGAGCTGGGCGAGATCAGATCAGGCATCCGCTGCGGCCTTCTGTTGGGCCAACACATCGATGCCACCCACATAGGTCGCCGCGACTCGGCCCTGAAGGATCGCTCCGTCGAACGGCGTGTTCTTGGATTTGGACTGCAGCGTAAACCGGTCGACCTTCCAGCTCGCATCCGGATCGAACAGGACAAGATCGGCGGGGGCACCCACGGAGAGACGACCGGCTGGAAGCCCCAAACGATTGGCGGGATTCAGCGACAAGGCGCGGAAAAGCTGTGGCAGATCAAGGTGACCCGCATGCACAAGGCGCAGGGCTGCGGGCAGCAGCGTCTCAAGCGCGACAGCACCGGACGCGGCCTCTTCATACGGGAGGCGTTTTGATTCTTCGTCCTGCGGCGTGTGCATTGACGAAATAATATCGATCAGTCCGGTTGCGACTGCTTCCACCGCCGCCAACCGGTCCTCTTCGCTGCGCAAAGGCGGCTTGAGTTTGAAAAACGACCGGTAGTCGGCCACGTCCAGTTCGTTCAGTGTCAGGTGGTGGATGCCCACACCTGCGCTGATGTTGAGCCCGTTTCGCTTCGCCCGTTCCAACGCGGGCAGCGCTCGGGCTGTGGTGATCTGGTCGATGTGGTAGGCCGCGCCGGTCATCTCAAGCAACGCGATGTCTCGGTCGAGGCCCATGCGCTCGGCCATCGGCGACACGCCGGGCAAGCCGCGCAAGGACGCGAACTTGCCAGCGGTCACGGCCGCGCCGTTTGACAGGCCAGGCTCCTGGATATGGCCGATCACCAGCGCCCCACAGGACTTGGCGTAAGTCAACGCCCGGCTTAGCACTTTGGTATCAGTGACCACCCGGTCGCAATCGGTGAAAGCCACGGCGCCGGCATCCATCAGGAAGCCGATTTCGGTCATCTCTCGGCCCGCGCGGCCTTTGGTGAGTGCCGCCATTGGCAGCACATTGACGGGCGTATCGAGCGACGCGCGACGTTCAACAAATTCCAGCGTTTCAGGCGTGTCGATGGCAGGATCGGTGTCGGGTCGGGTGACCATCGTCGTCACACCGCCCATGACAGCCGCACGTCCGGCTGAGGCAAAGCTTTCCTTATGCCGCTCCCCCGGCTCGCAGACCTTGACGCCAATGTCGATGATCCCGGGAGCGAGGCATTTGCCTTTGCAGTCGACAACCTCATCCGCTTTCGCGTCTTCGGGATCGCGCGCGGCGATAACGCCGCCGTCGATCAAAAGGGAACCAGACGTGTCAGTCCCTGCTTCCGGGTCAATCAGTCGCGCGTTTTTCAACAGGATGGTCATCTTGTGTCCCCATTTTGCTCGCTCGCCCCATGGTCCAAGCGTTGCTCATCCCAGCGACCCATCATCCCGCAATCCAGATCATCAGCCAGACAAGCAGGCCCATAACCAACAGCGCGAGAGTGGCGATACGCCCGGACATAGCGGCATCCGACGGGCGCTTCTTCTGCGGCGGGTCCTCGACGACGGCGTCGGGGTCGGGGTTCGGCAGCGGTTTGAAAGAGACGGTGGCGTTCTGCTCGCGCAATGTGGCGATCAGCTTGGCCTCACCATCCGTTGTCAGCGTCACGGGGCGGCTGAGGAACGCACCAGTGCGGAGGATCAGGATGAGGTTATCGTCTGCCTCTGCCGCATCGAGGGCCGGGCCATATTTCGCCAAGTCTTCGTCCCGCACATCGTAGCCTTCGCGCAGAAATTCGCGCAGGGACATGGCGTCAACCATATCGGTTTTCAGGATCCGCGTCTGCACCTGCTGGATCTGCGCGGCATCCAGTTGATCGACGCCCAGCGCAGTGAAGAGGCGGTCATAGGTGCCGGTATGCCCGATATCCATCGCGAGTTGGCTATCGGCCAGGAATACGCGAACGACACCGTGTTCATATTCGCTTACGTAAGTTGGATCATCTATCATGGGGCCGCTCCGTTCGCGTTACGTTTGGCGGATTCGATTGCTTCGATCAGGGCGGGGCCGTCCTCCGGGTAGAACAGCTTGATCCCCTTGCCAAGGTGGCCCGCAACGCCAATCCGCACACCATTGCCGCTATGTTTGCTTCCTGTGACGTCGGCGAGGTCTATGGACCGATCCCCCTGCATTACGATCCGCTGGTTCGTGATCCACGCACGATACCGCCCCAATCGAACCCGTTCCTGCATGAGGATCACGCACGTCACGAAGAGCGGGACGACGGGCCAGATCGTGTCGGGAAAGACGACCAGCATCACGGCCACAGCCGGGATGGTCAAACCGATGAGGATCAGCGCCGTCCGTTTGAACGAGCGGAGCGAGGGGACATGGTCGAACAGGACCTCTTCCCCGTCTTGCAGCGGTGGTCCCTTGCTCAAACCATCACCCCAGCGGCTTTTGCACCCCGTGCTGCGCGAAGGTTTCGGGCGAGCAGATCCATCGCGGCCATACGCACAGCGACACCCATCTCAACCTGTTCCTGAATGACGGAGCGATTGATGTCGTCGGCAATGGTGCCGTCGATCTCGACCCCACGGTTCATCGGACCGGGGTGCATGACGATGGCGTCGTCCTTGGCATAGGACAGCTTTTCGGCGTCCAGCCCGTAGCGGTGGAAGTATTCCCGCTCAGACGGGATGAAACCGCCATCCATGCGCTCCTTCTGAAGCCGCAACATCATCACAACGTCCACATCACGCAGGCCCTCGCGCATGTCGTGGAAGACCTCGACGCCAAACTCTTCGACTCCACTGGGCAGGAGCGTCGGCGGACCGACAAGGCGGACCCGGTTCTCCATCTTGCCGAGCAGCAGAATGTTCGACCGGGCAACGCGCGAATGGGCGACGTCACCGCAAATGGCGATCGACAGGCGGTGAAGACGCCCCTTCGCCCGGCGGATCGTTAGCGCATCCAAAAGCGCCTGCGTCGGATGTTCGTGCTTGCCATCGCCTGCGTTCAGAACGGCACAATGGACCTTCTGAGCCAGCAGATCGACGGCGCCAGAATGAGGATGACGCACGACCAGCAAGTCGGGCCGCATCGCGTTCAACGTCAGCGCGGTGTCGATCAGCGTCTCACCCTTTTTTACCGATGCAGACGTCATCGGTAAA
>JBCBCS010000162.1:0-8189 GCA_038530475.1 Pseudomonadota bacterium
AGACCATAAAGAGCTGTCGTTTGTGCGCCCAGGGCGTCCAGCCGCCACGCAGACAGGTCGGTGGCCAAGGCGCCGGCGCGCAATCGCGCCCGCAAAGTCGGGTCCGACAGAAGCCGCACCAGCTGCTGCGCCGTTCTGTCCATATCCTCACCCGGTGCGATCCAACCATTTCGTCCGTGATCTATGATCTCTTCCAACCCTGGTAGGTTCTGCACCAACACCGGACAACCGCTGGCGATGGATTGGACGACGACACGCGGAAGGCCTTCGCGCGCGGACGTCAGGATTGAGACATCGGCCAGCGCAAACAGCGCCTCGGGGTCCGTGCGGTGTCCGCAGAAAACGACCTTGTCCTCGAGGCCGAGCGCGGTGACCGCAGCACGCACGTTGGCTTCTTCCGGTCCAGCGCCTGCGAGGAGCAGTTTGAAATTAGGCAGCGCCGCCGCGTCTTTTGCAAACGCCCGAAGGAATGAAACGTGTCGCTTGCGCGGCTCAAACGCCGCCATCATCAACACAACGAGCGGCGTGTCACCGCCTGTCGGCACGCCCAGTAGGGTCCGCCAATCATCGGGTCGCTGCGGTGTTTCAAACCGCGCAAGGTCCATGCCGGATCGCACGCAATGCACCCGGTCCGGCGGGGTGATCCCGGCCTCCACATAGGCCCGGCCTACGGCTTCAGAAACACCGATAAAGACGTCAGTTTTCCGGGCGGCCCATTTCTCGGCGGCAACATAAAGGGCACGTGTGACAGGGCTCACATGTTCAAATGGGACGATATGGATGCCGTGGGTCACGATCGCGTCCGGCACAACGCTGGCGGCCAACCGTCCTAGGATACCTGCCTTGCTCTGATGGGTGTGGATTACGTCGGGCCGGATATCCCGATAGACCTGCCGGAGCGCCCACAATGCACGGATATCCATCAGTGGCTGCACCGAATGCACCATTTGCGGCACCTCGCGCAGGGTGATGCCGGCGGGCAGATTGCGCGTCCACCAAGGGTCCGGATCAGGCCCGTGAACAAGCGTCACGTTGTGGCCATGCTCTACCTGCCAACGACAGGTCTGAACCGTATTTTCCTCGGACCCCGCCCGCAAAAGCCGGGTCACAATATGAGCGATGCGCATGCCTTCTCCTCAGTGCAGCATCACTCCCACCACTTGTCTTCCCGCCTCTGCATTGGGCGTTAAGCGCGCGTTAACCATGGGATGCCAAAGTTACCAAAATCCTAACGACTGTCGGAATTGGTCGCGCGGAGATGGGTGAACTGGCGGGAGGGAGAACAGTGACCGGCCTGATCTACATTCATGTGCCCAAATGTGGCGGGTCGAGCTTTGGGGCCGCTTTGCGGCTGCGTTACCTCGCCAGCCATACGGCCATACCGCTCAATATCGGTGACGCGAACCTGACCGGGGACGCCTACCGGCTGAGTGATTACGCGGCGCGAGGTGAGGCGCTGCGGGACGCGGTGGCGCGGCGCAAGCGGTTCATCACCGGACATGTGCGCTATGACCGGGCTCTGCATGACGGGGTAGCAGCGAAGTACCGGTTCGTGACGCTTCTGCGCGATCCGGTTGAACGCTTCGTGTCGCATTACAATTACCTGCAACGGCGCCATCCGGCGTCCGATCGGCCTGACACATTGAAGGCCTTCCTTGAAACGCCGGACGCCCGCCGTCTGGGTGGGCAATTGCTGTTCTATTTCGCTGGCGTGTGGCCCGGCGCGTCCCGCAATCTGAGTGCCGATATCGCGCGCGCTCGTGACAATCTGCGGCGCTTTGATCTGGTGGGTGATCTGTCAGACCCGCAGGGCTTTGCCCGTGACCTTCGGCGGCTGTGTGGCGGTCCTTTCCCCCTGTGGCAGCGCAACGCCGCCCCGACACCAACTCGGATTCCGCAAGACCTGCGCCCCGCGCTCGAAGAGGTTTGCGCCCCAGACCGCGCGATCTATGACGCCGTTCGCTCGGACGTGCAGGTGCCTGCATGATGCAGGCGCGCCCCACCTCGCGCTGGCTTCAGCCGCTGGTGCTGATCTTTCTGTGTTGGAGTCTGACGGGACTGGCGGCGATATGGATTCTCGGCCGCCTGCATGACCTTGAACTGGTGCAGACCTTTATGCGGCGCGAAGGCATTTCGACCAGTGTGTTTAGTCTGGCGGGGTTGGGGTGGGTCCTGTTCGGGCTGCTGGCCTATGCCGTGGGCGATCTGGCCGCCCGTTACAGCCGCTCCAAACCGATGGGCGCGCGCAGCACCCTCAATCATGACCGCGCAGCGGTGGTGACGCTGTTGGCGAATTGTGTGCTGCTGGGGGTCACGCTGCTCTGGATTGTGTCGGCGGCGGCCAAGGCGGGCGGGCTGGTCAATTTGGCGGCGGCAGCCTACGCCGACAGCCTCACGACCCGCGATCTGCTGCTGGAAAACAAGCTCTTCACCGGCATGCGTCTGTTCTATGCGGCCCTTCCAGCGACCGCCTGCATGGCGGCTGCATTGCTCACCGCCGGACAGCTCTGCCGCAGCAACAAACGCTGGATGTGGGCGGTTTTGGCCGTGAACACTCTGGCCCTGCTGATCCTGCCCTTGGTCATGAGCCAGCGGCTTCTCCTGCTGCAACTGCTGCTGAGCGCCTATTTCGTGGCCTGCCTCATTCGGGGCCGCATCTTCGGTATCGGTTGGGGGCTGGCCGCGATCGGGCTTTTTGCGCTGCTCTGGGTGGGGCGAGAGGCGATTACCAACCCCAGTCTGCATCACAGTGCCCTCAACATCGCGACACAGAAAATGGCGTTCTACGTGATCAATGACAGCTTCAACGCGGTCGCCCCGATTGCCGTGCCCATCCACAACACCAATGGCGGGCTGCTGCTTGAAGGTGTCATGTTCTTCACCTTCACCGACAGTTATTTCCTGACCCTGCTTGAGCCGCGTATCAACGCGCTCGATCCGGTGATTGGTGGCGGCGAGTTCCCGTTCTTTACTGCCGCCTATGTCGATTTCGGCGCCAAGGGCGGGGCCGCGTTCATTTGTCTGGCTGGCTTCGTACTGCGGCGCATCTACGTGCGGTCGATCCGATCCTTTGGCTGGACGGTGGTCTATGCCCAGATTGCGGCAGCGCTGATGTTCTCATCGCATTCGGTCTACATCCTGCACCAGAACTTCTTTTTCTCAGCTGGGCTGATCGCGGCGCTGGTTCTGTTGGCCTCCGTCAAATCTGTTGCAGTTCCAACCGTCGCAAAGGTCGCGGCACCCCTTCCGTCCGAACGGCAGTTTTGGGACCGCCGAACGCCGGCCCCAACCGTAAGGGGCGCAGTCCGGCGAAATCTGCAAGTGTTCCGCTCCTACCGTTCAAACAGTGCAGGGCCCGCTTCGTCAGAGGCAGAGACATGAGCAGCTCTACCCCCACCCAGAGGCTTCCCGGTCTTCAACTGCTGCGCGCGTTGGCCGCGATCATGGTCCTAGTCGGCCATGTGATTGCCGAAGCCGAACACTATTTTGGCCTGTCTCTGGCAGGCGACATGATCCCGTGGACGCGCGGCGTCGATTTGTTCTTTGTCATCTCGGGCTTTGTCATCGCCCTATCTGCTGGCCGTCACACCGGACAGCCAGGCGCGTTCCTGTGGCGGCGGGCGGTTCGCGTGGTGCCGCTGTATTGGCTGTTCACCACGCTGATGGTCGCGGCACTTCTGGTGATGCCCGGCGGGGTGAAGGACACCGCCCTCGATCCCGGCCAAATCCTGAGCTCGTACAGCTTCATCCCTTACGCCCGCGACGATGGACGCATCGCACCAGTGTTGTCGCTTGGCTGGACCCTGAACTACGAGATGTTTTTCTATGCTCTCGCAGCCCTGAGCCTCGCCCTTCCAAAGCCGTTATGGGCACTGACCGGGATCATGATCGCGCTGGTCGGCCTTGGTCTGGTCCTGCCGATTGAAACGACAATCTGGATCACCTGGACCAACCCTCTGATCCTCGAATTCCTGTTTGGCATCGGGCTTGCCGTCCTCTGGCAAAGGGGTGTGGGGCGCGCTGACATTCGCATCGCTTGCGCTTTGATCCTCAGCGGCCTCGTCGCCTTAATCGTGCTCGATCCAGCCCCTCTGCCACGTGCTATAGCGTCCGGACTGCCGGCTGCTCTGATCGTTGCGGGCGGGACGCTCTTTTGCCCGATGCGATCACTGCCTGGAATGATCTGGGGCGACGCCGCCTATGCGCTCTATCTGTCGCACCGTTTTGTGCTGCGGGGCGCGACGATCCTGCTGTTGCCCCTTCTGCCTGCCAACCCGTTTGGCGCTTGGGTCTACGTGGCGGTGGTCACAGCGCTGGCACTTGCGGTTGGGTTGCTCACCTACGCTTTCGTCGAACGACCGCTGTTGCGCGCCGCAACCCCGACCCCGAGGGGAGTGCCAGCATGAACGCAACGCACTGGTCCTTCATCCTCAGCTGGTCGCGCGTCGGACTGAACGCATTGTTGTTTTTGGCCGCAACGCGCGTGCTGACACTCACTGAAATTGGCCTGTTTGCCACCGCATTTGCGCCTGTTCGGCTGGTGCAAACCCTACAACGATCCGCCGTGTGCGATGCGGTCGTGATGGTGGCTCATAGACCCCGCAGATGGCCGGCGCTGTTTGTGCTGTCCTGCGGGGTTGGCGCCGGGTTCATGGCCATTTTTGCGCTAATCGGCGCCGTCCTTAGCCCGATCCTCTTCGCGCTCAGCGTCATCCCGATCTTTGCTGGATTGGGCGCGGTGCCGGAGGGTATCTTGCGCTACCGCATGGCGATCAAGGCGCTCGCGCTGCGGACCGTCGCAGCACAGAGCATCGCCGCTGTTTTGGCATTGTGGTTGCTATGGCAGGGCGCTGGACTCTGGGCGCTGGTGGCGTTCGCTGTGACGTCTTCCGCTTTCAATAACACGCTTGCCCTTGTCCTCGCCCGCTGGTGGCCGATGCATCTGCCTCGCTGGCGCGCCATCAGGATAATCTTGCCAAAAACCGCACATCTGATGGGTCGCACCGGCCTCCTGACGGCGCAACTTCCCCTCGCGCAACTGGCCATTGGCCTCACCCTGGGCCCCGCTGCCGCCGGGGCCTTTCAAATTGCAACACGCATGCTGGAACTGATTGAGGCCGTGACCCTGTCCCCCCTGCGCTACATCGCATTGCCGCGCCTGAAACGTGCGGGGTCTCTGCATCAGGCGATCCGCGTGGAAGCGCGCAAAGCCACACTTCTGGGAGCCTGGATCTGGGGCGGCACCATCGCGGCCGCGCAGCCGATCCTGACCCTCGCCGTCGGCGCGGATCATGCCCCGGCTGCCGCACCGATCCTGCAAGCGCTGGCCCCTATCGGCCTTTTCTCTGCGATCCTGATGCCGGTCACGCAAGCCGTGACAGCGACCGGTGGAACGCGCCTGTTGCTGGGCCGTGCGGCCCTGACCTTATCGCTCAGTGTGCTCTTCCTGATCCCGGTGCTGGCCCTCTCTCCGATCGCTTGCGCGATCGCCATCAGTACAGCGAGCGTGACGGCCACCCTGTGGTTCACCCGTCGCGCGCTTCCGAAACTGAACCTCACGCTCAGCGACGCGGCGCCCCTGATCCCGCCCTTGGGCGCGGCGGCTGTTATGTGCGCCACACTCCTCAGTCTTCCACCTCTTGGTCTGGTGCCCGAGATCCTCTTTGGCACGGCGCTCTACGCGCTCCTCCTGACACTGACGATTCCCACAAAGCGGAGCCTTGCATGAAACGCCTTGTCTTTCTCACCGGGCATTTCCCCAACCAGAAGCGGCGCACATCGATGCTCTGGGTGACGGATCATCTGCAAGAGATCGGCTGGCACGTCACCTATGTGACGGTGGGCTACAGCTGGCTGTCGAAGCTGATGGGTGACAGGAGGCTGAAGGCGCTCGATCATCCGCCCAAAACCGGCCGAACAGAGTACAGTGCGACCCTGACGGGCCTCTTCCACTACAGCCCTTACCATCCGATCAACTGGCCCAACACGGCCTTCAACAATACCCTTTCGGCCCTGAATTGGACCTTTCCCGCCTTCTGGCGTGGAAAGCTGCGAAGCACGCTCGCCCGCGCTGATCTGGTGATCACCGAGAGCGGACCACCCGTTGCGCTGGCGGGGATGGTGCGCCAACTGTCTCCGCAGGCGACGCATATTTACCGGGTATCTGACGATATCCATCTGCTCAACGCACCGCCCGCTTTGCTACAAGCCGAACGTCAGTATCAGCACTTCGATCGGATCAGCACAGGCTCGCCGCTCATCGCAGAGCGGTTCAAAGACCACCCCAATGTAACGCTCGACCCTATGGGCGTACCGCACGCTCAGCTCGACGTGCCCACACCCGACCCCTACACCCGTGACGGCCGTCCCATCGCCGTCTGCGCCGGGTCGACGCTGCTGGATATGGGCCAGATCGCAGACACTGCCAAGGCCGCGCCACTTTGGCAGATCCACGTCATCGGACGGTTGAAGACGACACCACCAAGTCTACCAAATGTTCACTGGCACGGAGAATTGCCCTTCGCCAAAACCCTCGCACATATCCGTCACGCGGATATCGGCCTCGCCCCGTTTGAGGACGTGCCCGGGGTCGAATACCAAATTACAAATTCCAACCGCATTCTGCTCTATCGGCACCTTGGCCTTCCGATCCTCGTGCCGGGGCGGTTGGCAGACCACGCGATCCCGTCGCTCATCGCGAACACCGCCCCCGACTGGCAGGCGCGGTGTGAAGCCTTCGGCAAACAGCCAGAACCGATCCCCGATTGGACGGCGCTGGCCGCAGCTCTTGTTCAGAATGGCGTGACGGACCCGCCTGACGTCACTTCTTCTGTTCCCGATACGATCGTCAGGTCGCGGGTGAAGACAGTGCCGCCGTTGACCTCCAACGCGTAGTTGGACGTCGACCCAGCCGCATCGAGCTGCACCCGGTCGAGCCACATCTGCGACGCGTTTGAACATTTCACCGCCGTTGAGATGCCATCAGTGTCCCGGGCCGTGACGGCGCCGCCCATTACCCACGCCTGCGCATTCTGGATGAGATGCACGTCGGAGCCGTTCTCAGACGGGCCGTATTGGCCGTTCATCGACACGCCGACCACGGCGTCATGCAGGGTGAAATCATTGACCGATGTGGCTCCGTACGCGCCATTGCTCTTTGATGTGCAATCTTCAAGCAGAACATGCATGCCCGCCACCCCGTCATCATGGAATGACCAGCCGTCCTTTGCCCCGACGCTCGCATCACAGCCAAAGAACGCAGCCAGCCCGGTATTGCGACGGATCCGCACCGCATCTTGAGGTGCCGCAGGGTTGGACGGTGCTGAATAGCGGAACGAACAATCAACGCCGACGATGTTGCGGGATGCGACCGGGTCGCAATGCAATGCACCAGTGATCCCTCCCTCAATGTCGAGACCTTCCAGGTACAGGTCATCCGTATGGGTCAGGAACCGCGCGCCATGGAAGGACCGCATCAACGCAATATCGCCTGCACCCGGCACTCCGCCGACGTTCACATGCACCGTGCTGCCATCGAGCACCCAGGACCCCGCCGTCGCCGCGCAGGTCGCTACATCTGCGACCTGTTCCAGTTCGGTATAGAACCCTTCGGATGTCAGTATATCCGTGCGGAACACCCGTCGAACGGAACTGACAGAGGCAGACGCCGTGCCGCCGGCATCGCTCCATGTTGTGGAAAATGGCCCCGTTCGGTAATGCACCCGCCCCCCGTGGGCGATAATGGCGACCGGCTGATTGGGCTCATCTTTTCCGTTGCGCGTCAGGGCGGAGCCCTCATACTGACCGGCCTTGACGATGATCCGATAGGGTGCCCCCGTTGCATTGCCCGCAACGAAGGCCCCGTAGATCGTGCGTTTCGCGTCCGAGAAATCTCCGTCCATAGCACCCAGGCCTGAATTGCTATCGTCTGCTGCCGGATCGACATGAAAGGCCGGACCTGTCCAGATCGCTGGATTGACCAGATCACGCGGGGTCAGGCCGCTAGAAAACGTGTTGCCAGACCGCGTTATCGCCAACGGAAAGCTGGCCGTGTCCCAACCGAACCCGGCGGGGACGGACACTGGGACGGGCCCGGACGCGCCGGGTGGCAATTGGCTCTGAAGCTCCAGTCCGACTGACAGCATCAGACCAGACCTTTGATGCCTGTCGCACTGGTGCCCGAGATCGAA
>JBCBCS010000163.1:0-8116 GCA_038530475.1 Pseudomonadota bacterium
CCGGTTCTCTTGATCCAGCCGCTTTTGTGCGATGGCTTCGTTCTTCTCCGCGGTCACGTGATCGGACAGCGCCTGCTCGACAAAGCCCAGATGCGCCTCAACCGCCGCCCGCGCTCCGGCTGCATCGCGGGCCTGCAGCGCCTCATTGATCGCGCGGTGCTGGTCCAGCAGGCTCGACCGGGTCATCCGCTGTTTGAACATGATCGAGCGGTTGTAGAACACGCCCTCGCGCAGCAGCTGATACATCGACCGCATCATGTGCAGCATGATGACGTTATGGCTCGCCTCGATGATGCTGAGGTGGAATTCGGCGTCGAGCCCCGCTTCCTCCTCCGGGTTCCGCTTGCCGTGGGCGGTTTCCATCTTGTGAAAGATCGTATCGATCACCTTCAGGTCCGTCTCAGTCCCGTGGGTCGCGGCCCGCTCGGCGGCCAAACCCTCCATGTCGCGGCGAAACGAGATGTAGTCGAAGACCGCTTCTTCATGGTTAGAGAACAGCTGCACCAATGTGTCGGAGAACGCCGATCCCAACACATCCGCCACATAGACGCCGGCCCCCGCCCGCGCGGTGAGCAATCCGTTCTCTTGCAGCTCCGCAAGCGCCTCCCGCAAGGATGGGCGCGACACGCCCAGTCGCTCGCTCAGTTCCCGCTCAGACGGCAGCCGCTCGCCGGGCTTGAGGATTCCCCTCAGGATCAGCTGCTCCACCTGCCGCACCACGGCGTGTGAGACTTTTTCGGCTAGGATCGGCTCAAACGGCATGGCACTCGACTTTCAAAATTGGTCAATTGATATGACCAAAGATCGCCGGCCTTGGAAAGGGGCTGCTTGACAGGGTCGGGCAGGGACGGGACGGTCGCGACAACGCAGCGAAAGGAATGAGTATGAAGACGTTACAGGTTGCCGCTTTGCTGGCCGGGCTTGGGCAAGGGGTTCTGGCAGATCCTACCTGCACTCATGCATCGCTGATCACCGACCTCTCAGAACGTCTGATTGATGGCCGTGCGGAAATGAGCAGGTTTGCCGCCGCCAATTACGGCACCACCGCAATTTACCTGTTGATCCGATACGCCGATCAGGAGCCCCAGGCCCTGTTTGACCGGGTGCTGAACGATGGCGCACGGGCGCCGCGCCGTCTCGGCGATCTGCGGGACGCCTATGCCCTGTCGCAGCCCGGTGGGCTGTCGGCGTGGGATGCCACCGACCCGGACGACCTTGCTGCCTTTGTTGGCTTTCAGCCTTCGGCACGCCGCGCATTTTTGCTGGCGGATGACGGCGTCACATATCTTGAATTCGCGCGTGC
Organism: Pseudomonadota bacterium; assembly: GCA_038530475.1. Lineage (GTDB taxonomy): Bacteria > Pseudomonadota > Alphaproteobacteria > Rhodobacterales > Rhodobacteraceae > Octadecabacter. The sequence continues at coordinate 1,304 of JBCBCS010000163.1, forward strand.
CGTCTACGCCCTCGACGACTTTGCCTTGGTCAACCAGTTTGACACGCTCAACCGGTTCGGCACGCAGGTTGCCTTTGCCCTCGCGGATCAGCCGGTTGCCCGGCGCGCGGCCATCGCCAAGATGTTCGAGCAAGAAGGCGAGCTGTGGACCGCCGCAGCCATTCTGGCCGATTTGCCCGACCGTTCAGCCATCACGTTGTTCGTGGAACGCCATGCTGACGCCGAAGCGTTCTCCGAAATTGAGCCGTTGGAGATGCTGTCCTATTCGACCATTGGCGCACTGGACAGCGCCGTGCCGCTCCAGTCGTTGGCGGGGCTATCCGAGGATAGTCGCGCATTTCGGACCCAGAACACGGTCGCCATGCAGGCTGCACTCGCAGGACAGCCCGCAGATTACAGCCTTATCTATCTCAACCAGTCGGGACGCACCGCGGAAGTGGCAGAGGCCGCCCGTGGCCTGCTGGATCAAGTGGAACAAGACCTGATCGATCCGGTTGCAGATCCTGAGGCCGCGTGGTTGGCGCTCCTTTATGGGCTCGTGGCTGACGTAGACAGGCAGGACATGCACAACACGCTTCAGTCCTATGATTGGCCCGCGCGGTCTATCCGCTGGTTTGCTGGCCGCGCCGTGGAAACGCTAGACGTGATGATGGCCAAAGACGCGTATGGCCCTGTCGCGCGCGGCGACAGCACCGATCTCCCTGGTCCGCCTGAAGCTTTCTCTGGTTCGACTGATTGGGTGATGTGGGCGAGCGTCGCAGCACGTCTTGCGGCAAACGATGTGCCATCTGATCCCGCCACAGCGCTGCCTGTGATCGAATTGTCCTGGGAGAGGGGCGACTATCCCGCTGCCATCGCTGCCGCTGAAAAGATGCTGGAGCATGCTGAGGCAATGGATTTCTACAAGGATGCAGCACGCCGTCTTGACGCACTCTGCGGGCCCACCTTAACGATGCCCGGTGGTGCAATCCGTTTCGGCGGGATGCCGATCTTCCGCTTCGATACGTTCTGAAACGAAAAAGGGCCGCCCGGATATGAGGCGGCCCTCTGTTCGATTGTTCGCCGTTGGATCAGACGTTCGGCGTGATCGTAATCTCAACCCGGCGGTTCAGCGCCCGGCCTTCGGCGTTCAGGTTGGACGCGATCGGGTTGTTTTCGCCCTGACCGATCGACCGGATCCGGCTCGGCGCGACGCCGTTCTGGATCAGAACAGAGGACACGGCCTGTGCCCGGCGCTCGGACAGGGACTGGTTGAACGCGGCGGTGCCGGTGTTGTCGGTGTGGCCGATGACGTTGACGGTCGTATCAGGGAAGTTGTTCATCGACTGGGCCAGCGCACGCAAATCGTTCTGCAGCGCACCCGTCAGGGTCGCGCTTTCGGTGGCAAAGAGGATGTCCTGCGGCAGCGTCACGATGAGCTGGCTGCCGGTGTTCACGATCCGCGCGTCTGAACCAAGCTGGGCGCGCAGTTCAGCCTCTTGACGGTCGAGGTTCGCGCCAATCAGGCCACCACCTGCCGCACCGACCAGTGCGCCGACCACGGCACCCTGACGACGCTCATCCGCGTTGTCACCAGCGGCCAGCCCGACCAGAGCACCGATCCCAGCCCCCACAAGCGCGCCTTCCTGGGCGTTGCGGTTGGGGTTGTTGGGGTCGCGGATGTCGTCGCAGGCCGTCAGGACGAGGACACCGGAAAGCGCGGTGGCGAGGGACAGTTTGGACAGGGTCATTTCTCAAATTCCATTGTTGGGCACCGGACATGGTGCGCTTGGTGCGGTGTATATCGGACAGGCCGCACTGATATCCAATAACGCCCGTGCCAGTGGCAGGGTTCCGCCGACCGTTATCGAAAAACATGTTTTGTTTTGGAGGCTTACGAAGGCCGCTACCCAGCGTCTTCGCGCGCGCTTTCCCAAGCCAGCAAAGCCCGTTTGACCGGCAATCCCCAGTGATACCCGCCCAAGGCGCCGGATTTGCGCAAGGCCCGGTGGCAGGGAATCAGCCAGCTCACCGGGTTGCGCCCCACAGCTGTTCCCACGGCCCGCACAGCGCGGGGGGAGCCGATGGCTTCGGCGATTTCCGAATAGGTCGTGACGTGACCCGACGGGATCGCCAGAAGCGCCTCCCACACTTTCAACTGGAATGGTGCGCCGATGAGGTAGAGCGGTGCTTTTTCGGTCCCGGCCTTCATCCCAAACGCCGCATCGACCCACGGCTTCAGGCGCATCGGGTCTTCGATGTACTCTGCCTTGGGCCAACGGCGCACAAGGTCCTCCATCGCCCACTCGGCCCCCATCTCATCCGAAAAACCCAGCCCGCAAATGCCGCGCTCCGTGCCCATCACAAGCGCGGGGCCAAAGGGGCTGTCGAACCAGCCCCAATAGATCGTGAGGCCGTCACCTGCTTTGGCGTAATCGCCCGGGCTCATTGCTTCCCACTTGAGGAACAGGTCGTGCAAGCGGCCTGACCCTGACAACCCCACCGCATCCGCCGTCGCCAGTGTCGTGAAATTCTCAGCCAACAGGGTCTTGGCATGGCCGAGCCGGAGGTATTGCTCATACCGTTTGGGCGACACCCCGACCCAGCGCGAAAACACCCGCTGGAAATGCGCAGGGGACATGCCCATCCGCGCGGCGAGGTCCTCCAGCGACAGCGGCCCCTCGGCCGCATCAATCGCATCGAGCGCGCGGCGGATGACATGGTAATGATATCGGTCTGACTGTTCCATGTGCCCAACCTATGCGCCGCTTTGCCCCGGCGCGACCCGATTGTTGCGGGTTGTGAAGGCGGGGCAGCACAGGCACAAACGCCCTTATGGCAAAGCTCAAGAAACAACTCGACTACAACACCATGCGGGAGATTTTTACCCGCTTTCAGAACACTGACCCCGAACCCAAAGGGGAGCTTAACCACGTTAACGCGTATACATTGGTCGTGGCCGTGGCACTGTCGGCGCAGGCAACCGACAAGGGCGTGAACAAAGCGACCGAAAAGCTTTTTGAGATCGCCGACACGCCGGAAAAGATGCTGGCCTTGGGCGAAGAGGGCGTCATAGAGCACATCAAGACCATCGGCCTGTACCGCAACAAGGCCAAGAATGTCATCAAGCTGAGCAAGATCCTCGTCGACGAATATGGCGGCGTCGTCCCCAATTCCCGCGCCGCGCTGCAGTCACTGCCGGGGGTGGGGCGCAAGACCGCCAACGTTGTTCTGAACATGTGGTGGAAGCAACCGGCCCAAGCCGTCGACACCCATATCTTCCGCGTGGGCAACCGCACCGGCATCGCACCGGGCAAGGATGTCGATGCCGTCGAACGCGCCATTGAGGACAACGTGCCCGCAGACTTCCAATTGCACGCGCACCACTGGCTCATCCTGCACGGGCGGTATATCTGCGTCGCCAGAAAACCGAAATGTCAGGCCTGCGTGATCCGCGACCTGTGCCCGTTTGAGGATAAGAGCGAATGACATACGACGTAATCGGCATCGGTAACGCGATGGTGGATGTGATTTCCCATGGCTCGGATACCTTTCTGGACCAGATGGGGATCACCAAAGGCATCATGCAGCTCGTCGAACGGGACCGGGCGGAACTGCTCTATGCCGCCATGTCGGACCGCACCGAAGCGCCGGGCGGGTCTGTCGCCAATACGTTGGCCGGGATCGGGGCGCTGGGGCTGAACACAGCTTTTATCGGTAAGGTGAAGGACGATGCGCTGGGCCGGTTCTATGCCGATGCTCTGGATCAGGCGGGCACAGCGTTTCCGCTGCCACCGCAAGACGTGGACCTGCCTACGTCCCGGTCAATGATCTTCGTCTCGCCTGACGGCGAACGCTCCATGAACACCTATCTCGGCGCAGGCGCTGACATTTCGTCCGCGGATGTGCCGGACGTATTCGGGCCCGGGCTGCTGTTCCTCGAAGGGTATCTGTTCGACAAGGACGAGGGCAAAACCGCGTTTTCCGAGGCTGCGACCAAGATGAAGGCGGCTGGCGGTCGCTCTGCCATTACCATCTCGGACCCATTCTGCGCCGAACGCCACCGCGATGATTTCAAACGCCTGATTGCCGAGGATATGGACATCGCCATCGGCAATGCCGAGGAATGGAAAACGCTCTATGAAACCGATGACCTTGAGGCCGCGATTGCTCAGGCCGCCGAGGTTTGCGAAGTCGTGGCCTGCACCCGGTCGGGCAAGCCTGTCTGGGTACAGCGCGGATCCGAGCGGGCTGAAGCGGCAGTGACCCCAGTGACGCCGGTCGATGCTACCGGCGCAGGCGATCAGTTCGCTGCCGGTTTCCTGTATGGCGTGGCGACCGGTGCGGATTTGAAAACTGCGGCCGAGATGGGCGTGATTTGCGCGGCCGAGGTGATCAGCCATATCGGCCCACGGCCCCAGACCGACATCCTCGCGCAGTTTAAAGCCGCGGGCCTGGTCTGAGGGGGCGGCGGGGCAAGCCCCGCCCTACGCCCGTGTCGCCAACCATGCGGCGTCGATCTGGTCAATGAGGTCGGTGTCGAAGCGATCCTCTTCCTTCCAGTATTTGCCGGATGGGACGACATAACCTGCCTTCGCCTCAAGCCGCAGGGCGGCGTCGATCGCCGCGTCGTCCAGCGTTACCCGCGCCGACAAATCGTCCGGCACACCGCGCGGAAAGACCAACCGGCTCTCGTCTCGGCTGAGGTTGAGACAGGCACAGCCCACCCGCGCCGCCAGCGCCTGCAGCCGTGCCGATTTCGCGTCCAGCGACCGGAGCGATTTGTCCTCCCGGAGCGGATCGGCTGTGCCTTTGCCATAGAAATGGGTGCTGCTGCCCGAATAGGTCATGTCGCAGCCAAGGAAGGCCATGACATTGGGTTTCAGGGCGTCGAGCACCCAATAGCCTGCCGTAAACGCCATCGTGCCACCCGCATAAAAGATGCCGCCGAACGCATTGTTGGCAGGAACATACGCCTCATGGGTGATGATGCGCTGCCTGTCTGAAAGGGTCTGCGGCTGTCGCTCTTCCGGAAAATCGCTGGGATGAACGAGGTAATCCCAGTCACTTCGCACCCGCCAGGCATTGTTGATGGCCACAACCACGTCAAACGGGGCTCTCGGCCAGTCAGCGGCCTCGGTCACATTGGGGCCAGAGCCCAGAACCAGAACTTTCATGGCACCCCTCTGTTGCGGCCCAACGCACAGATAAGCCCCTGATCAGAAAGGTCGAGAGGTCGGTATCGCCTCCGGCGGGCATATTTGAAAACCAAAGAAGCAAAGGCGCATCCATCACACATCACCTGCACGCCCAAAAGGGTGCGCCACCCGATCCTGCCCGGATCAGATGGCGGCTTCTCTGGTTGCGGTCATCGGGATGCCTCCCTGTACCGCTCGGCCAGCATGCCGCGTTAACCTTAACGCGATGTAAACGGCCCGGCTTCTTTGGTTCAAAAATATGCAAAGACGACAGACCCCAAAAGAGCTTGGGTCACATATTGTGCAAGAGAGCTGCCAAGAGGCCTGCAAATTTTCCCAAAATTTGCCGCCGCTCGCGGCACGCGCTGATCGTCAGATCATTCCCCGAGCTTCGCATGCACCTCGTCGAGGTCAATATCCCCGATTGGCATCTTGTTGGAGGGATCTTCGAAATCGTATTTGAACAGGTGAAAGTCGCGTTTGTAGATCTCGTAGATCAGGTGCATGGACAGGTCATCGAAATAGTCCTCGACCGGATGGGCGCGTTTGGGGCCGTGGCCCTCGCTTTCATTGAACCGCGGGATTGAGGCCAGATCGACCGGCTGCGGCGTCTCGATCGCATCCAGAACCTGTTGCATCCCGTCGTTGAACGCTTCGGTCCAGAAGATCTTGTCGTAGCGCCCGCCATTGACGATGAACGTGCTGATATGGCCGGACATGGCGGACCAGTGAATGTCCGGATCCATGGGCCGACGCCAGCGAATGGTGTCGCGGGCAAACAGGAGGAAGCGGCGAAAGGATTTGATCTGGTCGAATTCGAACCCGTCCTCGGGGCTGCCCACTTCGATGCCGTATTTCTGGATGAGCAGCGGCACCAGGTTGCCGCGATAACGTTTGCCGTTGCGCTGGATGCCGCAGATCTTGTCGAAGAAGGAACTCAGGATCCGGGTGTAAGGGTTGCGGACGCAGGTGAAGGCGTAGCTCTTATGCGATTTCACATTGTCGGTGATCTTGGGCTGGCTGTCTTCCATCGCCCATTTGTGCATGCCGCCTTGCGCGTCATGGATATCACCGTCGAAGAATTCGCCGTGATCTGAATAATACATGATTTGACCGATGGACGAACACGCGCATTTCGGCACAACGCGGTAGACCACGCTCTCACTCTCGGTCATCCAGGTTCCGGGAAACCCCATACGCTCGCCCTCATTGCCTGCGGCCTTTGTTGTCGTCGCCGCTTTGGCGCAAAAAAGCAAAGAATTCGTGTTTATTCAATCGGTCTTCACGTTTACATATCTAAAACACTCAGGCGCTTAGGGGAAAACTGTTTCCGAAATGGCAAAGATCGCCTTCATCTTGCTGTGTCACAAGGATCCGCAGGCCATTGTTCAGCAGGCGGAGCAGTTGACGGCTGTCGGCGACTACATCTCGATCCACTTCGACGCCCGTGCCTCGAAAGAGGCGTATGCGATGATCCAGGACCGTCTGCGCGACAATCCCAATGTCACCTACGCCACCAAACGGATCAAGTGCGGGTGGGGGGAGTGGTCGCTTGTGGAGGGCACGCTTCTTGCGCTGGAAGCGGCAGAGCAGGCGTTCCCGGATGCCAGCCATTTCTACTTCATCTCGGGCGATT
>JBCBCS010000164.1:0-8072 GCA_038530475.1 Pseudomonadota bacterium
CAAGGAGGCCAACCAAAAAAAGAAGGGCAACTAGGCCCCAGGAGGTGCGCGACGGTTCAGCCATGCCCTCCCATCTCGCGCGCGGCAACGAATGGCAAGGCCGCTGCGGCGATGTCATAGGCCGTGTTTGCAATGACAATGGACCCCTTACGGAACAGGCCCGTGGTCAGATCGTAACCCATGGCATCCGCGAGCGCCGAAAGCCGCGCAGGGTCGCCCTCCGCCTCCGCTTCAAAGACCTGACGTGCCCACGCCCCCCAGGTGGCGTTGAAATCAAACAGGGTGCCGTCCTTGTCGAAGACCAACCCCTTTAGACCCGCGTCGGCCAGGTCCGGCACACTTAGGTCCAATGGACAGCCTCCGAGCCAGGCAAAGCATAACGCGCCTCTAACGGCTCGTTATATTTCAGCCCTTCCGTGTCGCAAAAAGCCACCACCCAAGCATCGTCCATTGTCAGGAATTCAAGCACAGACCCCAGAAAAGCAGGGTCCTCCGCCTGCGCCCGCAAATCGTTCGCGGAAGCCCCGGTTGAGCCAAGAAAAACAGGCAAAAGCTCGTCATTCCCGGCAAGCCAGATCAAAGCAGAGATGGCGATTCGTTCGGCGCGCTCTGGTGACATTCGGCGTGGTTACCAAGTTCGAAAGGGTTTCTTAACTATTTTGCGGCCAAACTGAGTGCAGTCGGGATGGGTACATCGTTTGAAGGACGCTCTGGATGGCTGGCGATATTATCATTGTGGATGGTGTAGCGACCAATCGGATCGTGTTGAAGGTCAAATTGCTTGCCGCGCAGTACCGGGTTCGGCCCTGCACATCATTCCAGGATGCGGCCACCGAAGTCGCCGCGGCGCTGCCAGACCTCATCATCATGGACATGTGTTCAAACCGCAAAGAGGCGGCGGCGTTTTGCCAGCATTTGAAAGCAGATGATCGCACGGCTCTCATTCCGGTCATTGCAACGGGCAGTTTTGCCACTCCGTTGGAACGTGTCACAGTGCTTGAAGCAGGCGCCGATGACATCCTGACCAAACCGATCGACGACCAAATTCTTCAGGCGCGCATCCGTTGTCTGTTGCGCACACGCGACGCCAAACATGAGCTTCGGATGCGCGACGGTACCCGCACGGCATTGGGCTTTGCAGAAGATGCCAGCAGCTTTGCCAAACCGGCCTCGGTTGTCATTGCCAGCACATTGCCGCGCCCCAAGACCGGCGCCCTTTCGAGCGGATTGCGCAATGCGCAGGTGACCGCAGCCCCGATCGAGGGGCTCGTCGCCGGCCAAAGCGTCGTCTCTCACAAGGATCTCTATGTGCTTGATTTCCGAACCGGTCTCGCGGACACGCACGCACTTTATCGCTTGCTGTCTGATCTGCGCAGCCGTCCTGCCACGCGCCACGCCGGCATCCTTGTCCTGCTGCCGCCAGTTGCCCAGCATGCCGCTGCGATGGCACTTGATCTTGGCGCCAATGACGTCATCTGCGCGGACGTCCTCAACACCGAAATCCAGCACCGGGCTGAGGTTTTGTTAAGCGCCAAGCGTCAAGCGGATGCTTTGCGTAAGACCGTTGAAACCGGGCTCGAAGCGGCTATCACTGATCCGCTGACCGGCCTGTTCAACCGCCGATACGCTGAGCCTCACCTCGCGCGGCTGAGCGAGGAAAGTCGCAAGTCCGGCAAGCAATTCGCGCTCATGGTTCTCGATCTCGACCACTTCAAAGCCGTGAATGACACCTATGGCCATGCCGCCGGGGATGAGGTTTTGCGCCAGGTGGCTGATCGGCTGAAAGACAATCTGCGGGCCGTCGACCTTCTGGCGCGGATCGGCGGGGAAGAGTTTCTCGTGGCCATCCCGAACAGCGACGTGGTCCATGCCCGCACCGCTGCAGAACGGCTTTGCACGCTGATCCGCGACACGCCGTTCTTTGTTGGTCGCGACAAGACCGAAGTGCGGATCACCCTGTCTGTTGGCGTCACCCTGAGCGATGGCAGCCCACCAAGCGACATGGAGCCCGATCTCGATGGGTTGGTGGATGCAGCAGACGTTGCGCTCTATGCCGCGAAGTCGGGCGGGCGCGACAAGGTAAGTCTGTCAGCCGCCTAGTTCGACCGCGGTGGTGAACCGCGGCGCATATTCTCCTCGATCCGATCTGCAAAGGCCGTCCTGTCGGCAGGGCCCATCTGCTCTACCCGGTCAAGCAAAGCCGTCACGATGGCCGCCTGCCCGCCCTGCAACCGCTCCGCCTGACGTCGCAGCACCGCCTCAAGCGCGGACCGGTCATAGCTTTCGGCCCGCAAGATCGCGGCGATTTCTATCATATCCGCCCGCATCTGAGCGCGGGTGTCTCGGTTGAAGGGCCCTATGGCGCGGATCGTCTCGCGCATCGCGGCGCGGTCCTCATCGGATAAGGCGCGGCTGATCGGCCCCACACTCAGATCGATGCCGGGGCGCCCTTTGCCAAAGCCGCCCGTCGCCAGCGCGCCCACGATCACCCCAACGATCACCAGGTTCAGACCCAGCGACACAATCAGAACGGCCCGGGTCAGGCCACTGATCTTCTTGGTGGGTCGGTTTGGCAGATCGCTCATAGTCCCGTCTCCAGTCCGCCGAAGACCTCATCCCCGAAGAGAGAAACTTCAACCGTGTCGCCCAGCACAACGGACGCCAGCGTCGTGACCCCATCAGGCGGTGCGACGCCGATCCAGACACCCGCCATAGTCGCGGCAACAAGCCCGCCAAAGGCAGGCCAGCCGCCGATGGCGTCCATCACCCCTTTGAAAAGCCCCGTGGACAGAGGTGCTTGCGGCGCGGCAACGGGATTCGCGGCCTTTCCAGCAAGAACATCATCCGCATCCGCCATGATCCGGTCGAGCAGAGTGTCAGACGGAGCCGCATCCTCAGCCCGCATTTGAGCGAGGATGGCATCCAGTTCGCTGTCGTCAGTCTTGGTCATCGTCGAATCCCAACTCGTCCCTGCGTCCGGCCAACCGAGCGACCAATCCGCGTTTGCCCCGCGCGATCAGACTTTCGACCGTCCGCACGGATGTGTCCATGATGGCGGCAATCTGAGGATTGCCAAGCTCTTCGAGGTGGCGCAAGGCCACCGCCTGCGCCTGCCGCTCTGGCAATTCCGCAAGCGCCCGCCGCACTGCATCCATCCGTGCCGCTGTCTGCAGGCCCTCTGCTGCCGAAGGGGCCGCATCCGCGAGGTCCGGAGCGTCGTCGAGCGGGACTCCGCGCCCCCGCAACCGCAACCGGTCGGTGCACAGATTGGCCACCACCCGGTAAAGCCACGTCGTCACCTGCGCGCGCTCGGCGTCCCATTCCGGAGCGATCCTCCACAACCGCAGCATCGCCTCTTGCGCGACATCCTCCGCCTCGGCCCGGTTGCCAAGCATCCGAAACGCCTGCCCCATGACCCGTGGCGTCAGCCTGTGGGTCAGGGTCAAGGCCGCAGACCTGTCGCCAGCGGCAAAGGCAGCCAGCAGGTCCGCGTCGCTGTGCGCTGTGCGGGCGGGTGTCATCGTGCGTCAGTCGTTCCACATCCATTCCATCCCCACAAGACCGGCGCAGCCCTGAGCAATCGGGGCCACACCTCCCTTGGGACCTTAGCCGTCACGGCGGCCACGCTCCTGCATCCGCTCAAGCGCCTCGCCGTATTCAGCGGCGCTCAGCACCCCATCTGCATCCGCATCGGCGCGCTCAAACATCCGCTCAGGCGACGGCCCACGACGATCCCGATCCTCACGCGCAGCGAGGATCTCATCCTCCTGCAAGAGCCCGTCACCATTGGTGTCCGCCTGTTCCAGACGCTCGGTCAGCCGTTCGGTCATGCGCTCAACCCGGCTCTCCCGTTCCGCATCGATGGCGGCGATCATTTCATCTATCGACAAGCCGCCGTCGCCGTTGGTGTCAGTCTCTGCAAACCGGGCGGCACGCTGCGCGTTCATATACATCTCAACCTCCGAAAGGCTGACGCCGCCATCGCCATTTGCGTCGATCTCTTCAAACGCGGGCATTTCAAACCCTGCGCCCCGGCGGTCATGAGCGTCTGCCGCGCTCACGGAAAGGCCTGCGATGATGGCTGCCACAAGTGCTGTCGTTTTCATTGTCGTTTCCTTTTCTTGATCTGCTGATGTCCGCGCCATATCGCCCGGTCATGATCCTCAAACGGGACAGCGCGACGTTTCCGTCGCGCGCAGACGAAAAAAATTGCGACAGAGCGCCACGGGCGACCAAAAGCCCCCTAGTCAAAGCCAAACGAGAGGCGCAGAAGACATGCATGGACCGCGACAGCACCCATTCTCACACCGACGACCGCGACGGCAAACAAGCCATGTGGCGCGGGTTTCGGCGTACTTGCCCCAATTGCGGGGAAGGGACTCTGTTCAGTGGCTATCTCAAGGTGGCGGATCATTGCGCGGTTTGCGGGCAAGAGTTGCACCACCATCGCGCCGATGACGGACCGGCTTATCTGACGATCCTCGTGGTCGGTCACCTGATGGCGCCGCTCATCCACATCGCGTTCACACGGTTCCGACCGGACCCCCTAGTGCTCGCCACGATCTTCACGATTGGCTGTGTCGCGCTCTCGCTCTATCTTCTGCCACGTCTGAAGGGGCTCGTTGTGGGCATCCAATGGGCGCGCCGGATGCACGGGTTCCGCGACGCCTGACACATATCAGGGCGGCACATGGACCAGATCGACAAGTCAGCAATCCGCGACGCGGCGACAATCATTGTGGTGCGCGACGCCGCGACGAACCCTCGCATCCTGATGGGTCAGCGTGGGGCCAAGGCCGCCTTCATGCCCAACAAGTTCGTCTTTCCGGGCGGCGCGGTTGATCCCGTCGATGCAAATGTCCCTTTCGGCGCGGCGCTGCCCGGGCCGGTGGCTGCTGCGCTTACTGAAGACAGCAACCTCAGCGCCAATGCCCTTGCTGCCTCCGCCATCCGTGAGCTTTGGGAAGAGACCGGCCAGATCCTCGGCCGGCCATCTGTCTGGGAGGACGCGCCGCAAGGGTGGCGCGGCTTCGCTGAGACGGGCCACATGCCCGATGCCAGCGCTCTGCGCTTTGTGTTTCGGGCGGTCACGCCGCAGGGCCGCCCCCGCCGCTTCGACGCCCGCTTCTTTCAGATCGACGCCGATGCCCTGAAAAGCGATCCGGATGACTTCTCTCGCGCGGAGGACGAATTGAGCCATCTGCATTGGGTGCCCCTCGCCAAGGCCCGCAGCCTCGATCTGCCCTTCATCACCGAAGTTGTACTGGCTGAGATCGCCGCTTCGCTCGATGGTCGCCCGGCCCCGTCGATCCCATTCTTTCGCAACGATGACGAAGCACATCACGTCGCCCGATTGGGCGGCACACGCCCGCTCGACCCGCTCTAGGCGTAGAGGATCAGCGCGAGGATCGACACCATGAGCACAGCCCCGCCCTGCCATTCGCGGCGGCTGATCGGCTCCTTGAAGACGAAAACCGTGAGCGCGAGCGAGAACAACAATTCGACCTGCCCAACGGCATTTACGTAAGCGACGTTCTGCATGGTGAAGGCGATGAACCAACAGGTTGACCCGATCATGCTCATCACACCAACGAGCCCCGAGATCCGCCAAACCGACAGCGTGCGGCTGATCTCGCCCGGCTCCGCGATGCGCATCCAGACAGCCATGATCCCCGTCTGAAGCGCCGTGGCCCAGGCAAGCGTGAACACCGCCCGAAACACAGCATCCCCCGCACCAAGGTCGAGGACCGCGCCCCGGTAGCCCACGCCTGCCACAGCAAATAAGAGCCCCGCCGCCAATCCCAGCGCCGTGGCGGGATTGAAGACCCGTTCCCAAAACCGTGCGCCGGTGTCTGACGGCACATCCGAGAGCAAAAGGACGCCGACGAAACCCAGAACAATTGCGGCAAACCCAATCCAGCTCGTCGTGTCACCCAGCAACACCCAACCGACCGGCACCGCCATCAGCACCGTCGTCTTTGTGAATGCGATCCCGACCGAAAAACTTCGCCGTGCAAAGACCGACATCAAACACACGGTCGCAAGAATCTGCGTAATTCCGCCTGCCGCCGCATAGGCCCAGAACGACAGCGGTGTGCCCGGCCATCCCACGCCTAGAGCGGCCCCATAAGCAACGGCTATCGCCATGGCGAGCGGGGCCGAGAACACATAGCGTGCGAATGTCGCGCCGGTCGACGACAGTTGTGTCCGTTTGAGCTGCGTCATCAGCCCGAACCGGATGGTCTGCGCCAAAGCCGCGAGCAGCGTGACAGGGATCCACAATTCCATACTGCCCTTGTGCCGCGCCGCAGCGAAATAAGCCAGCGCGAAGCCAAACCGGCACCACACCCCGCTTCTTTGGTTCCAAAATATGCGAATGCGACGACGACGCTTAGGGCTTCGGGTCCGGATTCTCCGTATGCCCATCGACAGAGATCACCTGTCCTGACACCGACCGCGCCGCGTCCGAGCCAAGAAAAACGGCCATATCCGCGATCTCGCGCGCTTCGACAAATCGCCGCATCGAGGTGCCAGCAGCGTAGCCTGCATAAACGGCGTCCCGGCTCATGCCCTTGGCCGCAGCCTCGCGCGCCAACACGCCCTCCATCCGTGGCCCTTCGACCGCACCGGGGCAGATCGCATTGGCGCGGATGCCGAAGGGGCCAAGTTCCATCGCCAGGGTTTTCATCAAACCGATCACCCCCCACTTCGCCGCCGCATAAGGCGCGCGATTGGGGTAGCCGAAAACCCCGGCGGTGGAGGACGTCAGCACAATTGCACCCGTCCCGGCCGCCTTCATGCGGGGAGCAGCCAATTTCGCCGTCAAGAATGCGCCCCCCAGCGTCGTGTCGACACAAGCCTTCCAGTCCTCCCATGCGACATCCTCGACCAAGGCCGTCGGTCCAGCGATTCCAGCGTTCGCACAGACCACGTCCACAGTCGCCATCGCGTCCAAGAGGTCCGCCATCGCCGCTTCATCCGTGACGGAGGCTTTGTGTGCCTCCCATGTGTCCGGACAGGATGCGAGCGCATCTTCATCCACATCCGTCACCCAGACTTCATACCCGGCAGTCTCAAACGCCTCGCCCATGGCGCGGCCGATCCCAGAGGCGCCGGCGGTGATCAGGATCCGTTTCACCGCACCCCCACGGCGGCACCCGCGCCCTCGGGCACAGGCAGTTCCGCATGGGCCGCCGCCAGACGCGCCAACGGGTCGGCCACGACCGGGGCCGGGTCGCTGGCGCGGCGGGTCTCAAGGCTGACATGGATCATCATGTGCTCGCCAGTCGCCAGAATGCGGTCCCCCTCATACATCGTGTGGAACAGATGCATCTTCTTGCCCGCCCCCATCAACACTTGCGTGCGCACCTGGATACGCGCCCCAGCATGCACTTCATCCAGATGCCGGATATGTGTCTCGGCGGTAAAATAGCTGCCCCCGCTCGCGATATAGTCAGGCGTGCACCCCACGATCAGCATCAACCGGTCGGTCGCATCGCCAAAGGCCTGCAAATACCGCGCTTCATTCATGTGGCCGTTGTAATCCGTCCAATCCAGCGGCACGGCCCGGTCCAAGGTCAGCACCGGCTGGGTTGGATCTTCGATCTGGTCCAGCCGCTCCGCCACGCCACCCCGCGCTGCGTCCTGCGCATTGAGCACGGCGCCCGCGCCCCAATCCCGCGCTTTCAGAGCCCGCATCATGCCCACAAGGTTCGCATCCCTGTGCCGTTCCAATTCACGGATCGAATACCGCCCCGATTGGGCGTCGGATTGGTCCGCAATCGCGTCGATCAGCTCATCGGTCAGCTCTGGCACATCCATCAGCTTGGTCCACGGCCAGCTCAGACAGGGGCCGAACTGCTCAATGAAATGGCGCATTCCTGCCTCGCCGCCTGCGATCCGGTAGGTCTCAAACAGGCCCATCTGCGCCCAGCGCAGGCCGAAGCCCATACGGATCGCCTCATCAATCTCTTCCGTGGTCGCCACCCCGTCGCGGATCAGCCACAAGGCCTCACGCCAGACGGCTTCAAGGAACCGGTCGGCGATATGCGCGTCGATCTCTTTGCGGACGT
>JBCBCS010000165.1:0-7904 GCA_038530475.1 Pseudomonadota bacterium
AACGCTCTGCGCGCATACGGGGGACCAATCATGTCGGACAACAGCAACGCCAACGGCGATGCCCGGCCCGACGATCGGACGCGCGACATATTGGGTCGCGGCTTCCAACCGGGAATAGCGCGACAGATCCCGGTCGAGCGTTTCAAGATGGCGCGGATCGGCATCGCCGTTGGCGTTGCTGTTGTCCGACATGATTGGTCCCCCGTATGCGCGCAGAGCGTTGTCAGCAAACGGGACACATTCAACACTTTCGAAAGGTCAGGTCAGAAAACCTTGAGAAGGCGGCTCAACTGTGGCTCAGCGACAAGATCGGCGGCCTCTTGCGGGGTCACCCATTTGCGGGTGCGTTCATCCGCTTCGGGGAAATCACGGGCGAGGTCTTCGACCTCGACCGCGTAAACCAGCGTTTCAACAGGTACGGGCAAGCCTTTGCCCAACACCTTGTCATACGCGTAAGACCCGATCGGGTCTTCCTGCACATTGGCGGCCTTCACGCCTGCTTCTTCCCAGGCTTCCTGCACGGCGGCCTCAGCCTCGGATTTTCCGCGCATGGGCCAGCCCTTGGGCAGAATCCAGCGCCCCGTGCCCCGGCTGGTCACGAGCAACACTTCCTTGCTGCCGGTCTTGGTCGGGCGGTGGCACAAAGCGGCCACCTGCAGCCCCTTGGGGCGGCGGAACATGGGCCCCACGACATCGCGCAGGACCGTGCTGATCTTCGCATTCATACTTTTCTGCCAGATTATTCTTTTTATTCTGACCCTTACTTATCATCGAAATCGTTAAGAAACAACTTACGCGGGATTGCGACGGGGTTTGCGACGCCGGCCTTTGCCACCGCCACCCGGTTTTCCGCCGCCCGGCTTGGCCGCCTGTGGCTGGCCGCCACCCGGTTTACCACCGCCCGGCTTGCCACCACCTCCACCAGGACGACCGCGACCTCGGCCACGTCCACCGCCGCCGCGTTTGGGCTTGGCTTCTTCTTCGCTGGGCTCCCACGGGCGACCACCGGCCACCGGGATCTTCGCCTTCATCGCCTTCTCGATATCGCGCAGCTCGCCCATCTCGTCGGGCGCACAGAACGCAATCGCCATGCCGTCCGCCCCGGCCCGCGCGGTGCGGCCGATGCGGTGCACGTAGTTTTCCGGCACGTTGGGCAGGTCGTAATTGTAGACGTGTTTGACCTCTGGGATGTCGAGACCGCGAGCAGCGACATCCGTCGCGACGAGCACCCGCACCTCACCTTCCTTGAACGCTTTAAGCGCCCGGTCCCGCTGGCCTTGGGATTTGTTGCCGTGGATCGACGCGCTGGCAAAACCCTTCTTTTCCAACACCCGGTGAATCTTTTCAGAGCCATGCTTGGTGCGGCCAAAAACGATGGCGCGTTCGTCGCGGTGGCCGTCCAGAAGCTCAATCAGCAGGTCGAGCTTGGCCGCCTTGGCGACGAAGTGAATGCTCTGTTCGATCTTGTCGACGGCCTTGCCCGGCGGGTTCACCTGCACGCGGATTGGGTTGCTCAGGTAGGCCTGCGCGATCTCGTTCATCTGTTTGGGCATCGTGGCCGAGAACAGCATGGTCTGGCGGTCTTCGGGCAACAGAGGTGCGATCTGGCGCAGCGCGTGGATAAAGCCCAGATCAAGCATCTGATCCGCCTCATCCAGCACCAGAAACTGCGTTTCGCCTAGTGTCAGCGCGCCCCGGTCCAGCAGGTCAATGAGGCGACCGGGCGTCGCCACCAGCAAATCGCAGCCCCGTTCCAACCGCCGCATCTGCCCGACGATCCCAGCGCCGCCCACGACAAGCTGCACCTTGAGGTGGGTGCCCGCGGTATAGGCGCTCAGGTTTTCCTGAATTTGCTTGGCCAGTTCGCGCGTCGGCGCAAGGATTAGGCCGCGCACAGTTTTCTTGTTGGGCTTGCCGCCAGCAGAAAGCAGCATGTTGATCATCGGCAGACCAAACGCCGCCGTCTTGCCCGATCCGGTTTGTGCCAGACCCATCACATCCTGCCCGTTCATGGCGTGCGGGATGGCCTGTTTTTGAATAGGGGTCGGGTCGGTGATGCCTTGCTTCTTCAGCGCATCAATCAAGCGGGGCGCGAGCCCCAGCATATCGAAATCCATAAATGTCTCTTTCCGGGCCATGGCCCGTTGGGCACGCAGCTAAGGCGTGCTGTTGCGTTGGCGTGCCGGACGTCCGGCCCTGCCCCCACGCGTGAATTTGGGAACCCGTTCGGAGTGATGCACCTTCGCGCCCGTCATGGCGCCTGCTCACGCGGCAGCCGGCATCGTTCCGTTGAGGGGCACATGGGCCCTCAGACAGAAAGTGTCAATGGAAAGAGAGGTTAACGTGGGACGCCAAGGGTTTGACGGTTGAAATACATTTCGGTGAAACCGGATGAGGTCAGGCCCGCTTTCGTCACCCAGACCCAGGCGTTTTCGCCAGCGTCGATTGCGGCTTCATCAAGAGCGACCGCCATCAGAATGCCGCCTTGAAGATCGGTGTCCACGACGCGAAGCGCGTGTTGCACATCTGTGGTGATCCCCCATTCCGGCGTCGCTTCGATCCAATAGCAGCCTGTCTGACCGACCTGAAACGCGTCCACAGACACTACGAATTCTGCTGTCGGAACGCCGCTCTCGTTCAACCAGACACCTTCGTAATTCTGGGCCGCACCGCCGCACCCATCGGCAGACGCAACGGAGGCCCCCACCATCACCAACACACTCGCCACCACAATACCACGCATCACTCTTCCCCTTACTGGTTACACACGCAAATCGGATTCAACGGTTGCACGTTTTGATCGCTCCGGCAAATCCTTTGCCTTGCGGCGCTGCGCCCGTATAGTTACGGCACACATCCGGGCGCACGATCCGGAAGGGCAGCAAAGGGGCCGGGGCAGTGGCACATATTATCGTTGTGGGGAACGAAAAAGGCGGCGCGGGCAAGTCGACCGTGTCGATGCACGTGGCAACGGCACTGGCGCGGATGGGCCACAAGGTTGGCACGCTGGACCTCGATCTGCGGCAACAAACGATGGGCCGCTATATCAAGAACCGCGCAGCGTATTGCGCGAAAGAGGGTCTTGATCTGCCCTCACCCAGCTACCACGAATTGCCGGAGATTGATCAGGCCAGTGTTCCGGCAGGTGAGAATATCTTTGACCGCCGCCTGTCGCTCGCTGTGGCAGGGTTGGAGCCGGACAATGACTTTATTCTAATCGACTGCCCGGGCAGCCACACCCGGCTCAGCCAGGTGGCGCACAGCCTTGCCGATACGCTGATCACCCCGCTCAATGACAGCTTCATCGACTTTGACCTGCTGGCCCATATCGACAGCGACGGAGAGACGATCACCGGCCCGTCGGTCTATTCCCAGATGGTCTGGAACGCCCGTCAGCTGCGGGCGCAAGCGGGCTTTGAACCCATCGACTGGATCGTGGTGCGCAACCGACTTGGCGCGCAAAACATGGTTAACAAGCAGAAGATGGAAGCCGCGATCGGCAAGCTGGCCAAGCGGATCGGATTCCGCACCGCGCCGGGCTTCAACGAGCGCGTCATCTTCCGGGAACTGTTCCCGCGGGGCCTGACCCTGCTTGATCTGCGGGACATCGGGGTCAAGGGGCTCAACATCTCAAACGTGGCCGCCCGGCAAGAGCTGCGCGATCTGATCAAGGCGCTGAACCTGCCCGGCGTCACGGTTGATTTCTAGAAAGATCAGTCGCTGAGCTGCATGTAGAGCCGTTTGCGCGGCATCGACCCCCGAATGCCGATAAACATCCGCAGCAAGAAGAGCAGCACGATCGGTGTACCAACGATCAAGCCAAGGGTGACCTGTGCACCGACATCGCCCTTTGCGGCAGCGAGGCCTTTGGCGGTCAGCCATTCGATCATCGGTTTCAGGTCAATCTCGGTCCAGTGACGATCCGGGTCGGCGTCAGGAACGGCGATATCGACAAGGGTTGAGGCCAGTGCCTCCTCAGCCGATGGGACAGGCGCATTCGCGATTTCCTGCGTCCGCACATCGCTCACCAAGCCGAATATGACACTGCCAAGCAGCACCACGAAAGCGAGGCCGACGATCCCGATCAGCACCTTGCGCAGACCGAAAGAGGATTTGACAGGCTCAATCGGGTCATAGGCCGGACGGCCCGGGCGCGGCTTGGGCTGATCGGGCTGGGCGAGGTTATGGTCGGATTGCACGGCGGGGGCGAGGTCGACATTCACCTTCTCAAAATCGCTGACCGCATGGGTTTCAGCCAAGGGCGCATATGTGACCTCCTCAACAGGGTTGTCCCCCTCTGCCACATAGGATGGCTGCATCTGTTCCTGGGCCTTGGCTGCGTTGCGCTGTTTCCAAAGCGGGACGGCAGGTTCAACTGGGGCGGCGGGCACAGCCGGGTCTGGCTGAGGCGCGGGCTCCGCCGCTCTTTGGTCCGGCATGGGAAGGTCGGCGTCGTCATCGTCCTTTGCACGGAACGCCAGCTTGGCCAGTGCAAAAAGCCCGATCGCCCCGGCAATCTTTGAGAACAGACTGAACGGAGAATTATCCTCCTGCGCATGTGCCGAAGCGCGTCCTTCCAGATAGGGCCAGATCACCGGCATGTCCGCCGGCATTATGAGCCCCTCGTCACTGAAAGACTGCGCGGTCAGTTCATCAAAGTCGCGCAAATCGCGCATCCGGCCATTATACGCGACAATAGGACCGAAGTTTCCGAACCCGGTCATCCCGCCAAACAGAAGATCATCCGTCAGGTCGTCCTCGGTAAAGCGTCGGTCCGAGAACATCGCAACACCAACAATCTTTCGATCACTTTGCGCATCTGGAGCGACAAGCGGGACCATGTAAGCATATTGATCCCGCGTATCGCCTTCGATGGTCAGATGGTACGCCAGATGAAGAACCGCTTGCGCCTGCAACACGGCTTCGTCCAGCGGGTGGGCATGCAGCGCCGGATCGAAATCGTCGATGGCGACCATTGCGGGTGGTCCGTCAATCAATGCCTGGGCCTTCAGCGCATTGCGCTCATTCTGGTCAATCTGTGCTTTGTACCCAAGGCCAAGAACCGCGAGGGCGATGATTCCCAACGAAATCGGGCCGAGCCCCAAAAACCAACCTAAAGCGATGCGGGAAAGGCTATTGCGTCCAAACATGACGGTCCCTCAACTGGTGTCTTTAGAAGAAAGACTGATGCAACTTTCCGGCGAAAATCGGGCGAAGATCGGAAAACACAGGCCAATCTAAGGGCAAATTTGCGGTTCGTGAGGCATGAATCCACAGCACCTGGCGCTATCCCGTTGCCTCGTCTGGCCCTATTCGCGCAGCGCGATCGGCACGATAACATGGCATCGCGCAGTTTTTGCGCCCCTGATTCCGGAGGAGAGAGTGATGATGGACGGCACCAGCCCCAATGATCTGAGCCACGTGGTCGACGCGGACCGCGCCCATGTCTGGCACCATCTGATCCAGCACAAGGGTTTTGAGACCGGAGAGCCCCGTATCATCGTCGAAGGCAAAGGCACCCGCGTCTGGGACCAGCATGGCAAGGAACATATCGATGCCGTCGCCGGTGGCGTCTGGACCGTGAATGTGGGCTACGGCCGCGAGACGATCGCCGATGCCGTGCGCGACGCAATCCTGAAGATGAATTTCTTTGGCGGCACCGTGGGCACGATCCCCGGCGCGCTCTTCGCCGAAAAGCTGATCACCAAGATGCCGGGCATGACCCGCGTCTATTATGCCAATTCCGGCTCTGAGGCGAATGAGAAGGCGTTCAAGATGGTCCGCCAGATCGCCCACAAGCGCTATGGCGGCAAGAAGCACAAGATCCTTTACCGGGACCGCGACTACCACGGCTCAACCCTCGCCACGATGAGCGCGGGCGGCCAGGAAGAGCGCAACGCCCAATACGGCCCCTTCGCCCCCGGTTTCGTGAAGGTTCCGCACTGCCTTGAATACCGCAAGCATGAACAAGACGGCGCGCCTGAGCTCAATTACGGCGAATGGGCCGCCGACCAGATCGAAGAGGTCATCCTGCGCGAAGGCCCCGACACCATCGGTGCGCTCTGCCTTGAACCCGTCACCGCCGGCGGCGGCGTCATCACCCCGCCCGAAGGGTACTGGCAGCGCGTGCAAGAGATCTGCAAAAAGTACGACATCCTGCTGCATATCGACGAAGTTGTCTGCGGCGTGGGCCGCACGGGGACATGGTTCGGATACCAGAACTACGGCGTCCAGCCGGACATCGTGACCATGGCCAAAGGTGTCGCCTCTGGCTACGCGGCGATCTCGTGCTGCGTGACGACCGAAGCGGTGTTCGAGATGTTCAAGGATGATCACGCCGACCCGATGAACTACTTCCGCGACATCTCCACCTTTGGTGGGTGCACGGCTGGTCCGGCGGCGGCGCTGGAAAACATGCGGATCATCGAAGACGAAGACCTGTTGGGCAACACGCTGGCGATGGGCGCGCGGATGATCGACAACCTGGAGGCACTGGCCGAAAAGCATAGCGTGATCGGTCAGGTGCGCGGCAAGGGTCTGTTCTGTGGCGCCGAACTGGTCGCGGATCGCGGCACCAAGGAACCCGCGCCCGAAAAGATGGTGCAGGCCGTGGTTGCCGATTGCATGCAGCAAGGCATCGTCATCGGCGCGACCAACCGGTCGCTTCCGGGCAAGAACAACACGTTGTGCTTCTCTCCGCCTCTGATCGCGACAGCCGACGACATCGACCAGATCACCGATGCCGTCGATGGCGCGCTGGGGCGTGTCTTCGGGTAAGGGTTTTCCGACTTTTCGTCAGCAATTTGCAAAGGGCCGGGTCTGCGCTGTAGACCCGGCCCTTCGTTTTGGGGTTAAGTTGTCGCATCACGAACTCTTGAGGACGTTATGCTTCGATCTTTTCTGACCCTCCTATTCCTCGTCTTTGCGCTGCCTGCCGCAGCGCAAGACAATTCCTGCCAATTTGCAAACGACAACGAATGCGATGAAGAGCGCTACGGCGGTCAGGGCTATTGCGACACTGGCACCGACACGGCGGATTGCTCTTTGGTGAGTGCTGGCATCAACGATGACAGCTGCGATTTCGCCAATGACGGTGAATGCGACGAATACCGCTTTGGCGGCACCGGCGTGTGTCAGGACGGCTCCGACCGGACCGATTGCGAAGCATGGGTCGTCCAGCGCGAAAGCGACTTCATGGACCGTGCCCGGCAACTTGGCATTGCGCAGGCCGATATCAGCGCCTTGGGTGACAACACCTGCCGCTGGAACAATGACGGCGAATGCGATGATGTGAACTACGGTGGCACAGGCGCTTGTGACACGGGCACCGATGCGACGGACTGCCTCGTGATGGTGCAAGGCAACGCCGCCCCGATGCCGGGTGGCGGCGACAATTCCTGCATCTTCGCCAATGATGGCGAGTGCGACGAGGAACGCTTCGGTGGTGGTGGCTTCTGCGATGCGGGCACCGATGCCAATGATTGCGCGGCCTTTGCCACTCCGATCGCCACACCCGGCGGCGGTGATGACAGCTGTGTCTTTGCCAATGACGGTGAGTGTGACGAAGAGCAGTATGGCGGCGGCGGCTTCTGTGCGCCGAACACCGACGCCACCGATTGCGCCGCAAACGCGACACCGATCGTAAGCCCGGGTGGCGGCGACAACAGCTGCGCCTTTGCCAATGATGGCGAATGTGATGAGCGTCAATATGGTGGCATGGGCTTCTGTGCCGACGGCACCGACACCAACGATTGCGCGGGCAACGGCACCCCCATCGTCAGCCCCGGCGGCGGCGATGACAGCTGCGTCTTCGCCAATGATGGTGAGTGTGACGAGGAGCAGTATGGCGGCGGCGGCTTCTGTGCGCCGAACACCGACGCCACCGATTGCGCCGCAAACGCGAC
>JBCBCS010000166.1:0-7880 GCA_038530475.1 Pseudomonadota bacterium
TTCGGCATAAAACGGCGTCTGGTTGAAGATCACCCACACCGCATCATCGCCCTCTGACAGACGATCAAGAACCGTGCTATCGTCACTCACCAGCGCAAGGACCTGGCCTTCGGCGGTTTCAGTCTCATAGCCGAGGAACTCGGTCGAGCCGTGCTGCTCCGCCAGATCAAACCACACAGCAGCGTCGACCGACGCGCCGGTGCCAGACCACGCGGCACGGGCTTTCGCCTTTTGCTCCTCCATGGCAGCTTCAAAACCGGCGACATCGACACTGCGGCTTTTTTCGCGCAAGGCGTCCTGTGTCAGATCAAGAGGGAAGCCATAGGTGTCATAGAGCTTGAACGCGGTCTCACCCGGCAATTCTGAGCCTTCCGGCACATCGACCAGAGCATCGTCCAGCAATTTCAGGCCACGATCCAACGTCTGCTTGAATCGGACCTCTTCGCTCAGCAGCGTCTCTTCGATCAATGTCTGCCCTTGACCCAACTCCGGGTAAGCTGCGCCCATCTCGCGCACCAAAGCCGGCACCAGCCGGTGCATCACCGGGTCTTGTGCGCCAAGCAGATGGGCATGGCGCATGGCGCGGCGCATGATCCGGCGCAATACATACCCGCGCCCTTCATTCGACGGCAGCACCCCTTCGGCAATGAGGAATGAGGTCGAGCGCAGGTGATCCGCGATCACCCTATGATGCACGTTCCCCGGACCATCAGGCGCGCCATCAGTGGCATTCGCCGACGCTTCAATCAACGCACGCATGAGGTCCGTGTCGTAATTGTCGTGCTTGCCTTGCAGCAGCGCCCCGATCCGTTCCAGCCCCATGCCAGTGTCGATCGACTGCATTTCAAGCGGCGTCATGGAGCCGTCTTCGAACTGCTCGTTCTGCATGAACACGACGTTCCAGATCTCAATGAACCGATCGCCATCTTCTTCGGGACTTCCCGGCGGGCCGCCCCAGATGTGATCGCCGTGGTCATAGAATATCTCTGTGCACGGCCCACAGGGTCCCGTCGGGCCCATCCGCCAGAAATTGTCATCCGTCGGAATGCGGATGATCCGGTCCTCTGGCACGCCAATCTTTTTCCAAAGATCGAACGCCTCATCATCGGTGTGATAGACCGTGGTCAGCAGTTTCGATTTGTCGATGCCGAAATCGTTCGTCAAGAGCTCCCACGCGAAGGGGATCGCTTCGGTCTTGAAGTAATCCCCGAACGAGAAATTTCCCAGCATTTCAAAGAACGTATGGTGCCGGGCGGTGTAGCCGACATTGTCGAGGTCATTGTGCTTGCCCCCCGCCCGAACGCATTTCTGCGACGTGGTGGCGCGCTGATAGGCCCCGCTTTCAACGCCGGTGAACCGGTTCTTGAATTGCACCATGCCCGAATTGGTAAACATCAATGTCGGGTCATTGCGCGGCACGAGCGGCGACGAGGCCACGACCTCATGCCCCTGACGTTTGAAATAGTCGAGGAAGGTCGCGCGGATATCGCTAAGGCTGGTCATGGTCTTAATCCCGTTTGAATCTCGCCTGAAATAGCCCCCGCCCGTGATACTGTCCACAGGCTGGGTTTCTTTGGTTTCCAAATATGCCGGGGGAGCGCGCAAGCGCGGGGGTGCCCCCCCTACCAAACAAAAAAGCCGGCCCCTTGGGGCCGACCTTTAGATCACGTTTGTCGAAAGATCAGTCTTCGAGCAATGCTCCGTCGTCTTTTTCTTCCGCGTTTGGCTGGAAATCGAAGTCGAGCCCGTGGGCCGCGCGGATCTTGTCTTCGATTTCCAACGCGATCCCGTCATTCTCTTTCAGGAAGGTCTTGGCATTCTCACGCCCCTGCCCGATCCGCTCATCCCCGTAGGAGAACCAGGACCCGGACTTCTCAACCACTCCGGCTTTGACCCCAAGATCGAGCAATTCGCCCATCTTTGAGATGCCTTCGCCATACATGATGTCGAATTCCACCTGCTTGAACGGCGGTGCGACCTTGTTCTTGACCACCTTCACGCGGGTTGCATTCCCCACGACCTCGTCGCGGTCCTTCAAAGCGCCGATCCGGCGGATGTCCAGACGGACGGAAGAATAGAACTTGAGCGCGTTGCCCCCCGTCGTGGTTTCCGGGCTGCCGAACATCACGCCGATCTTCATGCGGATCTGGTTGATGAAGATCACCGTGCAATTCGTCTTGTTGATCGACCCGGTCAGTTTGCGCATGGCCTGCGACATCAGACGCGCATGCACGCCCACTGAGCTGTCGCCCATATCGCCTTCGAGTTCTGACTTTGGCGTCAGGGCCGCGACCGAGTCGACGATGATCATGCTGACGGCACCGGACCGGACCAACGTATCAACAATCTCAAGCGCCTGCTCGCCGGTATCGGGCTGAGAAATCAGCAGTTCATCGAGGTTCACACCCAGCTTCTTGGCGTAGGTCGGATCAAACGCGTGTTCGGCGTCAACAAAGGCGCAGACCCCACCCTTTTTCTGTTCTTCCGCCACGCAATGCAGCGTCAAAGTCGTCTTACCGGAGCTTTCGGGCCCGTAAATCTCTACGATCCGGCCCTTCGGGATGCCGCCGATCCCGAGCGCGATATCAAGCCCGAGGGATCCGGTCGAGGTCGCTTCAATCTCTTGCACGGCATTGCCGCCCATCGTCATGATCGACCCCTTGCCGAACTGGCGTTCAATCTGTGCCAGCGCGGAATCAAGCGCCTTTTGTTTGTCCGAAGACTTCTTGTCAGCCATCTTGAGAAGCTCTGCCGTTGCCATGATTTTCGTCCTTATCCCATGCCCATTTGCGGGCTGCAATTGTTGCTTCGTTCACCTCTTGTTCTCACGCTTATGAGATCAAAAAGGGAACATTTCAACTAAAATCGTTCGCATCTCACCTTTTGCCGGGAGTGGTTAAGGAGTAGTTTACATCGCGAGGCTGGGCAAAATGAGGCGCTAAATGCTTGTTTTCGGGAAACAAAAACTTGTCTTTTTGGCGCTTCCCAAGACCGGGACCAGTGCTCTGGAACACGCGCTCGCCGATCATGCGTCGGTCGTATTCCGCAAACAACCGAATCTCAAACACATTCCCGGGTACCGCTATCACCGCTATATGAAGCCTTTTCTTGGTAAATGCGGGCTCACGGATCTGGAAACCGTTTGCGTGATCCGGCATCCGGTCGATTGGCTGGGTTCGTGGTATCGCTACCGCGCGCGGCCGGCCAAAATCGGGTCGTCCAATTACACCGGCGACATCAGCTTTGAAGAGTTTGTCAGCGCCTATTGCGACGACGAACACCAGACGATCTGCAAGATCGGGAACCCCGCTCGCTTTATGGGGGATGGCAAGGACGGGTTTGGCGTCGATCATGTGTTCCGCTATGAACAGATGCCGCTTTTGGTGGCATTCTTCGAAGACAGGCTGGGCACGTCACTGGCGTTGGAGCAGCGCAACGTGTCGCCGAAGATGCCGCTGACCCTGCCGGACGATCTGCGCCGCAGGCTTGAGGACACCCATCCGGCGATGTTCGAGATTTGGGAAAACGCCGCGCGCTGACGGGAATGTCTGCAAACGCGTCCCGTCGCGGGGGCTGAGATGTCGTGCTGCCTCCGGCGGGAGTTGTATCTGCCAAGATGAAGGGGGGAGCGCGCCCTGGTTGGGGGCGGCGGGTTAACCTTAATGGCGGGTGAACAGAGGGATCAGGCGTAGAGCGCCTCAATCTCTTTCGCGTAGCCTTCAGCGATCTTGGAGCGGCGGATTTTCATGGTCGCTGTGACCTCGCCGTCATCGTGGTCGAGTTCCTTGTTCAGCAGGCGCACTTTCTTGATCTGCGCCACCCGCGCAAGCGAGGCGTTGCGCTTGTCAACCTCGGCTTCAATCAGGTCGATCACCTTCGGGTGTTCGGCCAGGGATTTGAAGGTTGTGTAGGTGACGCCATTCGCCTCGGCCCAGATGCGGACCGTATCGAAATCGATCTGGATCAGCGCGGTGACATATGGCTTCTGATCCCCGATCACCACACATTCCTTGATCAAAGGCGAGGCCTTCATCGTGTTCTCGATCTCGGACGGGCTCAGGTTTTTGCCCGCTGCGTTGATCATGATGTCCTTCTTGCGATCGATGATGGAGATGGAACCGTCGTCGAAGGCTTCAGCCACATCGCCCGTATGCAGCCAGCCATCGACGATGGTCTCGGCGGTGGCATCTGGCCGTTTGTAATACCCCTTGAAGACGATATTGCCTTTGATGAGCAGTTCGCCATCTTCCGCGATCTTCCACTCGGTCCCGTCGGGAAAGAACCCGACGCGCCCCTGCCCGGCGCCCCAATCGGCCTGTGCGGTCACTGCACCAGAGGTTTCCGTCATGCCCCAGAATTCGCGCAGGTTTACCCCGATGCCGCGGAAGAACTGAAGAAGATCAAGAGAGATGGGCGCGGCGGCGGAGATGGCGAAGCTACAGCGGCCGAGGCCCAGATAGGAGCGCATGTGACGGTAAACAAAGAGATCCCAAAACCGGTGTTTCAGCTCATCCATCGCCGACCATTCGGGGCGCGGGGTCGCGTGGCGCGTGGCGGCGGATTTGAGCGCCAGGCCAATGAGCATTCGGCGAAGAGGTCCCGCCGTTTGTGCCTGCACCTGAAGCCCGGCTTGCATCTTCTCCCAGATGCGCGGCACGCCAAAAAACGCCTCGGGTGCCACATCCCGCAGATCGAGCGTGATGGTGCGCAGGCTTTCCCCGAAATTCATCACCCGTGGACCGCTGAGCGCGCCCATCACCGTGACCGCCTGTTCGGCGATGTGGTTAAGCGGCAAGTAGCTGAGCAGGTTCGTCCCCGCTGGCACGTCGCCGAACGCCCATGAAATCAGGTCAAACTGGGCGGCCATATTAGCATGGCTGATCTCCGCGGCTTTCGGTTTCCCGGTGGAGCCGGACGTGAAGACCATGAGCGATGTATCTTGCGGAGCCAGACCCGCGATACGGGCCGCGATTTCGGTCGCGCGGTCCTCTGCCCGACCCCGGGTCAAAAGGTTGTCGTAGCTTTCCAGATTGAGGAACGTCTCACCTCCCAGACCCTTCGCCTCAAACACCACAAGCTTTTTCAGACCGAACAGCCGGTCCTCAAGCTCCACGATCTTATCGAATTGTTCCTGATCTTCGATGAAGAGCACCTCGACATCCGACACTTCAATGAAATGCGCGATTTCTTCTGCCGGGCTGGTCGCATACATGCCAACCGTGACCGCCCCGGCCGCCTGCACACCCATCTGCGCCAGCACCCATTCGCGGCGGTTTTCCGACAGGATGCCCACCTTCGCGCCCGGCGCCAGACCATCGGCGATCAGTGCCGCCGCCAGATCATGGGCAATCTCTTCGACCATTGGCCAGGTGTATTCCTGCCAGATCCCATAGCGTTTCTGCCGCATGGCGACGGTGTTGGGATGATCCTTCGCATGGGCGGCCACAAGGCCGATGGCGGTTTGAAACGTCATTTCGGCCCTCAGCTCAGCCAGCGTTTGCGGCGTTTGTAATGTTTCATGTCGCGAAAGCTCGTGCGGGAAGCATCGTCAGTGACACCAAGATAGAAGGACTTCACGTCGTCATTCTCGCGCAGATCCGCGACGTCCCCTTCCAGCATGATCTGGCCGCTTTCCATGATGTAGGCGTAGCTGGCCGTCGCAAAGGCGAGGTTCGCGTTCTGCTCGACCAGCAGGATCGACGTACCGTCCTCGGCATTGAGCCGTTTCACAGTCTCGAAAATCTCGGCCACGATCTTGGGCGCAAGACCGAGGGACGGCTCATCCATCAAGATCAGTTTCGGCTGGGCGATCATCGCGCGCCCGAAGGCGAGCATTTGTTGCTCACCGCCGGACAGATAGCCTGCGGTGTTGCTGCGCAGCTCTTTCAGGCGCGGGAAGAAATCATAGACCCGGTCGTAATCAGCCTTGGCGCTGCGCCCGGCCAGCGCGTAGCTGGCCGAGATCAGGTTTTCCTCAACCGTCAGCTCTCCGAACACCCGCCGCCCTTCGCGCACATGAAAGAGCCCCGCGCGGGTCAGCGCATCGGGCGCTTGGGCCGCGATGGGTTTGCCGTCATAGACGATCCGCCCCTCCCCGACTTTGCCGTTCTCAAGGCCGAGCAAATTCGTCGCGGCCTTGAGCGTTGTTGTCTTGCCCGCCCCATTGGTCCCCAGAAGGGCGACAATCGCACCTGCTGGCACCTCCAGCGACAGGCCCCGCAGGGCCTGCACCGTGTGGTGATAGGTGACTTCGATGTTTTCGATCGTCAGCATGGGGCGGGCCTTATTTGACGCGGTCCTTAAACGTTGAACCAGTCAGAGACGGGTGCAAACGACGTGGTTTCAGCGGAATATTGATAGACCCGACCGGTCCCAATCTTGTGGCTGGCCAGCGACGCCACAGGCCCGCCGAAATAGCCGCCCATGTCGTAATTCTCGATCCCGTCCATCGTCTCAACAAGGTTATCCGCCGTTAGCTCTTTGCCCGCCTCAGCGGTATCGCGCATGGAGCGGATCATGATGTCGAGCCCACACAGCGCCTGAAGGCCCCATGTCGGCATGTAGTTCTCAAGCGGCGTGCCCACGAAAGCCTGAGACATAAAGCCTGCAAACTCCTGGTAGCGCGGGGCCTGATCGGCCTCATCCCAATACCGATACGGCATCACGCCCTGATAGCCATCAAGGAACGGCCCAGCCTCTGCGGTGACACGGTTGGCGATCAGCCCTTCCATGCCCCAGAACGTGCCCATGAACTGCGTCGGCAGCCCGAACTGACGCGCGCCCCCGATCAGCTGCGGCCAGACGCCCGTGACATAGCCCTGCAGGATGGCGAACTCGGCGTTCGATTGGGCGAGCTTAGTCACATGGGTCGGGATGTCGGCGCCTTGGGGCTTGGTGGCCTCAACCAGCACGACTTCTAGCCCAAGTTCTTCGGCGACTTCACGACCATGTTCAATCGGGTCTTCACCGAACTCAGTGTCTGAATGAATGAACGCGACGCTCGACCCACCTTGAGCGACAATGTTTTGCAACAGAATGTCAAACTGGTCCTCATAGGTCGGGCCCGACAGGAACTGATACGGATTTTGCTCTGGGTTGGCGAGCTCGGATGCAAAGGACGTCGACGCCATGAGCCGCGCATTGGCACCTGTCAGTTCTGGGGCCACCAGTTTCATGAAGCCGGTCGAGTCGCCGTAATACCCCACAACTTTGTCGCCTTCGGTGGCCAGCAGACGTTGATAATTTGCGAGCGCGTTTTGCGGGATGTAGCCAGAATCGTCCGTCACCACGCGCAACGGCACGCCGCCAATACCGCCATTCGCATTGGTCAATTCCTGCACCATCGTCAGCACCGGAGCGATCAGCGCACCGGCCGTTGCGAATGGACCCGTCAGCGGCAATGACGCGCCAAGGACATATTCGCTGGGCTGCGCCCTAAGGATTGTCGGTGCGCCTAAGGTGGCGGCGGCGGACGCCGTGCCGAGGAATGTGCGTCTGTTGAGTTTCATTGAGTAGTCCTCCCTGATGATGTCATTCAGCCGCGCGTAAACGGCCATTGATTGAGTTTGCGGAAAAAGCGGTCGGTGATCTGGGCCAGCCCCAGCGGCTCAAACATCACGAACCCGATAATCAGCAGCCCAAAGGTGATCTCTTGCAAAGGCGCGCGGATTTGCGCGGCCTCGGCGGTGGTGCCGGCCACTGCCGCCAGCACGACCTTCAGGACTTCGGGGGCCAGGACGATCACAAGGACGCCAAAGACGGGCCCCATCGTGCGCCCCATCCCGCCCACGATCAACGCGGCCACGATCTGTAGCGACAGCAGCAGCCCGAATTGTTCGGGCAGCACGCGGGCGTAGAAATACGCAAACAGCGCGCCCGCA
>JBCBCS010000167.1:0-7864 GCA_038530475.1 Pseudomonadota bacterium
CATCGGTGTAGAACCAGCGTTCATAATGCTGTCCGTGCGGGGGTTTTTCCGGCAAGAACCAGTTGTGTCCGACCAGCATCATCTCGACATGGTCAAAGCCCATGTAGGGACCGTACCAGGTGTCGGGGTAACTGGCTGAAGATTTGAGGCACTCTGGCGTGCCAGTGGGTTCGAACGTGTGATATGTCGAAAAGTGTGCCTTGCCGAAGAATGATGTCTCGTAGCCCGCGGCGGCCATTGCGCCTGCAAAGCCTTTCTCTCCGATCGCTGGGTCGAGGTCGATGCCGTTGTCATGGACACCATGCGTACGGCACAGTTGCCCTGTCAGGATCGAGGCGCGCGCGGGTTGGCAAACCACAGTGGGCGTGATGCAGTTCGAAAAATGCGTACCGTCGGCAGCCAGCTGATCGAGATGTGGCGTTTTGATCTTGCGCCCTTCGAAGCCGAAGCAATCGGCCCGGTGCTGGTCGCCTGAGATCAGGAGAATGTTGGGTCTGCTCATGTTGCGGGCTTTCTCAGGCTGAAAACGACCACAGCGACGGCCAATGCTACGAATGCGAGCGCGATCGGATTGTTGAAAAGGAAGAACGGGTCTGCCCCGGTTGCAGCGAAAGCCTGTCGCGCGGTCGCTTCGAGGTTGCTGCCGAGGATGAAGGCGATCACGAAAGGCAGCGGCGACATCTCGATGCGGCGCATTGCGTAGCCGACGAAGCCGAAAAACAGGGTGATCCAGATAGCGACCATCGACGTTTCCTGGACGTAGATTGCGGTCAGTGTCAGCAGAAGCACAATGGGCAACAGGCGCTCTTTTGGAATTCGGGCCATCACGCCGACGGACCGCATGAACACGCCGCCAACAGTCCAGTTCAGTCCGTTGGCCACGAACATGGTCGTAAAGATGCCGAAGGCCATGACCATTTCCGGGTTCAGCGCGTCATCGCTGATGCCACCGCCCAACTGGAAGACGGAAGGACCGGGGTTGAATCCGCCGATGGAGTCCATGGCGAGGATTAGGAACACCGCCGCTGCGTTACCGGGAATGCCAAGCGACAAAACCGGGATCAGGTTCGCGCCGGAGACCGAGGAGTTCGCGGCTTCGGTTGCTGCGATGCCTTCGGGCGCGCCTTCACCGAAATTGGGCGCGTCGGGTTCTTTGCGCTTGGTGTAGTGCCGCTTGGCGGAGGTGTAGCCGAGGGTCGCCGCCAGCGTTGATCCCACGCCCGGGAGCGCGCCGATACAGGTGCCGATAACGGCAGAACGGCCAATGTACGGGAGTAACTTGCGCAGACCTGGAGAACCTGCATTTGCAGCCTGTCGCGCGGCTTGAGAGGCCGATTGCGAAGGCCCCTGCCGATAGATGTCTTCCAGCGATTTGAAGACCTCGCCCAGGATCAACACGCCAAGGATCGCCGCCGCGATTGGAATGCCCTCGGCCAGCGCGGGCTGTCCCAGCGTGAGACGCGGGTAGAATTCCTCGCCCGTTGCGACCATCGCAGCAAGGAGACCCAGTCCCATCGAGATAAGCCCCTTGCCGACCGAATTGCCGATTACCGAAGCGATGAAGGCCAGCGACAAGATCAGCAGCGCCGTTTTCTCCGGCAAATCGAGATAGCTTTCGACGAGGATTGCGAGGAAAGGGGCGCACAGGACGAGAACAACGTCCGAGAACGTGTCGCCGGACGCCGAAGAAAAGTGCGCGACGCGCAGGGCACGCTTTGCGTCTCCTCTTTGCGCCATCGGATAGCCGTCCAAAGTGGTCATGTAGGCGTCGGGCGTTCCGGGTGTGTTGAACAGGATGGCCGGGACCGCCCCGCCGATCGTCGCACCCTTCATGATGCCGATGAGAAAGCCCAGAACGGGCAACAATGCGTCGTTAGAATAGCCGAAGATCGAGATGAGGACCGGAAGCGAGATGGCCATCGCCATAGGCCCGGCAAGACCGGGCGTCGCACCGACTGTGATCCCGAGCAGGAAGCCACCAAGCACCATCAGGATCGTGATGGGGACACCCAACACCGGATCGGATTGGAAGACCGCGAGGACGCCCGCGATCACGTGCTCCCACACGCCCATCAGACGTCTCCGTTGGGCGGCAGGATCAGGTCGTCAAAAGGCAGATCGTAGAGAAGCGCGATGACCAGCGCGGCGGCAAAGCCAATGGCAAAGTCCCGGAAGGACAACTGCCGCTTGGCCAGCCCTGTCAGGCCACCGATGAGCGCCGTCCCGCCCAGCAGAAAGCCGACATAATGCCAAGGTGCGGTCGCCCGCAATGGACGGTATCCAGTTTCGGACCACGCCCACGCGACCGGCCCTGCGTAACGCATAAGAAGCGTCGACAGCACGAAAAGGCCAAAGAGCGCGGCCAACCAGGTCATGTTTTCCCGCGAGATCGATCTGCCCTCGTTGGGTCGCAGAAAAACAAGCAAAGCGCCAAGTGCGATGACCGCGCCTGCGACAGTCGGGCCGAGCGCATCGCCGATCACGAACTTGCGTCGCACCGTCTCGACCAGCCCGCTTCCGCTATCCAGCGGTGCCCAGACGAAGATCACGAGAAGAGCAAACGCCAAAAAGAAGAGGGCCAGCCATCTGTCAGCGGAGAGTCCGAGTTTCATTGGCTGGCCCTTGGTGAGAGCAATTTACTGAACGGCTTCCATGAGCTGCCCGGCCGAGTCGAAGTCTGACTGGAGCAGCGCATCAAGGTCGGCACCTTGGATATTCACCGCGCCACCGAACGCTTTGCTGATCATGCCAGACGCTTTGCCTGAGTTTGTTGCCGCTGTGATTGCATTGGTGATGGCATCGCGCGCTGCAGCATCCATCCCAGCAGGTGCCACGAACACAAAATAGCCATCAGCAGAGAACTGAACTCCGAGGTCGGCAAAGGTCGGTGCATCCGGCGTCTGTTTCAATGGCTCAGACAGTGCCGACGCCAGATTGACGAGATCGCCCGACGCAACGCCCTTGCCTTGAATGCCCGCCATAAAGCCAAGGTCCATGTCCCCGGCCTGTACGCCGTCCATCACGGCACGACCGCCGCGCACCTGCACGATGTTGAACTCGACGTCGTTTGCGTCGCCCAGCAGGAATGCGAGGTCAGACAGCTTCGGGGACATTGTTCCAAAGCGGAGTTCGCCCTCTTTGGCGGCGGCGATCATATCTTCGAAAGATGTCCAGCCTTTGTCCGCTTTTGCAACCACCGCCATCTGAAAGCCGGCGGTCGTTGTCAGGCCAGTGAAATCCGATGGCGCAATACCAGCTCCCTTGGCAGCGGCGGCGTTGTAGCCGAGCGACTCGGTCACGACCAAGGCGATCGCCGTACCATCGGCAGGCATGTCCTTCAGCGCAACAAGAGCGTTGACGCCGCCTTTGCCCGTGACCTGTTCGGGAATGACCTCCCAGCCGGTCGCCGCCTCGATGTCTTCGGCGATCAACCGGGCCTGCGTGTCTGCGCCACCGCCAGCGGCAAACGCGATCATCATTTTGATGGGGCCTTCCGGTGCCCAGGCGTGGCCATCGGCCAATGCTGATGTCGTGGCGGCGATGGACAACAGCGCCGCAGCAGCTGTCGCTAACAAAGTCTTTTTCATGTGAACTCCTCCCAAAGTCTCTTGGAGCGCAGGAATCCACAAACAATTTGACCTGTCAAATTGTTTCGGCAAGTCTGCCAAGCATGAACACGCACGATACACCCAGTTTCAAGACTCCATCGTCCTTCGTGACGTTCCGCCTTGCACGGCTCCAGAGCAGTCTGAATGCGCAGGCAAGTGCGCTCTTGAAGTCCAGATCGGGCTTAACGCTTGTGGAGTGGCGTTTGATTCAGACGCTGAGGATGATCAAAAACGCATCCCTGACCGAGATTGCGGATCATGTGCAGATGGACAAAGGGCAGTTGAGCCGAAAGATCAAATCGATGGTCGAAAAGGGTCTCCTGACGGCCAAGACAGACAAAGATGACCAGCGTGTCCAGCATCTCACACTCACCGAGAAGGCTCAGGCGCTCAGCGCGCAAATGATGCCGTTCATGGAGGCCCGTCAGCAGCGCTTGTTAGAGGATGTTTCTGCGGAGGAACTTGCGGTGTTTTATAGCGTGATCGACAAGATTGAAGCGGCCTCCAAGTTTCGAGACACCGCATGAGCCGGTCGAACCTTTTGGTGATCATGTCCGACGAACATCAGGCGCGCGCCATGGGATGCGCGGGGCATCCCTTTGTTCAGACGCCGAACCTAGATGCTCTGGCTGCCCGCGGGACACGGTTCGCCAATGCCTATACGCCCAGCCCGATCTGTGTTCCGGCGCGTGCCAGTTTTGCGACCGGGCTTTATCCGCACCAAACCCGTCTTTGGGACAATGCAATGCCTTACACGGGCGCAATCCGGGGATGGGGTCACGCGCTTCAGGATAAGGCCGTGCCTGTCGAAAGTATCGGCAAGCTGCACTACCGATCCGAAGAAGACCCGGCCGGGTTTGACGTTGAACACATTCCGATGATGGTCGCGGGTGGCGTGGGAATGGTCTGGGCCAGTATCCGCAAAGAAGACGAGCGCATACTGGGTCCGAAGCGCATGTTGGGTGATTACATCGGGCCAGGTGACAGCAAGTACACGGATTACGATACGGCGGTTGTCGCGCGGACCAAAGACTGGATCGCCGACCGCGCATCGGACGACCGGCCCTGGTGCCTCTACGTCGGTTTGGTCGCTCCACATTTTCCTTTGGTCGTTCCGCGAGAGTTCTTCGATCTCTATCCGGCTGAGACGATGCCGAAGGTCAAATTGTATCCATCGGATGGACACCAGCGCCACCCTTGGATCGAAAAACAGAACGCTTTTATGGACAGCGAAGCCAAGTTTGCAGATGCTGATGAACGCCTCGCGGCGATGTCGGCCTATTATGGGCTTTGCAGCTGGCTCGATCACAACGTTGGAGAGATCCTTGGCGCGTTGGATCAAGCGGGTTTAACGGACAACACAACCGTGGTTTACACGTCGGATCATGGCGACAATGTCGGGGCGCGTGGGCTCTGGGGCAAATCCAACATGTACGAGGAAAGTGCAGCGGTCCCGATGATCATGGCCGGGCCCGGCACGCCAGTTGGCACCTGTGCGACGCCTGTGAGTCTGCTGGATTTGTCCGCGACCATCGCCGCGCATTTCGGTGCAGCGATAGACGCCGCCGACGGTGTCACGGACTTGAACGCAATCCTGCAAGGCCCGGAGGCCAAGGACCGGATCATCTTCTCCGAATACCACGCCGCAGGAGCGGTTTCGGGTGCATTTATGCTGCGCAAGGGGCGCTGGAAACTGATTCACTATGTCGGATATCCTGATGAGCTTTTTGATTTGGAGACCGACCCGGAAGAGTTGGAGAACCGCGCCGACGATCCAGAATGCGCGATGATACTTCAAAACCTGCACGCCGAACTGCGCAAGATATGTGACCCTGAACAGGTCGATGCTCTGGCGTTCGAGGATCAAGCAGCGCTTATCGCGCGCATGGGCGGGCGTGAGGCAGCCCTCAAACTTGGCGCACCGGGAGCCACACCCCCGCCGGTCGTTGCGAAATGAAGCTCACGATCTTGGGCTCTGGCTCACCCGAGGCCTATGTGCGTCGCGCGTCAAGCGGTTATCTGCTGGACGTCGGTCAGGATTGCATCCTGTTCGACTGTGGCGGGGGTGTTTTTGACAATCTGCTGCGCTCTGGGCGTCGCCCTTCACAGATC
Source organism: Pseudomonadota bacterium (assembly GCA_038530475.1). Classification (GTDB taxonomy): domain Bacteria; phylum Pseudomonadota; class Alphaproteobacteria; order Rhodobacterales; family Rhodobacteraceae; genus Octadecabacter. The sequence continues at coordinate 5,721 of JBCBCS010000167.1, forward strand.
ACGCACATTGTTTTCTCACACCTGCACTCTGACCACATGATGGACTACGCAAGGCTCGTCCATGCTGCGTGGGATGAAGGTGGCGCTCCAGTTCGGGTCTATGGACCAGCGCCGATCAAAGCCATCGACGCAGGGTATTTCGGGCCTGAAGGTGTTCTGGCCCACGACTTGCGCGCACGTACGGAATTGCCGCAAAGCCAGCAAGTTTGGCTTGCTCGCGGTGGAAGCTTGCCACGCCCGTGGCCTGAGCCCGTCGTTCAGGAAATATCCATTGGAGACACCATTGCAGGTGCAGGCTGGCAGATCGAAACCTGCCGGGCTCCGCACGCGCAGCCATTTCTGGATTGTTTGGCTCTCTCACTGACCTTTGAGGGCAAGAAGTTCGTCTATTCAGGAGATGCCGGACTGTGCCCGGAGGTGGAGGAGCTTGCCCAAAATGCAGATCTTCTCTTGCACTGGTGCTATCGGCTGGACGGAGATGAGGTGACACCCGAGATGGCTGCGACCACGCCCACACCTTCCGAGATTGGTGAAATGGCGAAACGCACGGGTGCACGGGCGCTTTTGCTCACGCACTTTAGGAAGTACATGGATAATCCCGAGCACTACGACCGGGCCGTAAGGCAAGCAACGTCCGCGTTCGGACACCCGGTGGCCGTCGCAGAGGACTTGCAGCAGATAGAGGTTTGAAGCCCAAGATGAACCATTGGATTGTTCTATTCAATGACGCGCCAGAGCCGTTGAAAGTGCGCGAAAAACACTTTGCAGACCATGTGGCTATCTCACATCTCAACCCGATATTTTCGTTGATGGGACTTCGTTGTCCGCGCAAGAGGGAGGTGCTTTTACCGGAGGCATGTGGATCGGCAAAGCAAAGTCCGGGGATGAGATCGTTCGGTTGATCGAGGGGGACCCGATGTTTCAATCTGGGCATCGAACCTATGAGATCTTTGCGACCGGAAAGGTCCTGTGCACGAATTAGCGTGCTCCGTGGCAAGCAATGACGTGAACGTCAGCTTTGGCGAGCTGCGCCGAAGCACCTGACGTTTCGACGACAACACACATCGCGCTGCGGGTTGCCACCAACCATTTACGCCACTTTCAACCGTGCCACCCGGCCTGTCGCGCTTGAGCTGTGCAAGGGCTTTGCCCAAGGTACCCGGCTCAATCTTTCGGAGCCTGCAGATTTTATCATGAGCGACTGTTGTGCGCGGCAAGCGGACTTTGCAGCTTTCGGCCCAAAACGACGAAGCTGCATGCTGCAACGCGATCTGCGGCGATTGGTTAAACGACCATCAACTCCCGGAAATACATCAATGACAAAACGTGATGCAGGGGAACGGCACCGTGCCGACGGTCGTTTCGAGAAGATGCCTCAATTGATAGGATTGTTGGGGTGCACCAACGTCTCCACTTTGTCCAATGCGGCCAGCAGGTCGCCGCGGCGGACTGGCTTCATCAATCGGATGTCTTCCGGGCGCAGTCCATTTCCATGCACCGTCGCTTCGCTCGCGTAGCCGGATAGAAAAATGACTGCCAACGAAGGCTTCAGCTTTCTGGCCTCTTTTGCGAGAGCAGGACCTTGCAGCTTGCCGGGCATCACGACATCAGAGACCAAAAGGTCGAAGTCCTGATCATTTTCAAACGTCGCAAATGCTGCGTCACCGCTGGAACAAGCGACGACCTCGTTTCCGGCGAACTCGAGCAACCGCTGAATGGCGGCCCGAACTTCATCCTCATCTTCGGCAAACAGCACACGTAATTTGCCACCTCGGCGTTCAGCAACCTGATTTGGTGGCGCGTTTTGGCCAACAAAGTCATTTCCTGACAGCGCCGGAAAATAGAGTTTGAACGTCGTGCCGACGCCAACCTCGGAATAAACGCGCACAACGCCATTCGATTGAGCCATGAACCCCTGAATACTCGACAATCCCAAACCCGTGCCGATGGATTCGTCCTTGGTCGAGTAAAATGGTTCGAAAATGCGTTCAAGGTCAGCCTTTTCAATACCTGTTCCGGTATCGCTTACGGCCAAAAGGACATAGCGGCCTTCGGGAATGTCATCATCGAGTGTCGCGCTATGTTCTTTTGGCCGTAAGCGATACCGGAACAGGTATTGAAAAGGCTGACCTTGAACGCATTTT
>JBCBCS010000168.1:0-7827 GCA_038530475.1 Pseudomonadota bacterium
GTCCCTCGGCCAATTGCACTGTCAGATCGAGCATCTCAGCCTTGAGCTTCGGCCCCAAAGCGCCAAACGGTTCATCCAAAAGCAGGATCGGACGATCCTGCAACAGAGCCCGGGCCAGCGCCACGCGGCTTTGCTGTCCGCCTGACAGAGCCCCCGGTTTCCGATCTGACAGGTCGCCCAAACCCACCCGCGCCAACATGGCCTCCGCCGTCTTACGGTCCGCAAGCGATGGCCACAGGCGCGGCGCCAAGGCAAGCGCCACATTTTGAATTGCTGTGAGATGTGGAAAGAGGTTGTTGTCCTGAAACAGCATCGAAACGGGACGCTCTTCTGGCGCCAAGCCGGTCAGGCTCGCGTCAGCCCAGCGCACGTCGCCCTCCGGCTGAGGTACAAACCCCGCAATCCCGTGAAGCAATGTGGACTTGCCTGCGCCGGACGGACCAATCAATGCAGTGACCCCGCCGGGAGGGATTGAGAGGTCGACCTGCAGCCGAAATGCGCCTTGTTGAAAGACAGTCTTGTCAAACGTCAGCATCAACCCGCCCCCCACGATCAAAGACCCAGAACAACACCAGCGACAAAGCCACCAACAGAAGGGCCGCACCGTAAGCCGCCTGCATTTGATAGGCACCCATCAGCTGAAACATCGCCAGCGGCAACGTGCCTTCGCCTGGGCGTGAGAACAAGGTGATCACCCCAAGATCGCCCATCGCCAACGCACCCGTCAGGCCCGCCGCAAACCCAAGCGGCCGTCGCAACCGCGGCAGGTAGACAATGCGCCACAAGGCCCACCCCGAAAGCCCCAGCGACGCACCAAGCCGCCCGTATTCAACCCGCGCCCCGTCCACTCCCGGTCTCAGAATGCGCAGCACGAAGGGCAGCGCCATCAAGACGTTAACTAAGAGCGTGACATGCAACGCGACAGCGGACGGCTGGATAAAGGGCCTCAGGATCAGGAACATTCCGGTTCCAAGCACAAGGCCTGAGACAGAGATGCCCAGCAGCGACGCCGCCTCCCCAGCCCGCGTGGCCAGAGGCAGCGCGATCGCGAGGGTGAGGCCGACCGCGCCCAGCGCCACAACGACCGACCGCAGAGCGGCGGGCCAGACACTTGCGGGCAGCTCCAAGAGTCCGGGCAATCCTGCGAGTACAATCGCAGTCAATGGCGCGAGTAGAAAGGCCGATGCAAGGAGGATCATCAGCGCATCCAACACCCAACTTCCGTCCCAACGCTCCACCACACGATCAAATCCGCCCCCCAGCAGGTCTCCACGCGCGAGCAACAGCGCCATGAGCCCGGCCGTCAGACCCAAAGCCAGCTGCACCACCGCCAGGGACGCAGCTTTGCCAAGGTCGAAATCAAACTTGAACGCCTGATAGATGGCGAGTTCAACAGTGGTTGCTCGCGGTCCGCCTCCAAGGGTCAACGCCACTGCGAACGACCCCAAGCAGATCACAAAAATGACCGCGAACGCCCCCGGTACAAATCGTTTCAACATTGGCCATTCCAGCAACCAGAAGATCGGTGCGCCAAGCGATGCGGCCACGCGGAATCGTTCTGCAGGAACCGCGAGCCAGCCTTGCAGGATCAACCGCACGGCCAAGGGCAGGTTGAAGAACACGTGTGCAAGAATCACACCATGCGCGCCATAGATGTCCAGTCTTGGAACACCGAGGGGCTCCAGCACTACATTCAGCGCCCCATTGCCACCGAATACAGCTAGTAACCCGAGGATTGCGACGATGACGGGAAGAATGAAGGGGGCGCCCATCACGGCAATGAGCACCCCCCGCCCCGGGAAGCTGCGGCGCGCAAGCGCGCGCGCCACCGGGACAGCCAACGCGACACTGATCAAGGCCGACCAAAAGGCCTGCCACACCGTGAACGCAAGAGCGTCGGCATCTGATGCGGACAGGGCGGTGAACCCACCGCCCCACCAAAGCACCGCCGTCACCGGGCCGACAATCAGCCCGGCGACAAGCAGCGCCGCAATTATTGGGACAAGGCGCTGCGCCATGCCTCGATCGCTTCATCTCGGAGCGCGGCTGCCTCATCTTCAGAGTAAAACAGCACAGTTTGAGGCCGGGGCAGAGACTGGAACCCTTCGGGCCACTGATCTTCCGGCAAGGCGGCCGGGAAGGACCAATTCGTCGTCGGGATCAGGGTCTGAAACTCTGGCGTCAGGATAAAGGCCATGAACTGATCCGCGAGATCGGGGTTGTCCGTGCCTTCAACCTTCGCAGCGAGCTCAACAAAGAAATAGTGTCCTTCGTCAAAGATCGCAGCCGACTTCGTCAGATCCTCTTCGGCGATAATGTGATAGGCAGGGGAGGTCGTGTAAGACAGCACCACGTCGGCCTCACCATCTGTGAACAGGCCATAGGCCTCGGACCAGCCTTGTGTCACGGTGACGATCTTGGGCGACAAACGGCCCCAAGCCTCTTCCGCGTTTTCGCCATAGACCGCCTGAACCCAAAGCACGAGCGCGAGACCAGAGATCGATGCACGCGGGTCCTGAATGACGACTCGCACATCGTCAGGCGCATCAAGCAGCGCGTCAAAGCTGTCGAACCCATCGAGTTTGGTATTGTCGTAGATGAAGGCCACGTGGCTGTAGTTGAACGGGACGAACGTGTCGTCGGCCCAGTCGACAGGCAGCGTCAGCGCGGACAAATCGACACTATGCTGGCCCAAAAGCCCGCTTTCGCGTGCGCGCTTGGTCACGTCGGTGTTCAGGCCGATGACCACATCCGCCTCAGTCCCGTCGCCTTCCAGCAGCAGGCGCGGCAACACGTCGCCGGTTTGGTAGACCAGATCGCAACCGCATTGCGCCTCAAACGCCGCCTCAATCGAGGGGCCCGGGCCCCATTCCGAGCCGAAGTAGTCGGGGGCATAAACTGTCAACGTGTTCGCGTGACCATCCGCAAAGGCGGTGCTGGCAGCAAACAGTCCTGCGACAGTGAGTAGGGTCTTTTTCATCTTTCATCCTCTCATTGCGCCGGACGGAGTGGGGCAAAAGGGATGAACCCGTTACCTTCCCTCCGCCGGTCTTAACCGGTTCAGGTTCAACGGGTCCGTCTTGCGACATCTCAGCCAATCTTTGGCCCCCCGAGGTACGGCGGAACCTAAGGCGCGGTCACGGGCTTGGCAAGGGCAGTCCACACCGCTAGACCACCCGGCAAGGGAGCCTTCAAGATGAGCATGAACAGCTACGGACACCTGTTTCGCGTGACCACCTGGGGTGAGAGCCATGGGCCTGCTCTGGGTGCGACGGTGGACGGCTGCCCGCCAGGTGTCGCCCTGACCGCCCCCATGCTTCAACAATGGCTTGATAAGCGCCGACCGGGCGTCAGCAAGATGACGACCCAGCGCAATGAGCCGGACGCCGTCGAAATTTTGTCGGGCGTGTTTGAGGACACCACGACCGGCACACCGATCCAGCTGATGATCCGCAACACCGATCAACGCTCAAAAGATTACGGCGACATCGCCAATACGTTCCGCCCCGGCCATGCCGACATCACCTACCACCAGAAATATGGTGTGCGGGATTATCGGGGCGGTGGACGCAGCTCGGCCCGCGAAACGGCGGCACGTGTCGCAGCGGGTGGTGTCGCCCGCGAGGCGATCAATGCCATCGCGCCGGGGGTCGAGATCAAAGGCTACATGGTGCAGATGGGCGAAAAGCACATCGACCGCGACCGGTTTGACTGGGATGCGATCGACGGCAATGATTTCTGGTGCCCGGACCCGCAGGCTGTGCCGGAATGGACGGATTACCTCAACTGGCTGCGCAAGGATGACCACAATTCCGTCGGCGCGATGATTGAAGTCGTGGCGCGGGGCGTCCCTGCGGGCATCGGTGCCCCGGTTTACGCCAAGATAGACACTGATTTGGCCGCTGCGATGATGTCGATTAATGCCGTGAAAGGCGTTGAGATCGGCGAAGGCATGGCAGCGGCGGGCCTGACAGGGCGGGCCAATGCCGATGAGATTTTCATGGGGTCAAACGGGCCTGAATACAGCTCAAACCATGCGGGCGGCATCCTGGGCGGGATCAGCACCGGGCAGGACATCGTAGTGCGCTTTGCGGTCAAGCCGACCTCATCGATCCTGAGCCCGCGGAAGTCGATCCGCATGGATGGCTCCCCCACCGAGGTCGTGACCAAAGGCCGTCACGACCCCTGCGTCGGCATCAGAGCTGTGCCGGTGGGAGAGGCGATGATGGCTGCCGTGATCCTTGATCACATCCTGCTGGATCGTGGCCAGACCGGCGGCATTCGCGGGCAGATTGGCTAAGACTGCTGACAGCACCTTGTCAGTAGGGGGATGCTAGGACGGCTCTGAAAGGAGCCCTCCAATGCTCACACTCTTCCATTCGCCCATGTCCCGCTCGACCACAATGGTTTCCGCCATCGATGAAATGGGCCTGACCGCTGAAATCGACATTCGCCTGACGCCAATCCGGCGCGCGGACGGCTCCGGCGGTCAGGACCCTGACAATCCACACCCCGACGGCAAGGTCCCAGCGCTGGTCCACGACGGGGCAGTGATCACGGAACGTCCCGCAATCCTCATTTACCTGAGCGAACTTTTTCCGCAGGCAGCTGCCATCCGCCCGGTGGGACACCCACAGCGCGGGCCCTTCCTTACGTGGTTGGCCTATTACGCAGGCGTGGTGGAGCCTGTTCTGGTCGCGGATGCGGCGGGCCTGACCCATCCCTATCTCAGCCACACCTTCCGGGGTCCGAAAGAGCTTGCCCATCGCATGGCAAACACCCTGTCCGATGGGCGGGAGTATCTGCTGCCGGACGGGTTCAGCACGGTCGACCTGCTCATGGCGTCCCCATTCCTATGGATGCGCGACGCTCTGCCGGATGACCCCAAGGTCGTTGCGTGGTTCGACAGGGTGGCGGCCCGTCCGTCCGTAATAACCGCTGCCCAGCGCGATCAGGAGGATATCGCGTCCCTCGCCTAAACCGGGGCTAGACCGGCGGTGGCTTCTGCTTCGACAATTGCACGGCGAGGATGCCAACCGTGATGATCAGCACACCAATGATATCGAGCGACCCCAGCTCCTCCCCCAGAAGTAGAGCGGCGATGCTAACGCCAAAGAACGGCGTCAGGAAGTGAAAGACTGCCGCCGGCGTCGCCCCGATCCGGTTGACCAGCAGGAACCAGATAAGCGTCGCGGCGAGGCCGGGGATCAGGACGGTATAACCAAAGGCGACTAGCAATTGCCACGTCCATGAGACGGCAAACGTCTCTAACGCCATGGCTGGCACCCACAGAATGGCGGAGCCGACCAGCATTTGGAGTCCGACGATCATCAAGAAGTTTCCACCCGACGACGCCCCACGCACAGACAACGTGGCCACTGTGAGAGAGATCACCCCGATCACACACAATACCAAGCCGTAAAGATCTACCTCACCCTGCAAGCGCGCGCCCATGATCAGCGCGACACCCAGCACCCCCGCCAAAAGCCCAGCGACGCCAAGGGGTTTGATCCGCTCCCCAAAGACGGCCCAGCTTGCGAAAGCCACAAGCAGTGGCATGGTTGAGGCAACAATAGCTGCGAGCGAGGCCTCAATCGTCTGCATCGCAACGAAGTTGAGCCCGAGGTAAAGCGCATTCTGGCTGATGCCGAACACCACCACGGCGCCCCACTGCGCCCGCGTCAACCGCCACGATTGCCCCAAGGCGCGGGCAATGATGACACCCAAAAGACCCGAAATCAAAAACCGGATGGCCAGCGCATAAAGCGGAGGCGCATATTGCACAATGACGCGCGCGGACGTGAAGGCAGACGCCCACATCAGGCCGAAGAGGACGCCCATAGCGATAGCTCTTCCGTCGATCTTCATGTCACCTCAAACGAAAAAGGGCCGCCCGTTCGGACGACCCCTATCATGTGAAAAACGCGGGCGTTAGCCGTTCACGCTGTCCTTCAGTGCCTTGGCGATGGTCATCTTGACCACCTTGTCGGCATCCTTCTTGATCTGCTCGCCGGTGGCCGGGTTGCGGACCATGCGCTCAGGGCGCTCGCGGCAGTAGATTTTGCCGACGCCTGGCAGGGTCACGGCACCGCCGCCGGACACTTCGCGGGTGATCAGACCGGTGATGGCGTCAAGCGCAGCAGCGGCAGATTTCTTGTCGGTGCCCATGTCGTCGGCAAGTGCCGCCACAAGTTGGGTCTTTGTCATCGGTTTCGCCATCGTATCTCTCCTCGTTCTGCCCGATTGGCTGGGCTTATGCCCAATGATTAAACTGTATGTCGTCTAGTTCCACAACGGTTAGTGCTACTTTACAAGTGAAAAACCGCATATTGTATGGGTTTTTCGCTCTTTTCGCCGCGTCAGAGGAAGGCTGTCTCTTCAAATGAGCGCAATTTCCGGCTGTGGATGCGTTCAAGCGGCATCTGTCGAAGATGCTCCATGGCACGAATTCCGATCATCAAATGGCGTGCAACTTGCGTTTTGTAGAAGTCCGAGGCCATGCCCGGCAGCTTCAATTCGCCATGAAGTGGCTTGTCAGAAACACAGAGCAGCGTGCCGTAAGGCACCCGGAACCGGAACCCATTGGCCGCAATCGTGGCGCTCTCCATGTCGAGACCGATTGCACGGGACTGAGACAGCCGTTGCACCGGGCCAGATTGGTCCCGGAGCTCCCAATTGCGGTTATCGATTGTGGCCACGGTACCGGTCCGCATGATCCGTTTAAGCTCAAACCCTTCAAGTTCCGTCACCTGGGCCACGGCCGTCTCAAGCGCGATCTGGATCTCTGCGAGCGCCGGGATCGGCATCCAGACCGGCAGGTCGTCGTCCAGCACGTGGTCTTCTCGCAGGTAGCCGTGGGCGAGCACAAAATCCCCCAACCTCTGGCTGTTCCTCAAGCCAGCGCAATGCCCCACCATGAGCCACGCATGCGGCCGCAGCACCGCGATATGATCGGTCGCGGTTTTCGCATTCGATGGGCCTACGCCGATGTTCACCAAGGTGATCCCGGACCCGTCCGCACGGCGCAGATGATACGTGGGCATCTGCGGCATCTTCTCGGGCAGCCTCAGTTCGGCGTCGGGATCGGTAATGATTTGGTTGCCCGTGCTCACGAACGACGTGTAGCCGCTGTCCTTGTCGGCAAGCATGGCACGGGCGTAGCCCTCAAACTCTTCGACATAAAACTGGTAGTTGGTAAACAGCACGTGGTTCTGGAAGTGCTCGGCCTTTGTCGCCGTATAGTGCTGCAATCGCGCCAGAGAGTAGTCGATCCGTTGGGCCGTGAATGGCGCAAGCGGGCTTGACCCATCTTCGTGCAGATAGCCCAGCCCATTGACGATATCGTCATTGGTGGTCGCCAAATCGGGAACGTCGAACACATCACGCAATGTATATTGCAGCGCACCCTCTTGCGGTACGTCCACCTCACCGGACACAGCGAAATGGACCGGCATCGGGGTGTCCGACACGCTAATGACCACCGGTTCGTCATGATTGTCGATCAACAGACCGATTTGCTGCTCGAGGTATCCCTTGAAGAGGTCGGGCCGGGTCACCGTGGTCGAATAATCGCCAGGTCCCGCAACATGACCAAAGCTCAGTCGGCTGTCTGTCTGCGCGAACGTCGAGGTGCGGATCCGAATCTCGGGATAAAAGGCGCGAAACCGGGCATCAGGCCGTGACCCGCTGATATTCTCGTCGAACGTCCGGGTCAGGAAATCGACCGCGATGCGATACAGTTCCTGCAAACGGTCAACGGCAGCCGCGGGGTCTCGGAACGCTTCGGGGGCGGGGACCTCAGGGCTGACTACGGGCAGATTGGCATCG
>JBCBCS010000169.1:0-7799 GCA_038530475.1 Pseudomonadota bacterium
CTGGTCAACACAGCTGGGGCCTTCGACCGCCATGGTGGTGATCTGATCGTAGTGGATTTTGGCACCGCGACGACGATGGATGTGGTGGCCGAAGATGGCGCTTACGTAGGCGGTGTGATCGCGCCGGGGGTGAATCTCAGCCTCGAAGCCCTACATCAGGCCGCGGCAGCGCTTCCGCATGTGGACGTGAGCAAACCGCAAAAGGTGATCGGCACCAACACCGTCACCTGCATGCAATCGGGCGTCTTCTGGGGCTATATCGGCCTTGTGAACGGCATCTGCAAAAGAATTCAGGGCGAATACGACCGCCCCATGAAAGTCGTAGGAACCGGGGGCCTCGCGCCGTTGTTCTCAACCGGAGAGGCCCTTTTTGACACCATCGAAGACGATCTGACGATGCACGGGCTGACCGTCATCCATCGCTTCAACAAGGACAATAATAACTGACATGAGCACATCTCGTTTGATCTACCTGCCCCTCGGGGGGGCGGGTGAAATTGGCATGAATTGCTACGTCTACGGCTACGGCCCCGAAGGCGCAGAGCGTCTGATCGTGGTCGATCTGGGCGTCACCTTCCCGGACATGGACAGCACGCCGGGCGTGGATCTGATCCTGCCCGATGTCACGTGGCTGGAAGAACGCAAAGCGTTCATCGACGGCATCTTCATCACCCACGCCCATGAGGACCACGTGGGTGCTGTCGGCCATCTGTATGAACGCTTGGGCGCGCCGATCTATGCCCGCCGCTTCACCGCCAACATCGCGCGGCGGAAGATGGAGGAATACGGTTACTCTGAGGACAGCGTCAAGGTTATCGACGCCTGGCCTGCAAACGTCATGGTTGGGCCGTTTACCGTGGGCTTCGTGCCGATCAGCCACTCCATCCCCGAAAGCTCCGGTCTTGTGATCGACAGCCCGGACGGGCGGATCGTGCATACGGGCGATTTCAAGATCGATGAGACGCCGGGTGTGGGCGAGGCCTTTGACCGCGAGCTTTGGGCATCGCTCGGCAAGGAGGGCGTCAAAGCACTGGTCTGTGATTCAACCAACGTCTTCTCCTCCCATCCCGGCCGGTCAGAGGCCGAGGTAGGGCCCGAAATCGTCAAGTTCCTGTCCGAGGCCAGCGGCATGGTCGCCGCCACCACCTTCGCCTCCAACATCGCCCGCGTCCGCACCATCGCGCAGGCGGCGGTTGAGGCGGGGCGGTCGGTCTGCCTGCTCGGCCGCTCCATGCGGCGGATGATAGAGGCGGCGGTTGAGAGCGGGATCCTCGATGATTTCCCATCCGTCGTCCCGCCAGAGGATGTGACGTCGATCCCGCGTGAAAACGTATTGCTGTTGGTCACTGGATCACAAGGCGAACGTCGCGCAGCCTCGGCCCAGCTCGCCAATGGCAAATATATGGGGATCACCATGGGCGAGGGCGATACGTTCCTCTTCTCCTCAAAAACCATCCCCGGCAATGAACGCGGTGTGATCCGCATCATCAACCAATTCTCCGAGATGGGTGTGGACGTGGTCGATGACAGCTCTGGCCTTTATCACGTCTCAGGCCACGCCAACCGCCCTGATCTTGAGGTCATGCGCGACCTGATCAAGCCGCAGACCCTGATCCCGATGCACGGCGAACACCGCCACCTGCGCGAACACGTGAAACTGGCCGAGGCGGCGGGCGTTACAGGCGTCCTCGCTGTCAATGGCATGATGATCGACCTGTCTGGAAACACGCCGAAAGTGGCCGAATACATTGAGACCGGGCGCACCTACCTCGATGGTTCGGTCAAGGTGGGCCAATTCGATGGCATCATCCGCGACCGGATCCGAATGGCGCTCAACGGTCATGTCACAGCGACGCTGATCATCGATGAGAATGACGAGCCATTGGGCGAGCCGTGGTGTGAACTGATGGGCCTGCCCGAGCAAGGCAGCAGCAATGCGCCACTGGTGGACGTGTTGGAGCACGATCTGGGGCAGTTCCTGAACCGCGCTGAAGATCGCACGCTCGCCGACGATGACCGGCTTGAAAAAGAGCTCAAATCGATCATTCGTCGGAGCGCCCAATCCGAGATCGGTAAGAAGCCGGAAGTCACAATCGTGGTCAGCAGATTGGGGTGATCGAGGGCGGTTCAGGCGGGACGTTAACGAAGCGGGTGACAGATGCCGCGTGATGGCTAAACTGACCACATGCTTCGCTTTTTCCTTGTCCCGCTTTTGTCCCTTCCCCTTCCGATCGCTGCCAACGCTCAGGGGTTTCCTGAGCCCGGAACCCTGATGATTTACGAGGCGACGACGCAAAGCGGCGACGCCGCACCGCAGACGTTTCTATTTGAGACTGAGGTCCTCAGCGTTGAAGGCGAGACGATTGTGATCGCTGAGTGTACCGAATGGAATTGTACCGCCAGCGCCTATCGCAAATTTGGGCAAACCCTGATCGAGGCGGAGTTTCAGGGCCGTCCAGAGGTCGGCCTGACGTTGTCGGACGTGGAAGAGATCACCGGCGTCGGGTTGATCACGCACAATTACAACCTCGACCCGCCGTTCTTTCCGCTGGAAGAGGGCAAGACAATCACCTGGACAGAAGATTGGTCCAGTTCCAACTATCCGATCACCTATCAGACCATCATGCGGCAAAGTTGCTGTCAGCAGATGACAGTGGGCGCGCGGGCAGGGCGCGATCTTTGGGAACTTAGCTATGTGTTCAAGGAGTTGGATGTGCCCGGAGGCACGCGCGGCGTCGGAACCTACCTGATCGATCCCAAACTGGGTTGGTATGTCAGCTATGAAATGGTGTTCCAGTATCCCAGCGGGGACGAGATCGTCACGGATCTGTATTCAATGATACTGACCGAGGTGCGCCTGCCGAACTAGATCGCGTTATCCTGGCGCACCAACCGGGCCACGATCCGGCGGGTGAGCGGCGCCATGACAAGCACAAGTGGGAATGCGATCACCCAGCTTGCGATCCACGATTGAAGCCATTGCCCGACGAACCCGTCTGAGAGGGCCAACACGCGAACTGTTGCGATGAACGTGACGACGAAGGTCATCAGCCCGGACAGGATGAAGCCGAAGACAATGGGGGCGAACCGCGCCGGGATCACGATTGCGTCCTGCGTTCCTCAAAGCTCAGCATGATGAAACTGGGCGCGTCGTCACCCATACCGACAATTGCGGGCCCTCGATCCTGACGATCACGTCCCCTGCCTCGACCCCCGCGGGACCGCTTGGGCCTGTCTTCTTGCTCCGCCTTGGGCGCAGCGTCGGTCGTGGCGTCTTGGGTGGGGGTATCTTCTGTGTCCGGCGCCTTGTCAGCCGCGGCATCTGCCTTCGCCGGGTCTTGTCCTTTGCCACGCCGGGACCGGCTGCGCTTTGGCTTTTCGTCCGACGAAGCCTCATCGGCCTTCGGGGCCTCTTCGGCCGGGGAAGGTCGACCCGGCGCATCCATGCGCGGGATCTGCATCTCGACGAGGCGTTCAATGTCGTCGAAGTTCTTTTCGTCCCGCGGCACGCAAATCATGATCGCGGTGCCGGTCTTGCCCGCGCGTCCCGTGCGACCGATCCGGTGCACGTAATCTTCGGCGTGGCTGGGGACGTCGTAGTTGAACACATGGCTCACGTTCGGGATATCCAGTCCACGCGCCGCCACATCAGACGCCACAAGAAATCGGATCGTTCCATCGCGGAACCCATCCAGCGTCCGCATCCGGTGGCTCTGATCCAGATCGCCGTGGATGGGGGAGGCGTTGAGGCCGTATTTCTTCATCGATTTGGCAACGATATCCACGTCGACCTTGCGGTTGCAGAAGATGATCCCGTTGCGGCAGGCCTCACCCTCAGCTTCGATCAACTGCCTGAGAACCTTGCGCTTTTCAGTGCCTTCACGGTCTTTGCGCGAGGCTTTGAACATCACGACGCCCTGCTTGATGTTCTCTGACGTGGTCGCCGCGCGGGCCACTTCGATCTTCTCGGGATTGCTGAGGAACGTGTTGGTCAGACGCTCGATCTCAGGCGCCATAGTGGCCGAGAAGAACAGGGTCTGGCGGGTGAACGGGGTGAGGCCGAAAATCCGTTCGATATCAGGGATGAACCCCATATCGAGCATCCGGTCGGCCTCATCCACGACCATGATCTTCACATCAGACAGGATCAGTTTGCCGCGTTCGAAATGATCGAGCAGACGGCCCGGTGTGGCGATCAGCACATCAACGCCCCGATCGATCAGCGCGTCCTGCTCCTTAAAGCTCACCCCGCCGATCAGAAGCGCCTTCGTTAGCTTGGTGTGTTTGGCATAAGCGTCAAAGTTTTCAGCGACTTGCGCGGCAAGTTCCCGTGTCGGCGCCAGCACAAGGGAGCGTGGCATCCGGGCCCGGGCGCGACCTCGCTTGAGCAAAGAGATCATCGGAAGCGTGAAGCTGGCGGTCTTGCCGGTCCCCGTTTGGGCGATCCCCAAGACATCGCGGCCTTCCAAAGCAGGGGGAATCGCACCAGCCTGGATGGGGGTTGGGGTCTCGTATCCCGTCTCTTCGATGGCCTTTAGAACCTTCTTGTCGAGGTTCAAGTCACTGAATTTAGTCAATTTTATTCCTTACGCGGAGTTGCAGCACGAATGGCCGCACAAGTCACGCGGCCGGGCTGGCCGAATTGCCTGCCCCTCGGAGTAGGCAACACCTACGGTTGAGGCGCGCTAACGTCAAGGAAACAAAGGGGTTTCGGCTGATGGGTGCAGCGCCGGGACATATCCGCCACGGAGAACACTGAGCATAGGTTTGCTCGTGAAAACAACGGTTTGGCCTGTTGGGCGCGGCTGTGGCGGGCCGTATCTGTAAGGTGTGTAGGGCAGGGCCGCGTCCGGCGTGAGCAGCAAGGTGCCCCCATCGGTCCGGATAAACGCGCCGGGCGGTAGGGTTTCGGCGGCGGCGCGGTGGGTTTGCAGGCGGCGCGCTCCGGGCACAGCGCGGGCGGCATGCAGCGCGGCGTCCATATCGGCCGCTTTGAGCTTTTCCCCCCAAGCTTGTGAAAAGGCATTATAATTTGCGCGTCGGCAGTAGGCGCAGGGTCGGTGACCCGCAGCCATGGCCACGGCTTCATCAAGGAAAAACAGCTCTGTCCAATTGCGGCCCGACATGACCGTGCGACGCCGTCCCTGCCAGTCCAATGTGCAGCAAATCCAAGCGCGGTGTTTCCAAAGCGCAGGCCCCATTTCGCCGTCTGTCACATGCAAAATACCGCGATTACCGGTGAAACGACCGCGTGACGGAATGGCCTTGATTTGCCCGTCCGGTTGCACGCGGTTCTGGAGGGTCATTGGCCGAAACTTATCAAAATGGCCAAACCGCAACCGCAGCTTTTACCAAACTGATCAATTTTGTTCGTGAACGTTCCGTTAAGATCAGAGGACCTGAGCACCCGTCAGGATCGTGGTCTGCCACGTCTCACTGTCGGTCACAGCCTCAAGCGCGCCGCGCACCGTGATCCGCGAGCCTTCGACATAACCTGTCAGTGGCTCAGCCATCGTCACTTGCAGATTGGTGCCATGCTCAGGCGAGCCGCAGAAGGGGCAGAACCCCATATCGGAGACCAGGATGAAGTCCGTGATCCCCGTGTCGTCGCCATAGAGAGGGACCATGTACCCAGTGATGTCAAACTGCTCGATCCCGTTCTCGACGGCTGCCGGGAAGATCTTGCGCACCTCGTAGGTCGTATCGGTGAAGTATTCCTGCACCTCGATCTGCTTGAGCAAATCCCAAGCCGCGTCATCAGCCCAAGCGACACCGGCCGACATCGCGAAAGGGGCGGAGAGGGCGGCTATGGATACAGTCGTCTTCTTCATGTCATCGCTCCGAATTGATTGCTGCGAAACTTAGCCGGTCGGGTCGGGGCGGTCCAGCCAGACGATGCCCGATTGGCAAAATGTTGCAGATTGGAATCAAAAGGGGCCCCAACGAAGCGGGGCCCCTCAGAAATCTAGCGATCGTTTCAGGCCTTACGGCGGCGACCCATTGCTGCCAGACCACCAAGGCCTGCGATCAGCATCCAGCCAGCCGCCGGTAGCGGAACGGGGGACGGATTAGTCGGGCCGCCAGGAACAGTAGCCTGACCTGCGGTGAACCAAGTCGCGCCGCCGCCACCTTGCGGATCAAAGGTTGAGATAACGCCGATCACGGATGACGCTACAGCAAGTCCCTGAAAGCCGAAGAACCCATCAATGCTGTCACCGGCTTGCAGGTCACCGTCGACTGCCCAGAACCAGTTGAATGTGTTATCGCCGCCCGAAACGGTTGCGAAATCCCCAAAGATATCTTGGAAGGTTTGAATGGTCTCCGTTTCGTCAAATGGGAACTGAGCAATCTCTTCATCCCAGTTTGTCTCGTTCAGCACGAGCGACTCGTAACAGATCAAGAAACCATTCGACGGATTGCCACAGCCAAAGGAGTCAGCCGAACCATCATCAAACAGAACAGGGATTGTATCGTTATTCGATACGCCAAATCCCATCACGGAACCGGTGGTGCCATTCGAAACGTCGTACACACCATTTATGCCGTTAAGAGTTTCTGTGACAGAAAAGTCGCCCGACGCTTGGGGCGCTTGGCCGAATGCGCTCACGACATTGATGGTTTCGGCCTGCGCGGCAGTTGATGCAACTATCAATGCAGCTCCTGCCAAAAGGGAGTTTCTCATTACGTCCTCCACGGAAATAAAATTTGACTAAATGACCAAAGGTCACGGTTAACACATGATTTATCGACCGAAATCGTCTCGGCAGGCAAGGATTCATTGACATTTTTGCAAGTGGAGTCTTGGGAACTTGCCGATTAATCGAAACAAAGATGCAAATTTCGACGTATTGTTTCCTAAATCGGTACACCGCTCGGAATGGCGGACCGCTCACGAGAAAGGGCCCCGCGATAAAGCGGAGCCCCTTTTGTTTGAAGTCTGAGTTAGCTTAGCTCGACTTACGACGGCGACCGAGGGCCGCCATGCCACCGAGCCCCGCAAGCAGCATCCACCCTGCCGCAGGGAGCGGTACAGTGGATGGGTTTGGATCGATGATGACAGTGCCATCAACTTTCAATCCAGCAATTGCGAAGGCGGAATCGAACGCGTTGTCACTCCAATTCGTCACGCCGAATGTGAAGTTATAGGTGCCAGCATTCTGAATGGTGTAGGTCGACTTGACCCAACCCGTATAGCCGCAACCGGCTGCGAAACAGGAACCTGAGCTGCCGCCGAGGACATCCCAGACCGGCCCACCGCCGACGATCGCTGTGCTGGCCGGATCAAGGGTCACGCCCGGATCGATCGCGGGAAGGCCATTTCCAGGCACGGTGTTGCCTGTCGGAACCGTCCGTGCGTTGAACAGGTTGATCGTCGGTCCACCGCCGATGTCGTTCAACTCGGCATAGGCGTAGTCTGCAAAGCCCGAACCATCGGAGGTCACATAGTTGAAGAAATACTCCAACTCGTCTCCCGCATCGGCCATGAAGTTGAACGTGGTCAGTTCGGTCCCTTGACGTTCGCCGCCAAGACCATAGCCCGCAGCACCGTCCACGCCGCCATCTGTGGACACGTAAACGAAGGATCCGTCACCGGTTGGCGCCGCTACCACGTCGCCGTTGGCCGTTCCGATGCCAGCATTCCCGTCAAAGGTGCCGACGCCAGTTAGCGTCGCGGCACTTGCGCTGGTTGCCAAAGCAACGCTTGCGACCAACGCTGGTGCGATCTTTTTTAAGGTTTTGTTCATAATATTACCCCGCAGAGTTCGGAAAATTGAAGCCGGATGGCTTCGGAAGTGCAC
>JBCBCS010000170.1:0-230 GCA_038530475.1 Pseudomonadota bacterium
AGTGCGTCCTCATCCGTGACGCGGTCGACGACCGGGTGAAACGACAGCTGCCCCGGCTCTCCGATGATGTCTTTGACGTCCTGTGCGGACCCGACACCCGGAACCTGAACCAGAATGCGGTCTGCGCCCTGCCTTTGGATGGAGGGCTCCCGCGTGCCGGTCTCATCGATCCGGCGGCGGATCACCTCAAGCGCTTGCCGCACCGTGCGATCGTCGGTTGCGGATTTTTC
>JBCBCS010000170.1:240-7786 GCA_038530475.1 Pseudomonadota bacterium
CTCCACTTGGATATCGGTGACGGTGGTCCCCGTCGCGGTAAAGCTTTGCTGCGCCAGCGCTCGCACCAGCGCAAGGGCTTGGTCCATCCCGCCGGGCTGCGAAATTCGGACGCGCAATTCACCGTCGGTGTCGCTTTCGTTGGTCACGAACCCAATCGCGTCCCGCTGGCTGACCAGCGCATCGCGCACCTCGGGCCAAAGCGCTTCCATGCGGGTCTGATAGACCTGTTCCACCTGCACCTCGACCAGCAGCTGCGCCCCGCCGCGCAGATCAAGGCCTAGATTTACAAGGTTCGAGGGCAGGTATGATGGCCACGCATCCGCGTCGGCCAGTGCAGCATCGTTTGTCTCTCCGGCGGCGATCAGGGCCTCGGCATCATTCGACCGTTCGACGGTGGAATAAAAGCCGTTCGGCATGGAAAAGAGAAGGCCAGCGGCGACGACCATCCATATGGCAATGCGCTTCCAAGGGTCGATCTGCAGCATGTCTGCTTTCCTGTTCTCTGCCAGGCCTTGTCCGGCCTCGTGTCAGCGCATCGTCGCGCCGCGCGCGGTGCGGCCAGCAGCCGGACCGGATGCCGGTGATGTCAGCCGTCCGCCGGCTCGGTCTTGTTGAGCACTTGCGCAATCGTGGAACGGACCACACGGACCTTCACATCTGTGGCGAGCTCAACCTCAATCTCGTTGTCGTCCTTCACCTTTGAGACTTTGCCGATCAGGCCGCCCTGGGTGACCACCTGATCGCCCCGGCGCAGGGCGGCGACCATCGCCTGATGCTCGCGCAGCTTCTTCTGCTGCGGACGGATCAGCAGGAAATACATGATCAGGAAAATCAGCAGAAGGGGGATGAACTGGCCAAAGGCTTCCATTTGGGTCGTGTCCTTGTTCGTTCGGCCCCGGATGGGGCGCAAAATTTGGCGCAGACTAGGGTCAGCGCACCGGATTCGCAATGTGATCTGGGGCAAATGTGGGGTGGGTGCAAGGCCAGCTGACCCAAGGACGCGCCATCGCGCTAGCGTTCTTTCAACTTTTCCGCCATATGGCGCGCACAGATCACTCTAAAGAGGACAGAAAAATGCACGACATTCGCGCGATCCGAGAGAACCCCGCTGCCTTCGACGCAGCGCTGTCTCGCCGTGGAGACGCGCCGCTGTCCTCTGAGCTGTTGGCGATGGACGAAGCGCGACGGGCCAAGATTCTCGCCGCTGAGACCGCACAGGCCGAGGCCAACAAAGCCGCGAAAGAAGTTGGCGCCGCCAAGGGCCGGGGCGACGAGGCCGAGTTTGAACGGCTCCGCGCGCTGGTTGCCGACAAGAAGGCCGAGATTGCCAAGCTCAATGAAGAAGCAAAGGCCGAAGACGCCGCCCTGACGGCGCGGCTTGCCGAAATCCCGAACCTGCCCGCCGAGGACGTGCCGGAAGGCGCGGACGAGGACGACAATGTCGAAATCAACCGCTGGGGCACGCCACGCGACATCAAGAACGCGCTGGAACACTTTGATATCCCTGCCGTAAAGGGTGGGATGGACTTTGAAACAGCGGCCAAGATCTCTGGCAGCCGCTTCGTGCTGATGTCCGGGGCCGTGGCCCGCGTGAACCGCGCCTTAGGGCAATTCATGCTTGATGTTCATACGTTGGAAAATGGCCTGACCGAGGTGAATACGCCCGTGCTCGTCCGCGACGACGCGATGTATGGCACCGACAAGCTGCCCAAGTTCGGAGAGGACAGCTATCGCACTGAGGAAGGCATGTGGCTGATCCCGACCTCAGAGGTGCCACTCACCTACATCGCTGCTGGCCACGTCATCGACGAAGACTACCTGCCCCGCCGCTACACCGCCCATTCGCTCTGCTTCCGGTCCGAGGCCGGTAGTGCCGGGCGCGATACGGCAGGCATGCTCCGCCAGCACCAGTTCGAAAAGGTCGAGATGGTCAGCGTGACCCATCCTGATGAGAGCGATGCAGAGCAAAAGCGGATGCTGCGGTGTGCTGAGGATATTCTTGAGCGGCTCGACATCCCCTATCGGACGGTTGTGCTCTGCACCGGCGACATGGGCTTTGGCGCGCGCCGCACCTACGACATCGAGGCGTGGTTGCCGGGCCAAAACACCTATCGAGAGATCAGCTCAGTCTCCACCACCGGCGATTTTCAGGCGCGACGGATGAACGCTCGGTTCAAGCCGAAGGACGGCGGCAAGCCGCAATTCGTCCATACGCTGAACGGCTCCGGCCTTGCGGTGGGGCGGTGCCTGATCGCGGTGCTGGAGAATGGCCAGCAGGAAGACGGCTCTGTCACCCTGCCTGCAGCGTTGCATCCTTATCTGGGCGGCAAAACGATGATCTCGGCGGACGGCTCACTCGCCTGATGGGGCAGTGGCCGGGCCGCGCAGCTCGGGCGTGTCACGTTCCGGCCAAGGCCAGGGTCTTATAATCTCCTGCCGGGGGCGGCGTCGCTCGCCCTCTCGGTGCGTCTCACCCCCGTCCCGTTCGATCATCAGCGCCCGCAGATGGTCAATCTGATCTGCGGATTGCCCCTGCAGCTCATCCTTCAGGTCCGACAGGACCGGGGGCCGGTAATCCACGTCGGCGACATATCGATCAAGGGCGCACAGGCTTAGCTCCGTCTCGACCCGCGGCTTGATCCGGTCTGAGCTCATCTCTTGCAGGTCGCGACCCTTTGGGCTGCGGCTGCCGAATTGATTGGTGAGCCTTTCGGCCGAATTGAGGTCCGTCGCCTCCCCGTCAAACGCTTCCCAGTCAAGCGACAGCCCTGCCTGCACCGCCCCCATCGCGATCCAGTGCAGTGTTATCGACGACAACCCGACGCGGCCTCCGCCACCGCCAACCGAGCCGTGGTTGCCAGGAAAGAATTGTTGTAGATACGCGCCTCGTCGTCTGCGGTTGAGCGTATCAAGATTGCTCCAGGGCAATGCCGGATAGGTCCAACGATATTCGTCGATCGCCACGGCATGGCGGGCCGAAACCACAGACGACGACAGATCATGGTCATGGAAGTGGTATCGCGCATTGGCTATATCCGAGAAATGCAGCTTTTCCGGCAGGCCCAGCGCGCGCACCGTGTCCCAGACGCCAATATAGTCGATCATCAGCCGCACCGGCCGGGTATTGCCGCGTGCGAGGCGCCAATTGTATTCCTTCTCGCTCGTCGCGGTGTCGGGAGAGATTTCTTCGCGGAACAGGTAGGAAGACGGATCTTCGGGATGGGTGCTCTTGTCCCGGCTGGCATAACGCAAAATCGCTTCGCGAACCCGGTGAATGTGTCGGCGCGGCGGGATCCCGCAGGACCGCAACACCCCGGCAAAGGACCGCGCAGCAAAGGCCCCGCGCGAAAATCCCATCAGCATGATCGCATCGCCCGGTTGATAGATCATCACCAATTGGCGGTAGAGGTCTTCGATGATTTCCATCGTGCCCCATCCCAACGCGCCGCCGAACCATTTGTCCGCCAGCCGTCCAAGCCGGGTATTGCCCCGCCCCGACCCCACTCCGGGCGTGTAAAGCACGATCTGCTCGCGGCCCTCTGCGTCGCGGTGATTGACACACCGCGACAGACGCACCGGATTGGTGGGATTGCGGGCGTCCGGGCGGTTCCAGGTGCCGTCTATAAAAATGACGATGCGTTTCATATCAAATATCTCAAAAACACACGTTTCGCGTGCATCAGCTTGCCGCCCGGCCCTACAGACGGTCAAGTGGGCAAACCCGGACTGAACCGAACAGGCTCTGGCGGCGTTAAGACCGACATAACAACCGGACAAACCAAATGACCCGCGCCCTCCTCACGCTACTGTTTACCCTGACCTTCGTGCTGTCGCCGTTGGTCACCGACCCGTTCAGTGGTTTTCGTGCTGACCAACTGCCCATTCCGCAGATTGACCCCCCGATCCAGCCTGCGGGCTATGCGTTTGCCATCTGGGGGCTGATTTACGGCTGGCTGGTGGTGTCCGCCGCATTCGGGGTCTGGAAACGGAGCACTGATCCTGCGTGGGACATCATGCGCCCGCCGCTCATTATGAGCCTTGCCATCGGCACGCCGTGGCTTTGGGTGGCGAACCAATCCGCGATCTGGGCGACGGTGATGATCTTTGCGATGGCGGTCCCCGCAATCTGGGCGATGTGGCTGGCCCCCGCAGCCGACAGATGGTTGGCCCGCGCGCCGGTGTCGATCTATGCGGGCTGGCTGACGGCGGCGTCCTTTGTGTCTCTCGGTTCAACCATGGCAGGCTATGGTGTTGCACTCGATCAGATCGGATGGGCCTATCTTGGCATCGCACTGGCGCTTGCCGTAGCGCTGCCCGTGCAGTGGATGACCCGGGCACCCGGTTACGGGCTCACCATCATCTGGGCCAGCGTCGCCATCATTGTGGCGAACGGGGCGAACCTGATCTCCGGCCTTGCCGCCCTCGGCATACTGGCGATGGCAGCGCTGCTCTGGCTGCGGCGTCCGGCTTCTTTGGTTTAGAAATATGCAAACAGGACGGCTGCCGCTTAATCGTCCGCCCGCCCTTTGCTGAGGTGCTTGCGCAGCCGGGACGGGGTAGATTTCGTCTTGTTCTTGTACGGATTCTTTTCCGCCTGAGAGCGGAAATGCAGCCGGATCGGCGTCCCCGGCATATCAAAGTCGAGCCTTAGCCCATTGACGAGATAGCGGCGGTAGCTGTCCGGTAGCAGATCGGGGTGAGAGCACATCACCACGAAACCCGGTGGCCGCGTCTTCACTTGCGTCATGTAGCGCAGCTTGATGCGCTTGCCTTGCGGCGCGGGCGGCGGATGCGCCTCGGTCATGCCCAAAAGCCAGCGGTTGAGGTTGGCCGTAGTAACGCGGCGGTTCCAAACCTCATGGGCGCGCAGGATCGCCTCGCGCAGGCGGTCCATGCCGCGGCCGGTTTTGGCAGAGACCGTCACCAGCGGCGCGCCGCGCAACTGCGGCAGCAGGCGTTCGAACGCCTCTTTCAACCCGGCAAGTTTCGCCTGCTTCTCCGGCTCCAGATCCCATTTGTTGGCGGCAAGCACGACCGCGCGGCCTTCACGCTCAGCCAGATCGGCAATGCGGAGGTCCTGTTGTTCGAACGGGATTTCCACGTCGATCAGGACGACCACGACTTCGGCAAACTTTACGGCCCGTAGCCCGTCAGAAACGCTCAGCTTCTCCAATTTCTCCTGAACCTTGGCGCGTTTACGCATGCCTGCGGTGTCAAAGATGCGGACGGGCACGCCGTCCCAGTCCATCGTCACCGAAATCGCATCGCGGGTGATCCCTGCCTCTGGCCCCGTGAGCAGTCGGTCTTCGCCCAAAAGCTGGTTGATCAGCGTGGATTTCCCCGCATTGGGTCGCCCGACGACCGCAACTTGCAGGGGTTTGTCGCGGGTCGGCACGCGGACGCCGTCTTCGTCCTCGTCCTCTTCAACGTCCACATCCGTCTCGGGCGTGTCGGCTGCAGCCCGTTCGGCGAAATCATCAGCCAACGGTTGCAACACGGCCAGCAGATCCCCCAGCCCCTCACCATGTTCGGCCGAAAGCCGCAGTGGCTCACCCAACCCCAGCGCATAGGCCTCCAGCACGCCGGCATCTGCCGCCCGGCCCTCACCCTTGTTGGCGGCAAGGATCACATGGGCGTTCTTCTTGCGCAGGATGTCGGCAAAGACCTCATCCGCGGGCATCACGCCAGCGCGCGCGTCGATCATGAACAGGCAGATATCGGCCATCTCAACGGCGCGTTCCGTCAGCCGACGCATCCGGCCCTGAAGCGACTGATCTGTTGCCTCTTCCAAGCCGGCCGTATCGATGACGGTAAACCGCAGATCGCCCAGCCGCGCTTCGCCTTCGCGCAGATCGCGGGTGACACCGGGCTGGTCATCGACCAGCGCCAGTTTCTTGCCGACAAGGCGGTTGAACAGGGTGGATTTGCCCACATTGGGGCGGCCCACGATGGCGAGTGTGAAAGACATGAACGCGACTCTATAGGATCAGGCGCGGCACTTACACCGAAGCTGCGTCAACGGAAAGCCAGCAATCGACCACGCTTGGACAGAACATAGAGCGTCTGATTGGCAACGACCGGGTTTGAGGCCGCACCACCCGGGATCTCAACCGCGCCCAAAAGCGCACCAGAGGCCGGATCAAACTGCCGCAACAGCCCGTCGGAGGACGCGACGATCAGCCGGTTGCCGGCAATAATCGGGCCGTAATGGGCAAACCGGGTCTTTTGACGCCGCTCCCGGCTTTCTTCGAACCCCGGCAGGGCCACGCGCCAAATCGCAGACCCATCGCCTGCATCGAGGCGCACCAGTTCGTTGAGGTCATTGACCAGAAAAATCGAATCCCCCGCAGGCCAGACCGGGCCAACGGCCCCTTCCGTCGCGGTCCAGATCCGGTCGCCATTGGCGATCTCAAGCGCGACAACGCGGCCCGACACATTGCCCACATAGATGCGACTGCCGTCGATCACCGGGTCGGCCGCAATGTCCGAGATGGTGGACGCCGCCTGACCTGGGCGCTGCCCCGTTACGACCGTCGACCAGCGCCGTAGCCCGCCCTCGGGGAAGGCGGCAAGCACTTCGCCGGTTGGAAACGGGAACACGGCGATGTCTCCCGTGACCGCGGCCCCGGCCCCACCAGAGAAGTTGGAGATCGGAGGGGCACCGCTGATCGTCCAGCGAATACGGCCAGATGTCAGCTCAATAGCCCAGGCGCGGCCATCACGGCTGACAACATAGGCAAGATCGTTTGCCACGGTCGGGGCCGATGTTCCGGGCGCATCAAGGTCCTGTCGCCAGACTTCGGCACCGCTGGCGGGATCCAGGGCGATCAGCTCACCAAATCCAGTTGTCGCGAGAACCAGCCCGCCGCCGAACGCCAGACCGCCGCCCGACGCATCGTTTGACCGGTCACTGACCGGTGTGAGGTCGCGTGCCCAGATCGCTTCCCCTGCCGCCGTGGTCGCCATCACCTGCGAGCGGGCGTCCATCGTGTAGATGAGACCGCCGGCCACAACCGGATCGGCGGTGATCCGGGCACGTCGGCTGTCGCCTTCGCCAATGTTGACATCGAAGATCTCGGTCAGGGCTGTGCCCAGCGCCGGATGCACGATTGCGTGGGTCGGGCCACCGTTGCGATGGGTCCATTCAGTGTTCACC
This sequence comes from Pseudomonadota bacterium, assembly GCA_038530475.1. Lineage (GTDB taxonomy): Bacteria > Pseudomonadota > Alphaproteobacteria > Rhodobacterales > Rhodobacteraceae > Octadecabacter. The sequence goes on from JBCBCS010000170.1 coordinate 7,398, forward strand.
TGCGCAGCGGCGAGAGAGATCGGGCGCGCCTCAGCCTCCAGCACCACCTCGCCCACAGGCTCACCACGGATGTTCAGACGTTCACCCGGCAGGATGGTGTCACGCTCTCCACAGGCGGCGATGAGCAGAAGCGACACGGCGGACCCCATCCACCAGCCATTGATCCGGGATCGTTTAGGGCCCTGCCCGATCGTATCGCCTGTCATTCCTCGTCCCTTGCCTTGCCCGAACTGCGGGAGTGCCAGCATCAGCCCGAAGCCAATGTGCTGGCGGTCCTTTCGGGGGTTATTGCGTCGCGGCACCAGTGAGCAATGCTGCCGGGTCGCCACCCAGTGCCACAATCATGCTGAACGCGCGATCACGCAAGCCCTGCGTGACTTCGGCGTCTT
>JBCBCS010000171.1:0-7699 GCA_038530475.1 Pseudomonadota bacterium
CGCCGAAATGGCGGTGAAGCTTCGCGCCAAGGCGGCCATGTTCCTCGATGAAATCGGCAAGCTCGCACACCGTCTCGAAACTCGCCCATTCGGACAGGCTCGCGCCTTCGAACCCCTCATAGCCATGAATGCCCCATTCGTCGGCCATGGGCTCGGGGCTGTCGGCCAGCATGGCGCGCACTCGCGCGCGGATCTCGTCCGGCGTGGTCGCCCCGATCCAGCGCCCATGCAGGCAGCCAGCATTATAGGCGGCAAGACAGGCGACATAGATTCGGGGACGCGCGGTTGCGGTGGGCGCGTCAAGTGGCGCCTCTGTTTGCGGGGTCGTGGTCATGGCAGCTCCGTTCCCGCCCCGGCAGCATTTTTCCCGACAGTCGGGATGGGGCGGCAGGCAAGCGGCTGGCAGGGCGCCACGAGGCGGCGGGCAAGGGCAAAGGTAAGACGAGCTCTAGGAAACAAACGGCCCGAACATCCCGCCGCCCTTGCGCACCGACAGCGCCCTGGCACACGCGCCCGCCTTCCCAGAACGACGCGGGAAAGCTTTCAATGCCTCACTATCGCTCAAACTTCCTAAAACCAGACATAACGGAACGAATGATTGATTACATAGAGGCACATCGATCCGAGAAAGACACTAGTTCCTTCAGCTAAAACGCTAAATAGATAAGAAGATGGCGCACAAGCGATCCAGACGCTCGGGAAACAAGAAACCGCAGAAAATGCGGCTATGCATTTTCTGCGACCAAACAGGAATGAGTAAAGAGCATTTCTGGCCGCGCTGGATGCATGAACTCATGCCCGATCCGAAAACTGCGTCTTTCACTGAACAACGCATCCAAATAGAAAATAATCGTGAATCTGAACCACGTAAAACTAGAACCCGACAAGGCGGCACTAAAAATAAAACTCTTCGTGTTGTTTGCAAAGACTGTAATTCCGGCTGGATGAGTGAGCTGGAAAACGAGGCCAAACCCATATTGACGCCGCTGATACTCGGCGACCCCATTTTCTTAGACGACTACCATCAATCTGTTTTGGCGAAGTGGATAACCATGAAGTTCATGGTCGTCGAACACTCATACGATAACGACCACATTACACTCAAATCCGATCGTTCCATATTCTTTCAAAGCCAGACGATACCTGACTACATCCGCATTCGTGTCGCTGCGCACAGTGATGCTTTCTGGTCTAGAGCGTTTCAACGCCACAGCGCTACGATCTCCACCACTCCGATAGCGCCATTCAATCCCACTGGTCGCAATACTCAAACCATCGCGTTTGGTTCGGGTAAGCTGTTTGTGTTCGTGTACGGTTGTCGCAACAAAAATCCGGACGAGCTGCTTAATTTTATTCGAGCTGATCGGATACCGAAGATCCATCCTTTTGAGCGGACCCTCGATTGGCCAATCGGAGATTTGGCGCCAAAAGAATTAGATCATGCCGCGCAATCTCTTGAAACGCTGACGAAAAATGCTCGGTGGCTACCCCTTTAGCAGCGCAAACTAGTTTTGTTTGTTTCTAATGTCTTTGTCTTCTTTATCCCGGAAGCAGACGAAACAGGCACGGCTCGAAGCTTCTACTAGGAGGCTTAGCGACAGTGGCAAATTGTGGGAAAACAACTAAAGTTGCGTCGTACGAAAATTAGCTATTCACTTCCTCTACAGCATACTCTTGGCCATCTACGCGTAAAAGATCGAAGCGAATATCAAACCGCTTGCGCTCGGCTTCGACAGGACGAAAGTTCCTTGCGATAACCGTTGGGATTGGAACGAATATCTTATTCTTGAGCACGAAGGTCGCGGTTGAAAATGCTCCTCCGCCCGGCTGTACATCAACCGGTACCTGAGTTTGAAAGTCGTAGTAGATCCCATACTGCCCAGAGTGGTGAAGAAAGATAAAGAGAACCCGCTGCCCCCCCCAAACACAAGACGTCTTGTGAGGTTCTAAAAAGAACTCTCCGTATTCGCTTCGGCACTTATCTGTTAGAGCAATGAAATCTCGAGACCCACGAAATGGAGGTTCATCGTCTTCCAGGGTCAATAGTTTTGCCGAACTCGATTGATCAAGTCTAAGGATTGGCGGTGCAGCTACATCTGAAGAGACCCCAGACTCGTAGGTCTCCGGCGAAGCCTCCTTCAATGAGCGCTCATTTGCGACGACATCTGCAAGTTCCGCAGTCACAGGGCGGCAAGCCCCTGTAGATACAGTTTGTACGCTCTTCTTCGGCGCTGCTGTCGACGCTGCAATCGCCCGCTCCATCGATATTTTTCCTGAACGATAGTCGGCCCAGATTTGATCTACCGCTTCAAGTTCATCACTCTCGATTTCGAACAATTCTCTTTTTCGGATAATTGATTTCAGAAACGCGTCGGCGCCCTGGCGTTTGCTGCTTGGAACAAAATGGGCGATTTTGCTGTACACGTGCGTTCTGACAAAATCCCGCGCAATCGCACTCAGTGCAGAGGGTTCTTTCTGGTGCAGCCCGAGAATAGCGCTCAGCAAAGCGGCGTCGGAATCAAGCGTGATTTTTACAAGCTCATTCTCCTGCTGAACCACCATCGGCAAGCCATGAGATAGTTTGCCGAATTCGACTTTCGGCTCAATGTAATAATCGGACCCCAGAATAGACTCCAAGCGAAATTTGAGCGCTGCTTCGGAGTCACTCAATTGGTTATACGTTTTAGTGGAAACCACTCTTGGCGAGTTCGAGACTGTTTCGACGTTACAAAATTTCTGGAGGTAATTGACCTCGCAAGACCTTCTGGGGTCATGAGCAGCAAACAGTAAAAGCGGATTATTTTGATCAGTGTATGCACTTTTGATGGTAGGGTCATTGCCAGCGTACGCATTCATGGCGCTACTTTTTGAACGCTGCTGAATTTCTGATAATTTGAGGTTCGTACCGGGTTCAATGTTCATTCGTAACAGGCCGCAAAGTTCATAACGGTTCGTAGCCATTACCCAATTCATAAAGGCTCGACTGGAGTCGCACTCATCGCCTTGAGAAAGCTTTTCAGCAATGAATTTGTCTAAAGGCGCCGCGATCGAGTTTAAGAATTGAAGACTCTCTGTGGTGAGGGCTTCTCGCCCTGCCGTTGGCTCCAAATTGAGAAGATCAACCACACCCCCCAGAGCAAATTGAGAAGGAAACCCTGCGGAAGCGAGGCCGAATCCATTGCGAAATGATCGCACATTGCCCACGCCGCTCCGCAGGATGATGATGCCTCGAATGGGCTCATTATTCATCGACAATTCTGACAGAGAGACCCAAACGTCGCCATTTTGAGAGAAAACAAGCTCTCCACTGGCTGCTAAGTGCGTTCCAAGCGCTTGGTTTTGGAATTCTTCTCTGCGATATACGGAAGGTTGAGTCACTAGGCTTTCAGCAGGATTCTGGCTGAGTAGTTCTCCGTTAAGCGTCACTGGTATTTGCAACGTCGCAACGAATTGCTTCAGGTATTCTTTCGCCTGAACCAAGTCAATTTGGTGTTGCGGTTGTAAGGTCGCGGTAATCGTGGTGCCCGGTTTTCCTGTCACGGAGAAGCTTTGAACATCAATGCAATTCGTATTGATCTCCAGCTTGCTGCGATGGACTGAACTAACGATGCGCTCTGAAGCATGAACATATTCGGTTTCGACAGACAAATCTTCAGCGATACCGAAATTGGCAAGCGCTCCGATACCAAAGGTCCCAACTACGCCTGCGGCGCGAGCTTCCGCATTATTTTTGCCACTGCTGCCAGCGCGCCAAAAATTTTGTGTAATGACATCTCTATTCATGCCGATCCCGTTGTCGGCGACGACAAGTTTTTGCGGCGACAGATCAATTTCTATCTTGGGCTCAAAATGCTGGTCGGGGCGCGCCAGTCTCATTAAAATAGCGTCGTAAGCGTTTTGCGTGTTCTCACGCAAGAGCGCCAATGGCGACTGATAAATCTGTCCGGTCAGAACTGATAGGATACGTTCAGTTTCCACTGAGAATGGGATCTGTGTTGCGGTCATTTCTTTAAACTCTGATGTAATTTGATTTTGGATATCAATTCTTCGAACTGATCTTCTAAGTGCGGGTATACAGACTTTCCACTTTCGATGAGCGAGAGAGCCTCACCGAAAGCACGACGCGCGCGCTGGGCTTCAATGAGCGCGAACAACTCCCGTTCTGAAAGAAACTCTGTGAAGGTCTCTACGATTAAGTCGTGCTTCTCTGCACCCTCAAGCGCTCTTAAAAATAATTGGCGTTCATACGATTGCTCGAAGACATTGAGGCCCTTCAAGAGGCTGATAGCCGCGTCGAAGTTCTGAGCATCAATATGCGCTTCAGCTCGTTCAACCACCTTCAACGTTGCTTTTGCGTGAACTCCTTGAGATCCCCCAATCCTATTCGAGGCCGTCGGGCATTTGATATCTAACGCACCGTTGGTCCCAAACTCGGGCTTAGAGCAGGCTTGGAACTGCTCGCCTGTCCCGCGCTCACGAATATAGACTTGGCCTTCACACCGCGTCTCATCCAATTTTATCAAATTGTACTGGCGATTATGTCCAACCGGGAGTTCCCGCCGCCCTGCGCAAAGAGACCCAGCACTGATGACCGGAATCGAAACTTGTTCGGGCAAATGAATATAATGGGCGTTTAACGCCGCTATGTGCTGATGACCATGCAGTCCCAATTGGAACTCGCATCCTATCAGTTCATGCACGAAAGACTGGTCAATGTAATCGCTACTTGAAGGCGGTGCATACATTCCGTGATGCCATACGGCTATTTTGAGATCCGGAACACGGTCCAGCTTACGTATCGCTAGATTGCAGCGCCCCACCGCACCCGGGGAGACCGCTCCGTGAAAAGCAAAGCAGTCGTTGCCGTATGTTGAATTGAAGCCGGCAACTAGTATTCGACCCTCGTCCAACTCAAACAGATTAAAGTCGGGGTCGGGATTGAGCGGAATCTTTAGATTGGTCGGACCGTAAAACTCTCGCTCAAACTTCCTATATGCCCTTAACCGGTCGTCATATTTTTGGCGATCCACGATCTTGTAGACGGCTCTTTCTTTCCAGCTCCATCGGTAGTCACCAGACGGATTGAAAAACTCATTAGGAGGAATCTTGTTGCACAATTCGGGGTCATCGATCCGTTCCATTGCGGCGATAGCCGAATTCCAACACACATCGTGATTGCCCGGAACCAAGATGAGCTTCGAGCGATCTCCATCCAGGAAAAGGTCGCACAATGAAGAAAGAAATTCGCTGGCAGCATGGTACTGTTCTTCCACGTCGCGCTGCCATTCTTTCGCGTTTAAATAGGCGCCTTGGATGACATCGCCCGAGACCATAATTGCGTCAGGTGCACCTACTCCATCAAACGAGCGGGTATATCGATCACGATCTTGCAAAAGCGAAGAAAGCAGAGTGTCGTTGTCTACAGGGTCGCTCGGCGATCGGTGTAGGTCGGACAGATGCATGATCGTAAAGTGACTCAATATCTCAGACTTTCTTATACGCAACACCACTCGCAATTTCTTTCGTGATCAAAAGAGGCGGAACTATGGTTTTAATACCGTAGAGTGCTTGCTGAATGAAACCGGAAGCGATTGCCCAGCCACTACTTAGTTAAGCGGCCTTCCTCACCAACATGTTTTAGGCATATTCTTAAAGGAAACGTCTTTCAATCCGCTTTGGTGAGCCGAACGCACCTGTTTTCGTCTGCTCTTGCGCCCACTCCGGCCGACCGGGACCGCCGAACCGACAGGCATGAACTCGCCGAAGGTAGTTGGTCGGGTTCTCATCCCAAATTGTCTATCTTGAGTGTTCGCTGGTCACTCAGCAGACTGACCACCAAGTTGGAGTTCAATCATTCTAAATTCAGTGCGTTCACGTCGTCCTCCCCCGATGAGTAGGCGTTTGAGATGTCGTCCAATCGGCGGAGTCTGACTCTGGTCATGATGTGATGCTGTCTCATTTCGACGGCGGAAGCGATGCCCCTAGGTCTCAACCTCGGGGGAGGACCAAGCGGAAGTGCATTTAGACAAAAACAACGCACAGCAGAAACAACAACGCTAAGTATCTCCAGCTGTCCTTGCGCCTGAAGCGCTGAAAATTGATCACGACCGTGACCATTTTCGAAAGTTGACGAGTCTGCTGACAATCGAGCCGTAGACGACCTGCAGTCCAGCACTTTTCTGCGGCGCTCTGAACTAGCGGGCGATGGCCATTTTCAAATAGCGTTCGCGGTTGGCACTTGAGCGTTGTCGGGCTTCCTCAATAGCCTGGCGTTCGGATGCATCCAACAAAGCCTCAAGGAGACGCTGGAAGTGATCCTGCATCGCTTCCCGGGCTGCTTGTGGGTCGCGAGCGGCAAGGGCATCATAAATCTTGGAGTGTTCGTTCACGGTGTGTGACCTGTCGCCCAGGCAGATCGCGGAATAAACTTTTCTGACAGCCTCGATTTCCGAGCGCATGCGCCAGAGGTTTTGCAGGAAGAATACATTGGCCGCGTTTCCGGTCGCGCGTGCGATTACAAGGTGAAACTCCCTGTCGGCCTCATCACCGTCAGCGCTATTCTCTGAAGCGGCTGCCATCCGGTCTATCGTCGCCGCTAGCTTTTCTAGATCGGCGTCGGTGATCTGAGTGGCCGCAAGTGCGGCGCATTCGGATTCGAACAGCAGCCTGGTTTGAGTGAGTTCAAAAGGCGTGACTTTTGGAAGGACGAGGCCGCTGGCCTCAGCAGCATCCCGCACGTACACGCCAGAGCCAACCTTGATATCGACGCGACCAACAGCTTCGAGCGAAATCTCGGCCTCTCGGATGACCACACGGCTGACGCCAAATTTCTCAGCGAGTTCGCGTTCTCCGGGGAGCCTCGTGCCGGGGGGGTAGGCGCCAGAGTCAATCATGTCCAAGATCGATTGAGCGATCGTTTGATAGAGGCGTTTCTCAGACATGATGGCTCCTGTTCGATGGCATTCTACTCACTCCGCGCGGAACCAGCAGGTGAGAAGAGCGCCTTTTCCTATATGATTTTTCTACCCTATCCTGACAAGGCTTACAAAAAGGTAGGTCCAATTCCAGACAACGGCGGCAGTCTTGGGCGGAGCCTGCCGCCATCCTAAAGCTGGTGACTAGAACCGGCCGCGCAGTCCGAAGAATATGCGTGGACCGTAGTCGTTGACCTCGTAGAGATCGTCATTGGTGAACGCATACTGTTCTTTGGGTTCGCTACCGAGGTTGATGGCCTCAACTGAAAGCCGGAAATTGTCGTTCAAATTGTATGAGGCGCGGGCTTCCCAGACGCCTACATCACCGACAAATCGCAGCCGTGTGCCATCAGAAACAAAGGGCTGGAAGTACTCGTCGCGGTACTTGTAAGTCACCGACATGTCGAAGTCTCCAACGCCCCAGAACGCTTGCGCCGAAAGGGTGTTTTCCGACAGACCGGGGAGCCCACCTGGATCCAGGATGCCGTTCGCGATCTGGCTGATCGAGCCATCAAGCTGAACAATGAACTGGTCGCCATAGCGACTGTCTTCGAATTCGAAGTCGGAATCGACGTAATTATAGCTGATCTTGCCGCCGAGACCGCTCAACAGGCCCGGGAGATAGGTGAGCGTATGGGCGGCAGTGAGTTCGAGGCCGTACAAGGAACTGGTGTCGTCGCTGGTCTGCTGCACGGCAACCGGGAAGGTCACGTTTGTGCCGTTGA
>JBCBCS010000172.1:0-7624 GCA_038530475.1 Pseudomonadota bacterium
GTCTCGACCGTTGATCTCCCCGCTGCGCCGGCGGTTGATGATTGGTTTCCAAGTGCTGAGGCTGGTGTGCCCAACCATGTGCCTGAGCGTACTGCTGCCGCGATTATACAATTCACATCCGGCAGCACCGGCCGCCCCAAAGGTGTGGTTTCCGCTCATGGGCCGCTGGCTGATTTTCTCAACTGGCAAACACAGGAGTTCGGTCTCACAGCACGTGATCGCGTTTCGCTTTTGTCGGGATTGGGGCACGATCCGTCTTTGCGCGACATGTTTTTGCCGCTCGCGCTCGGGGCGACCCTTGTTATCCCGGAACAAGCGGTCATTGACGACGGGACTGTTGGAGTTTGGCTGAAAAACGAGCGCGTCTCTGTTTCTCACATGACGCCCGGTCTGGCGCGCATTGCATTTAGCGATACATCCATCGCGCTCGATAACCTGCGGCATGTGTTTATCGGTGGCGATGTCGTTCGCCCTACGGACATCGCGGCCTGTCAGGCTTCCTCGTCGGCACCCGGCGTTGTGTTTTACGGCGCGACCGAAACGCCTCAGGCCGTGTTCTGGCACCGATGTGACGCGCAGACGCCAGAACAAGCAAGTGTCCCGATTGGTCGCCCGGTTCCAGGGGTTGAGGCGCACATCTTACGTCCGGACGGGGACCAGGTACGCGCATTGGAAACCGGAGAGTTGGTTATTGGTGGCCGTCAATTAAGCCTTGGGTATTTGAACCCAATCGACGATGAGGGCGCCTTTATTGAAGATACGAAAACCGGTCAGCGGCACTACCGCACGAATGATATCGTCCGGTTGAACAGCGATGAAACGTGCTCTTTCGTCAGCAGGAAGGACCGACAGATCAAGGTCCACGGTAACCGCGTACACCCCGCGGACGTTGAGCAAACTTTGCGCAGCCTTCCTTCGGTTTCGGACGCAGTGGTTGTTCCTGTCCACGAACCCACTGGCGAAACATCGCTTGTGTCGTGGATCGTGACGAACGATGCCGACAGCCTGGCAAGCGATTGCGGTGTGTTTTTCTTCGGCGAATCCAGCGCCGATCGGGCCGCAGACCAGTATCGTTTTTACCAATCAATTGCCTGTCATGCTGATGCCTCTGGTCTGAAAGCAATCTGGACTCCGGAGCGTCATTTTACCAAAGTCGCTGGCGCCTTTCCCAATCCGGCAGTTCTGACGGCGTCGTTGGCTTCTGTAACCAATCAGATCACACTTCGTGCTGGCAGTGTGGTCCTGCCGTTGCATCATCCTGTGCGCGTCGCCGAAGACTGGGCCGTCATCGATGCGCTTTCCGGTGGTCGCGCAGAGATTGCGCTGGCAAGTGGCTGGCTGGCCGATGACTTCATCTTTGCACCCGACAATTTCGAAAATCGCAAGGCCGTTCTTCAACGCGACATTGCGACATTGCGCGGCCTCTGGCGCGGTGAGGCCATCGGTTTCGAAAACGGATGCAAGCAGCAAGTCGACATTCAAATCAGACCGGTCCCAGAGGGCAGGGGCATCCCTCTTTGGATGACGGCCACAGCCGACCCGGAGACATTCCGCGCGGCCGGACGGCTCGGCTGTCACGTGCTGACCGCACTCAACAATCAAAATACCGCGGAATTGCGCCGCAACATTCAAATCCTGCGGGACGAGGCCGCCGCCCACAACCACCCAAGACCGAAGGTTGCGTTGATGCTGCATGGCTATGCTGCTGAAAGCCAAGAGCAGGCACGTGCGGATGTCGAACCTGCTCTGCGCGCATATCTGCGTAAACATGCGGGCCTGCGAAAGCAGTATTTTGACCAATCGGAGGCGCATCAGGACCTCACTTCGGCCGATTTGGAACGCATTCTGGACCATGCAGTGGATCGGATGATGGAGCAGGGTCTGATCGGCTCTGTCGAACACTGCGCAGAAAAACTCCGGATGTTCGGCGGATGGGGTGTGGACGAGATTGCAGCGCTTGTGGATTTCGGTCCGGATCAACAACAGTCCATGCAATCGGTCTCTTGTTTGGCCCAGGCGGCTCAGCAAGCACGCGATCAGGGTGCAACGACAGATGTTGCCCAAATGCGCGCGGAACTCGAAAGTCTCGTGCCTGATTATATGGTGCCGTCACGTTTCATACCACTGGATGCGCTGCCACTGACGCCCAATGGAAAACCGGACATCGATGCTTTGCGCGCGCGCGCTCTGTCCGAACCGGCGCAAGACAGCTACACGCCGCCGGCCACGCAGGACGAACACGTACTGTGCGACATTCTGGCCGAACTATTCCACCGTAACCGCATTGGTGTCGAAGATGATTTCTTCGCATTGGGTGGTTACTCTCTTTTGGCGCTCAAGGCCGCCGCCCGGTTCGAGGAGCGCACGGGCAGAGCGCTTCCTGTTGCGTCGCTTCTGAACGGGCGCACGGTACGTGGGACGCTGGCATTGATTGGTGCAGCCAAAGAGGCGCAGGCTGTCGCTAAAAAATCTTCTGAAACGGACTCATCAGAGGATTGGCCCCTGTCGCCGGGGCAGGTGAGCCATCTTTTGGCAAATGAGATGTCAGCGAAACCAGAAGCGTTGAACGTGTCTGCACTTGTCACACTCAAGGGGCCGCTGGATGCGGACTTGTTGCTTGACTGCGTCAGGTCGACGATAGACCGCCATTCGATGTTGCAGACTCTGTTTCTCCGTAAAGGTGAGGAAGTTGTGCAAAGTTTGGCGTCGCAACGCGATGTGTCTGTTGCAGATCACATCGCTCCGGATGCAATTGATGACGCAATCCAAAGCTTTGTTCAGCGTCCCATCGACCGATTTTCCGAAGCACCGTTTCGTGCACGGTTGTTCCGACGGGAAGACGCAGATCATACGCTGGCCCTTGTCGTGCATCACACGGCGAGCGATGGGGTCTCTTTGCAGATTTTCCTGTCGGAACTGCTGCAGTCCTATGTCGCGTGTGCCGCGGGACAGACACCCAATCTGCCTGCACCGTCGGGCGACTATGCTGAATTCGCCGCAGCCTCTCGCAAAGCGCACACCACCGAGAAAGCCCGCGCCGCCACCGCAATCGCGGTAGAACGCCTAGATGGCGCCGAACACCTTCTGGAATTTGCCCCGGCCAAAACTGCTGCCATGGCCAAATCGCAGGATGGCGCGAGCCTGCAGCTCGATCTGGACACCGAATTGTCTGACGCGCTGCAGCGCTTTTGCGCACAGAACGGGAGCACGCCCTTTGCGGTTTTCCATGCAATGTATGTGCTAGCGCTCGCGCACTATACCAACAGAGAGGACGTGCTTTGCGGTGTTGCGACAGCCGGACGTCCCTTACCGCAACATGAAACGACGGTGGGATTGTTTGCGGACCTCGCAGTGACGCGCACGCGGCTGGATGAACTGTCCAGCGTCGCCGAACTCATACGTGCGTCCTCTAAGGCTGCGACGGATGTGTTGAGCGGGACGCCTGTTAGGTTCGAGTGGCTGCTGGACGCACTCCGCCCCAAACGAACCGCAGGACGGCATCCACTTGTACAAGCCGTTCTGTCTGTCCAGCAGGACGTAATGGCTCCCGATTTGATCGGTTCTGGCGACATCGAGATTGACCTTACGATTGGTGAAAATACCAACGCTGTCCTATTCGATCTGCTTTTGTCAGCCACGCGTCTCGGCGCTGGATGGCGGCTGCGGCTTGATTATTCGAATAGCGTATTCACCAAGGCCGACGCAGAAGGCTTCCTTTCCGCGATCCTTTCGCTTCTTACGCAAGCGCTGGATACGCCCGAGGCGGACATATGGTCCTTGCCATTGGTCCCAGCTTCCGAACAAGCGCGTCTTTGCGGCACCCTGAGCGGAGACACACGACCCATCGAGATCGCTCTTGTGCATGAGCGTGTCGCGGAACAGGTGGCCGTAAGACCCGAAAAAAACGCTATTCTCTGGCGCAACGAAAAGGTCAGCTACAGCGATCTGGCGGCACGCGCATCAGCCATCCGGGCGGGCCTTCTGGCAGAAGGCGTGACGTCGGGACGTGTGGTTGGCATTCGCATGTCAAGAACGCCCGACATGGTCGCAACGTTGCTGGCGGTTTTACAAATCGGAGCAGCATACCTGCCAATTGACCCAGTTTTGCCGCTCTCGCGACAAGACAAGATCATTGCTTTGTCTGACGCCGTGCTGGTGGTAACTGATCAATCATCTGAAACTGAAGAGACGTTGAATGCGCCCGCGCGCTCGGTCACACAGTTGATCAAGTGCGGCAAAGGGACTACGCCGACTGCAAAGGACTGGCCGCCGAGCACGACGGCCTGCGTTCTGTTCACCTCGGGTTCGACTGGAGAGCCCAAAGGCGTTTTGGTCCCCCATGCCGGGATAGTCCGACTTGTAACTGACACCAACTACATCGCGATCACGCCCGATGATGCATTGTTGCATGCAAACAACCTGTCTTTCGATCTGTCGAACTTCGACATCTGGGGCGCTCTGATCAACGGTGCAACAGTTGTTTTGGCCGACGATGCGTCAAGCAAGTTGATTTCCATCTGCGACGCGCTTGAGCAGCACCCGGTTACGATTGCTTTGCTCGCGACGGGAATCTTTCATGCGTTGGCCGAAGACGCGCCAGAGGTTTTTTCCAACCTGACGCACCTTGTTGTTGCGGGCGACGTGCTGTCACCAGAACGCGCGCAAAGCATTGTAGATCAGCACCCTGCACTTGAACTGATCAACGGCTACGGCCCCAGCGAATGCGCCACTTTCGCGACCGCGTTCTCGATCCGAAGTGGACAGACTTTGCCATCGCCAGTTCCTGTTGGTCCGCCGATTTCGAACACACGGGCCTATGTTTTGAACCGCAGTCTTGCGCTTGTTCCGCATGGCGCAGCGGGCGAACTGTTCCTAGGCGGTATCGGGGTAGCAAACGGCTATCTCGGGCGTCCGGACCTGACCAAAGAAAGGTTTGTTCCAAGCCCGTTCCTTACCGACGATACGCTTTACCGAACAGGTGACATTGTGCGCTGGCGTGAGGATGGGTCGGGGCTGGAGTTCCTCGGGCGGGCCGATCATCAGATCAAGATCCAAGGCATTCGTGTCGAAACAGGTGAAATCGCCAGCACTCTGCTGCGCCAATCAGGCGTGAACGAGGCAATTGTGCTTGCGACCGGGGCCGCTGACGCGCTTGGACTGGCCGCCTTTGTCGTGACCGATCCGGACCACGAAGTTACCGAGGATGACTTGCTGCGGCACCTTCGGCAGACGCTACCGCACTATATGGTGCCGCGCACGGTGATCTGTCTGAAAGCGATGCCGCTCACGACAAACGGCAAGGTCGACCGAAGCGCTTTGCTCACGCAATTGGAGACTTCGAAGCCCGAAACTGCACCCGATGACCGCGAGACAATCGTCGAACGTGCGATTGCTGACGTGGCTGGTCACCTGCTGAAACAGCCGGGGATTCCTGTCACGGCGAACTTCTTCGACCTCGGTGCGAACTCTCTGACGAGCCTACGTTTATTAAGGCAATTGCGCACCTTGTTTGGTGTCACGCTGCCTGTCGCGACCGTTTTTGCGCATCCCACCGCGCGGTTATTGGCAGAATACTTGATCGCGCATGAACCGCAGGTCGGCCGTACCGAAGCGGTCGCTCGTGCCATTTCAAAACTAAAGGCCGACAAAAAGCAGCGGGAAACGCCCCACATCACGGCAGATGTCGTCGCGCCACCCAACGCCGACAAACGCACCTCTTTCGTCGCAGAATCCGGAAAATGATGGAGACCAGCATGACACTCGACATCGTACATTCAACAAGTATTCAAGAGCTGCCAGATGCCCCGTTGGCCGCGCTGTCAGAACACAGAGAAATGGTCGAGGCGAAATTGCATGAGGCTGGCGCATTGCTTCTACGATCTGTTGTGTCGAATGCGGAAAGCCTTGCCGAAGTGTCTCAGGCGCTTGGGTACAAAAAAGCGGTCCTGTCCGAAGAAAGCTCTCCGCGCAGTCAGGTTGCCAAAGATGTGTTCACGTCGACCGATTATCCCGCGAAATACCCGATTCAGCTGCATTGCGAATATTCCTACAGTGCTGCATGGCCAATGCGTCTTCTATTTGGCTGCCTGCGCGCGCCAGACTTGGGTGGACAGACACCGGTGGCTGACATGCGCCGCTTGCTGCGAGAGATGGATCCATCAGTACTAGAGGTTTTCCGGAACAAGAACGTGCTTTATCGGCGCAACTACCAGCCGGATATCGGGGTCGATTGGCGTAAGGCGTTCGGTACCGACGATCGAGCGCAGGTTGATGCCTATTGCACCCGACACGGGATCAAGACGATCTGGTTGGGCGACGACCACCTGCGCACTGAACAGGTTGGCCCTGCCATAAGGCGTCATCCGGTTACGGGTGACGAGGTTTGGTTTAACCACGCGTTCTTTTTCAACGTCCGCGCGCTCGAGCCCGAAAGTATTCGCGACTTTATGCTCGCGGAGGATGAAGAGACGCTCAGCACCAACACTTACTATGGCGACGGCACCCCTATCGAGGCCGAGACAATCGACCATTTACGCGCCGTTCTGAATACCTGCACGCTCGCCTCTGATTGGCGACAAGGGGATTTGCTTTTGGTGGACAACATGCTGATGGCGCACGGGCGGCGACCATTCTCGGGCGAGCGCAAGGTGCTGGTTTACATGGCCAATACCGCGACGGGGGAAGATACTGGCGCGGTGCAGTCATGACGAGCGATCTCTTTGATGCGGAGGATTTGGCCGAGCTTTCCCGTCAGCTCGAGTCCGAAGGTTTTGCTTTCACCCTTCCGGATGTCATTCCACGCACCGATGCAGCAGACGTCGAAGCGTCGCCTGCGCAGGCTCGACTGTGGTATCTGTCGCAGTTGCAACCTGATGATTGGTCTTACAACCTGTCGGCGGCATTCAGGATGGCGAAGGATGTGTCTCTGCCACGGATCGAGGCCGCTTTCGCCCGCGTACTCGAACGCCATGATGCCCTAAACAGCTCAATTGCACCGCTTGATGGCAAACCGATCCTGAAGTTATGGCCTGATACGCGTATCAAGCTGTCTGTAAGGCACTTGGAGCCCGGTGGCGGGGCCACTGACCAAAATGCAATAGACGACGCGCTGGCAGATGAGATCCGCAGGCCATTTGATCTGGCCGCCGAAAGGCCTGTGCGCTTGTCGGTTGTCCGAACGGAGAACACATCGTGCCTTGTCATCGTCATGCACCATTGTGCTGCGGACGGATGGTCCGTTCCCTTGCTGCTTAAAGACTTTCTTACGGCTTATGCGGACCACGGGGAAACACCGCTCGAGCCATTGCCCGTGCGATACCGTGATTTTGCCTTTTGGCAGAATGCGCAGCAAAAGACAGGAGCGATGCAGGCCGACCTTGCGTATTGGCAGCGCAGATTGGCAGATTGCCCCTTGTCGACGGGTTTTCCATTTCGGACAAATGTGCCGAAAACGCATCTGGCGGAGCGGAAGAGTTTTTCGATCCCAGCTGCGCAAGTTGACGGATTGGCAGTCGACCTTGGGGTGACGCCTTATGCGATCCTGATCACACTCTACGCCTTTCTCGTGTCGCGCTATTCAGACACTCAGGATCTGCTTGTCGCGGCCAGCGCGGCAGGTAGGGAC
>JBCBCS010000173.1:0-7615 GCA_038530475.1 Pseudomonadota bacterium
CACAGCGCAAAGCCCAGCACCACAGGCAACGCCCCGGCCAACCTTGGTAAGCCGCGCCACAGAACGACGAAGAGCGCGCCAAGACAAATGAAGGCCAGCACCTCGGACCCCGGTGTCACCACATGCCGAAGGGCGATGTCCTGATCGGCGATAAACCGCGCCACGCCAAGGATCCAGCGCAGGCCCAAGTCCATCACCCAAAGCCCCACCATTTCAAGCCCCAGCGGGGCAAGAACCGCCGCGACCACCGCCGCCGGCATCACCAATGTACCCATCAACGGCACCGAGAGGAGATTGGCGATCAGACCAAGCTGCGCCACCTGATTGAAATGGAATGCCGCAAAGGGCGCTGTGGCCAACCCCGCCACAAGGGATGAGATGAATACGGCGACTACCGGGCGTGACCAGCGTGGCAGATGTGTGACCTCTCGTCCTCGCAAGGTGCGAAACACCACGACAAGCGCGGTTGTCGCGGCAAAAGACATCTGAAACCCGGGGCCGAACAGCGCTTCTGGCCGCAATGTCAGCACGATCAGCGCCGCGATAGCGACCGCCCTCAGGGTCAGCGCCCGTCGATCCATCAGAACGGCCACCAACATCACCGCAACCATGACAAAGGCCCGCTCTGTGGACACGTTCCCGCCAGACAGGGCAAGGTAAAGGGCCGCTGCGACCAGCGCGACGACCGCCGCGATTTTCTTCACCGGCACCCGCAGAGCGCAGCGTGGCCAGAGCGACAGCCCATACCGCACTACGCCGAACACGAACGCTGCCAGGATGCCCATATGCATCCCCGAGATCGCCAGCAGATGCGCGAGGTTGGACGCGCGCAAAGCATCAAGGCTCTCTTGATCAATCGCCGAGCGGTCCCCCACCATGATCGCCGCGGCAAAGCCACCGGTGGGCCCCGGCAAACGCTCCTGCACGGCCTGGGAAATCCGGTAGCGCTGCTCATAGACCCAAAGCGCGATATTGCCCTCGGACGCACTGCGTCCCAGCAAAACGGGTGTCCGGGTGTAGCCGACAGCGCCCAGCCCCTCGAACCACGCCATGCGCTGGAAATCGAAACCGCCCGGCTCAACCGGGCCGGAGGGCGGCGACAAATGCCCCGTCAGGATCACGACCTGCCCCGGTTCCGGTGTGATATAGCCCTGCTCTCCGTATAGTGACACGCGGACCCGGGCGGGCGTGCGGTCCGGATCCATCCGAGCCAGCACCACCCGGTCCAGCGTCAGGCGCACAGCGTCCGATTGGGAGCGGTCAATCTCTACAATCCGGCCTTCAATCGGGCCGTAATATCGAAAGCCAAGAACAGGTTCGGCCACAGCATTGGCCCGCACGCCAGCGAGGCCAAAGCCCAACGCCACGAGAGCCACGCCGACGATGAGAGGCCGTGGTCCCTCTGGAAAGACGCGCTGTCCGAGCACGGACACAAGTCCCAGAACCAAAGCGGCCATGCAGGCGACAACGTCGGGCTCGGTCTCGCGCGCGAAATAGAGCGTGATCCCAAGGCCCACGCAAACGGGCGCCCAGCCGAACAGATGTCCGCGCTGTGCGTTCACATGATCCAAGACCCGCCCGATTGGACCGGTCTGGAGGGCGGCCACGACGCTCACATCTTCCTCCGCCTCAAGCATGCCGGCACCAGGCCGCCTTGTCCTTGGCGGCCGGCCCCGCTATCCCCCGCATCAAGACCGATTACGGTTAGCAAAAGGTTAAGAAGCACCATGTCAGACACCCCTGTTGTCACCCGTTTCGCCCCTTCACCGACCGGCGCTCTGCATATCGGCGGCGCACGGACGGCGCTGTTCAATTGGCTTTTCGCGCGGGGACGCGGAGGCAAGTTTCTGCTGCGGATTGAGGACACGGACAGGGCGCGCTCAACGGATGAGAACCGGCAGGCGATTCTCGATGGACTGAGCTGGTTGGGCCTTGATTGGGATGGTGAGCCGATCTCTCAGGCCAGCCGCGCCGACCGCCACGTTGAGGTGGCCCATCAGCTTTTGGCAGAGGGCAAGGCGTTCAAGTGTTTCTCCACGCAGGACGAGATTGAGGCCTTCCGAGAAGACGCCCGCGCGAACAAAACCTCCACCCTGTTCCGCTCCCCCTGGCGCGACGTGCCGGAGACGGAGCATCCCGATCTGCCGTACGTGATCCGTATCAAAGCCCCAAGGACCGGTGAAACAACCCTGACCGACGCTGTTCAGGGCGACGTGACATGGCAGAACGAACAGCTCGACGACATGATCCTGCTGCGCTCGGACGGATCGCCGGTCTACATGTTGGCCGTTGTCGTGGATGACCACGACATGGGGGTCACCCACACGATCCGCGGCGACGATCACCTTGCCAATGCGTTCCGCCAGAACCTGATTTACGACGCGATGGGCTGGCCCAAACCGGTTCTTGCCCACATCCCGCTGATCTTTGGTCCGGACGGCAAGAAGCTGTCCAAGCGCCACGGGGCGACCGGTGCGGCTGAGTATCAAGCGATGGGATATCCGGCGGCGGGTATGCGCAATTACCTCACCCGATTGGGGTGGTCGCACGGGGATGATGAGTTTTTTACCGACGCGCAAGCGCGGGCCTGGTTCGATCTCGACGGAATCGGCAAATCGCCAGCCCGATTTGACACCAAGAAACTGGAGAACCTCTGTGGCCAGCATATCGCCGCCGCTGACGATGCTGCACTGCTGCAAGAAGCGCTGTCTTTTCTGGATGCGACGGGCGCCGCGCCCCTGACCGAGACCCAGAAAGACGGTTTGTCGCGGGCCATGCCCAGCCTCAAAGAACGCGCGAAGACCTTCCCGGAACTCCTTGATAAGGCGCACTTTGTTCTGACATCCCGCCCCATCAAACCGGACGACAAGTCAGCAAAATCACTCGATGATGTGCACAAAGGTATACTGTCTGAATTGACGCCGCAGCTGCAAACTGCTAGCTGGACACGAGACGCATTGGAGGGGGTTGTCGCGGCGCTGGCCGAGACCCACCAGACCAAGCTCGGCAAACTCGCTGGCCCGCTTCGGGCCGCACTTGCAGGTCGGTCTGTGTCCCCTTCGGTCTTCGACATGATGTTGGTTCTCGGACGGGATGAAACCATCGCCCGGATCGAAGACGCCGCGAAATAACCGGACGGATCGCAAGAAATCTGTAACCTTCTTCGGGGTAGCGGATGCGGGACGAACAACCTGCCGACGCTGTGAGGGTCCGCCTCACGCTCGGAGCCTAGAAAGGGAGCACCATGGCTGACCCAAAAACCGCCACTCTGACCATTGACGGGACCTCGTACGACCTGCCGATCCATTCGCCGACGACCGGGCCGGACGTGATCGACATTCGCAAGCTCTACGGACAGGCCGGTGTGTTCACCTATGACCCGGGCTTCACCTCAACGGCCGCCTGCGACAGCACGATCACCTATATCGACGGCGTCAAAGGCGAATTGCTGCACCGGGGCTATCCCATTGAAGAGCTGGCGAGCAAATCCCACTACCTCGAAGTGTGCTACCTGCTGCTTTACGGTGAGCTTCCGGGCGCTGCCGAACTCGAAAAGTTCGAGCACACGATCACGAACCACACCATGCTGCATGAGCAAATGCAGAATTTCTTCCGCGGCTTCCGCCGTGACGCCCATCCGATGGCGATTATGGTCGGCGTCGTGGGCGCGATGTCCGCATTCTACCACGACAGCACCGACATCAGCGACCCGCACCAGCGTGAGATCGCGACCCATCGCCTGATCGCAAAGATGCCGACGATTGCCGCATGGGCTTACAAATACTCCATCGGTCAGCCGTTCATCTATCCACGCAACGATCTGGACTATGCGTCCAACTTCCTGCGGATGTGCTTTGCCGTCCCGGCGGAAGACTATCAGGTCGACCCGATCCTGAGCCGCGCGATGGACCGCATCTTTACCCTTCATGCCGACCACGAACAGAACGCATCAACCTCTACGGTGCGTCTGGCGTCCTCCTCTGGCGCCAACCCGTTCGCTTGTATCGCAGCCGGCATTGCCTGCCTCTGGGGCCCGGCCCATGGCGGTGCAAACCAGGCCTGCCTTGAGATGCTCAAGGAAATCGGCACACCGGATCGCATCCCCGAATACATCGCCCGCGCGAAGGACAAAAACGATCCGTTCCGCCTGATGGGCTTCGGTCACCGCGTCTACAAAAACTTCGACCCGCGCGCGACGGTGATGAAGGAAAGCGCGGATGAGGTGCTGGACCTGCTGGGTGTCGAAAACAACCCGATCCTCGCCACCGCGAAAGAGCTTGAGAAGGCCGCGCTGGCCGATCCGTATTTCGCTGAGAAGAAGCTTTTCCCGAACGTCGACTTCTATTCCGGCATCATTCTTGAGGCGATGGGCTTCCCCACCTCCATGTTCACGCCGATCTTTGCGCTGGCACGGACGGTGGGCTGGATTTCCCAGTGGAAAGAACAGCTTGACGATCCGCAGCTCAAGATCGGTCGCCCCCGTCAGCTCTATTGCGGGATGACGGCGCGGTCCTATGTGGATATCGAAAAGCGTTAAGCCGCTGGCAAAGACAGACAAAGGCCTTCAGGGTAATCCTGGAGGCCTTTTTTGATGCTCACGACCGACAGATTGATCCTGCGACAGGCTCGCGCGGCCGATGCCGCGGATATCCATGCCTTCATGTCGGACCCGCGCGCGATGGCCTATTGGTCGACCCCGCCCCATCCCGATCTGGCTACGACAGCGGCTCAGGTTGAGCGCATGGCCAGCGCCCCTGCCCCGACGCTCTATTTCGTGTGGGAGAAGGACAGCACCGTCATCGGAATGGGCGGAATGCATTCGGGCAATGAGGTCGGGTTCATGCTGCACCCCGATCACTGGCGCACAGGCCTCGCACGGGAGGCGATGACGGCCATCCTCGGCCATCTGTGGAGGACGACCCGTCATGATCACGTCCACGCCGACGCCGATCCGCGCAACGCCGCCTCTCTCCGCCTGTTGGCGTCGCTGGGTTTTCATCAGACCGGCACGGCAAAAAACACGTTCTGCATCGATGGTGTGTGGTCCGACAGCGCTTATTTCCGGCTCAATCGGCCGACTTGATCGCATTAGCAAACGGACGCTTTTGCCGCAGGTGTCGCAGGCTGCAATTCTGCAAATTTTGCCTATTTATATGCTGTCAGAGAAAGCAGGCACACAATGCGCGAACATCACGATTTCAGCCCGGAGCAGGCAGAATTTGTTCCGGTGCACCACGCCCCTCAGGATTGGCGGGACCGTTTGGCATATCGCTTCGTCAAAGCCTTGCGGGTGATCCCCGATACCTTCTTTGCCAAGCGCTACGGCCACCGTGCCGTCGTGCTGGAAACCGTGGCGGCTGTGCCGGGCATGGTTGGGGGCCTCTTGCAGCATCTCAAGGCGATCCGCCACATCCGCGACGATCAGGGTTGGATCAAAGAGCTGATCGATGAAGCCGACAACGAGCGGATGCACCTGATGACCTTCATCCACATCGCTCAGCCCAGCCGGTTTGAGCGGTTCATCATCATGGTCACCCAGCTTATCTTCTACAATTTCTACTTCTTCCTCTACCTACTGGCCCCGCGTGTGGCGCACCGGGTCGTGGGCTACCTCGAAGAAGAGGCCGTGACGTCCTACACCCAGTACCTTGCCATGATCGATGCGGGTGAGGCCGAGAACGTCCCAGCCCCGCAGATTGCCAAGGCCTATTGGAATCTGCCCGACGACGCCCGCCTGCGAGATGTTGTACTGGTCATTCGCGAGGACGAGGCGCACCACCGCGACACGAACCACCATTTTGCCGACGCAATCAAAGGTGGCACAGCGCCGTAGCGCAGAGCGAAACAAACTGTTTCGAAATCGCGGAAGTCAGCTCAGATGAATCAGGTTAACGTTCCCCTAACATACTGTTTGGGGGACGTTTTCCATGGAATTGTTACTTCCACTTCTGATCGGCGCCGGACTGATCGCGCTCATTGGCGGGTCGTTCGATGATGATACCAGCGACAGCGGTTCTGGCGCCACGCCGACGGACGAGCCAGAGGCCACTGCGGGCGCAGACTTCATCCAGCTTGGCAACGCCTACGACACTTTTGATGGGGGCGATGGGGATGACAGTATCTCAGGCGGCAACGGCTTTGACAGCCTCGCCGGGGGCGGCGGAGAGGACATCCTGAACGGCGAAAACGGCAAGGACACCCTTTACGGTGGGACCGATGATGACACCCTGTCGGGTGGCAGCTGGAATGATACTCTCTTCGGCGGTAGCGGCGACGATGATCTCTTTGGAGGCAATAGCAGCGATACCGTCTTTGGTGGCAACGGCGTGGACGTGATCGACGGAGGCTTCGGACGCGATTTTCTGGACGGCGGGCGTGACGCCGATCTGATCTTTGGCGGTGCGGATCGCGACATCCTACAAGGTGGGGATGGAAACGACATCCTGCTTGGTGGAGACAACCTGAATACCCCGGTAGACGACGATGACCTGTCCGTCGAGAACCCGTCCGAGGTTGAGCGCCTCTTCGGGGGCGCAGGAAATGATCTTTTGATCGGTGGAGATGGTGAGGATCGTCTCGAAGGTGGCGACGGGGACGATGCGCTAATAAGCGGAGATTTTGTTGCCATCAGTGACGAATTTGCGGCGCTTTTGCGCGATGAAATCGGAGCCCCGACGGAACAATTGCTGACCCTGGATGAAAATAGCGGCGTCGACCGGGATGCTGATTTTCTCGAAGGAGGTGCAGGCGACGACTTGTTTATCCTTGGCGGCGACGATGTGGCGTCTGGTGGTAGCGGTGAAGATATGTTTATCGTCGGTTCGCCTTGGGTACGGTTTGACGGATTTTCCGAAGCCTTCATCGGCGATTTCGACATTGTAGAAGATGTGCTGATAATTGGATACGATGTAGCAGAAGACCCTCCGCGCCTGAGCTATGTGTCCGACGACGACGGCACCATCACTGTGTCCGCAAACGGTAAGACAGTCGTTGCAGTGAACTCATTCGGGGAGTTCACTGCGGCGGACCTGTCCCGTGTGATTATCACACAGCCAATTAATCCCTAGCGGCCCTCATACCGCGCGGGCCGCTTTTCGATGAACGCGAGGACGCCTTCCTGGAAGTCCCGCGTCTTGCCGCACTCGCCTTGCAGCTTGGCTTCCATCGCCAGCTGCTGGTCGAGCGTATTGTCATAGGTGCCGCGGATCGCCTGTTTCACGGCGCGGTAGGCCGCGGTCGGCCCGGCCGCGAGGTGCAAAGCCCGCTCGGCGACGTGACGGTCAAAGCCATCGAGCGGCACGGCCTCATAGATCATGCCCCAATCCGCCGCCTGGCGGCCGGTGATCTTGTCCCCAAACAAAGCCGCCCCCATCGCCTTGGCCGATCCCATTTGACGCGGAAGCCAATAGGTGCCACCGGCATCGGGGATCAAACCGATCCGAGTGAAGGCCTGCAGAAAATACGCCTCGTCTGCGGCGATCACCACGTCGGCCGCCAGCGCGAGGTTGGCCCCGGCCCCGGCAGCCGCGCCATGTACGGCGGCAATTGTCGGAACGCTGCGCGATGAATACACGCCCATGCTGCGCACGATCTTTGATTGCAGCATTCCGACAAT
>JBCBCS010000174.1:0-7560 GCA_038530475.1 Pseudomonadota bacterium
ATGCGGCGGGACACGCCTTGGCGGCGCCATTGGCTTCTCAGAATCAAGCTGAGGTGTAAGCCGCGTGGGAACCTTTTGCTTTACCGTACTGTTGGCCTTACGCGCAGTAGGAGAGCCGCCATGTCCGAGATCACCACGATTAACCCCGCCACCGAAAAGAAGATCGCCACCTATCCGCTCATGTCGGAAGACGAGGCCATCGCCAAGGTAACGTCTTGTCACGCAGCCTTTATGGAATGGCGCAAACTCTCGCATGCGGACCGTGCTCCATACCTTTCCAAAATCGCCACCGCTTTGCGCGACAATGCCGACGAACTGGCGGGGCTGATGACCCGCGAGACTGGCAAGCTTATTAAGGACGGCAAGACGGAGGTTGAGATCTGCGCGGCCGTTTTCGATTACACTGCCGAACATGGCCCGGCTGAATTGGCCGACGAGGAACGCACTCATTCGGGTGGTGAGAAACGCGGTGTCGTGACTTACCAGCCGCTTGGCGTGATCTATTCGATCCAGCCATGGAATTTCCCTCTCTATCAGCCCGTCCGCGTGCTGGCGGCCAACCTGATGAGCGGCAACGGCTGCGTGCTAAAGCACGCCTCCATCTGTACCGGGTCCGCGTTACGCCTGCGCGAACTTTGCGTCGATGCCGGTCTGCCTGAAGACCTGTTCCAGGTGCTGATCATCGACCACGACACTTCCGACAAGCTGATTGCCCATGACCTGATCCGAGGGGTGACGCTGACCGGCAGCGACGGTGCGGGCAAGCATGTCGGCGCGAAGGCTGCCGAGGCGCTGAAGAAGACGGTTCTTGAGTTGGGGTCGAACGACGCCTACCTGGTGCTCGAAGACGCCGATATCGAGACTGCGGTGAAGTTCTCGGTCATGGGGCGTCTCTACAATAATGCGCAGACGTGTGTATCCGCCAAGCGTTTCATCGTGACCGAAAAAGTCTACGATGCCTTTGTCGACGCCTTCGTGGAGGAGATGAAAAAGGCGTCGATGGGCGATCCGACCGACGAGGACATGATGCTCGGCCCGCTGTCGAGCCAGGATCAATTTGAGACGGTGAAACAGCAGGTCGAGGACAGCGTGAGGAAAGGAGCAACGGTCCTGTGCGGCGGCGAGCCGCCGGAGCAGACAGGCGCCTACTACCCCGCCACCGTGCTCGCCGATCTTTCTCCCGGCATGCCCGCTTATGACGATGAGATTTTCGGCCCTGTCGCTTCGATCATCCGCGCCAAGGATGACGCCGACGCGATGCGGCTTGCCAACGAAAGTCGCTACGGTTTGGGCGGAGGCATCTTCTGCACCGACGAAGAACATGCCCTGCAGCTTGCCCGCGATCAGTTCGATACCGGGATGGTGCGGATCAACTCCTTCGGGGCCGCCGACCCCAACATGCCATTTGGAGGCGTAAAGGACTCGGGCTACGGACGCGAACATGGCGGCTTCGGGATGAAAGAATTCGTCAACGCGAAGGCGATTTTCCTACCCTAAGCCGGAAATCACACGATCAAGCCATTTTCGGACAGTCGCGACCAGCAAAGCATGTTTGCGACTGTCTATGAGGCAGATACTGACCCAGTCGTCCAAGCCAACGAACGTGTGCCGGATCAGTGGCACATGGATACTACGCCCAACCGCTCTGATGAAATATCAAACAGAGAGATCGTAGGCAGATTTCGATCTGCGTTGTCACATGCACAGTCAGCCTGCAGCGCGGCTGGGCCAGCGCCGAACCAGCTTCACAGTCTTTGTTCGGTCCAGAGCAAATCCTCAACCGGCTCGACAGCACTCTAAGGCATGGCCCCTCGATCTGTGATGCAAAACGAGGGTACAAAACCGCATTGGCCTGTATCAGAGCCAACACGGGGCAGTTGGGGCACGCGGCGAATAAATTAAATGAATTTTAATGCTTGATGGGATTTGAGCGACAGCAGTTGGGGGCAGGGGACGGAGCTTTAGCGCTTTCTGAGCCTCCGCCACACCATGGCTCATCCGACAACCCCGAGCGGCACATTCGTCCAATTTCAAAGGGTCTATGAGGTGCCGCAAGGCAAAGCGAGGGTCCTTTGCACTCGGTTTACCTGCCTGACAGGATCGCGGATCAGTGGAGTCTTGGATCGAGATTTCAACCACATTAGTCTTCCTCCATGGGTCAAGTTACGTCTCTTTTTGCCAGAAAGGTCGTTGGGGTCGCGGGCGATGCTGTCGATGCTGCGGCGGTGCTGGGATCCGTTGGGTTGGATGTTGATGGCCCATTGGACCCCAAACAAATGCTGGAGGATGAAGAGTACTACGGCATGATCGAACGGATGGCCGAGCAGATGGATATAACGCCACTGCCATTGAATGTTGGCGCGGCGATGCGGACTGATGAATATGGCGCACTTGGCCTTGCGTGGAAAGCCGCGCCCAATTTGCTTGGCTCCTTTTCTCGCGTGGCGCGATATTGGCGCTTGTGGACCAGTGTCACGCAGTATGAATTGCAGGAAACACCGCGGGGCATGTTGTTTGTTCAGCTTCGGGATGGCCACCGCCGTCTGGGGATGCGCATTTCGATTGAGGCAACGCTGGCAAGTGGCGTCTCGCTCAGCCGGCAAGTGTCGCCGCGCCCGTTTTCACCGATCGAAGTCTATTTTAAGCATCCGGCGCCCAAGACGATCGAACATCACGAGGCGTATTTCGGCTGTCCGGTGCATTTCGGTGCGGACAACGATGCGATGCTGTTGTCCCATCGGTCCCTGTCCGAATCTAATATGCTTGGGGATGCGGGCATCACGGCGTTTCTTGACACGCACCTCGATCAGGAACTGGCGCAGATCGAAGATACGCCCGCCTTGCACACTCAGACCAAAGGCGAAATTGCCCGCGCGTTGAGTGAAGGTCTGCCCAAGATGGCGGATATCGCGCGCAGACTGGGATTGAGCGCAAGGTCCTTTCATCGGCGCCTCGCCGAACACGGGCTGAGTTTTCAGACACTGACAGAAGAAACCCGGCGCGAGATCGCGACTGCCATGCTGCAAGAAGGGCGCTATTCGCTGTCCGAGATTGCGTTCCTGACCGGATATTCCGAACAAAGTGCGTTCAATCGCGCCTTTAAGCGTTGGATGGGGGTGACGCCGGCGGCCTACCGGAAATCTCTCGGCTAAGAGCTGTGCAAGTCAGTGCAGTGGCAGCGGATGTCAAAACCCTGGCATCCGCAGTCAAGACCGGCGCCCATGGTGTTCCTAAACCTTGGCTATCAACCTCAACCAAGGAGATAGAAAATGACCGCACTTATCGTTGCACGTTTCGATGTGAAGAATGCCCAAAAAATGGACGCCTATGCCAGCGCCGCTGGCCCCACTGTTCTGGCCCACAGGGGCGAGTTTGTCGCCATGGGCGAGAAAGTAAGCGCCCTTGTCGGGAGTGACACGAAGCAATCCGTCGCGATGGTTCGCTTCCCGGATGTCGCAACGGCCAAGGCCTGGTTTGCGTCGCCAGAATACACCGCCTGTAAACCTCTTCGCGAGGAGGCTGCAGACATGCAATTCACTCTCTACGAGACTGAGTAACCGACCAGCAAATTACGAACAGACCGGGCGGCGTTGGGCATTCCAGCGCCGCCCTTTGATGTGCCTCTGCCTGATTGTCGAAATGGGTTGGCAGCGGATGTCAAAACCTTGGCGCGTCCGGTCAATACCGACAGCCGTCAGTCTTTCTAAACCTTGGCCATCAACATGATCCAAGGAGAACGAACATGACTGACCAACCTATCCTCATTATCGGCGCGACCGGCAAAACCGGCGCGCGCGTCGCTGCCAAGCTCGAAGGCAAAGGTGTCGCCGTACGGCGCGGCTCGCGGCGCTCCGAGACCCCATTCGACTGGGAAGACCCAGGGACCTGGGCGCCTGTTCTGACTGGGGTCTCGAAGGCTTACGTTACATATTTTCCGGATCTGGCTTTCCCGGGGGCGGTCGAGAAGCTTGAAGCCTTCACCAAGATCGCCCTTGAGACAGGGCTCAAGCATATCGTCCTTCTGTCAGGTCGAGGCGAGCATTTTGCCAGTATAGGTGAAGAAATTGTGCGAAATTCGGGTCTGCCGTTCACAATCGTCCGGGCCGCCTGGTTTGCGCAGAATTTCAGCGAAGGGTACCTGCGCGATCCGATCTTGGAGGGCGTCCTGCCGATGCCAGGTGGCGATATCAAAGAACCGATCGTCGATATTGACGACATCGCAGACGTCGTTGTCGCGGCTTTGACCGAAGAGGGGCATCTGGGCGCACGCTACGAGGTGACCGGCCCGCGTCTGATGACATTTGCGGAAATGGCCGAAGTGCTGACGACGACGCTCGGTCGCCACATCCAGCATGTCCCGATCACCTTTGAGGACTTCCATGCAAATGTTGCGGCCTCTGGCGGCGACTTTGTGGCCGAAGTTTTCACTCAGATCGCCCGCGAAACGCTCGATGGCCGCAATGCCCACACCGCCGATGGTGTCGAGCGCGCCCTCGGTCGCAAGCCCCGCGACTTCACGGACTTCGCACGGAGCGCAATGGCCGCTGGCGCTTGGTCTGCTGCGGCCTGACCCACTCAATTTGCGGCAGGGGGGAATTTGCTTCCTGCCGCCTCATCCGCAACAGGAGATTTGACTATGTCGATCGCTTTCTTCTTTCTCATGCAATTCGCAATCATCGCCTATGCCCTAGTGGGCGGCGTGTTCCTTGCCTTTTCCGACTTCATTATGCGGTCTCTCGCGTTGACCGGTGGTCATGGCGGTGTGGAAGCCATGCAGGTTATCAATCGCGAGGTTTTTCGCTGGGTTTTCATGGCCCTGTTCCTCGGCTTGGCCGCGGTGTCTGTTGCTGTAGCTGCATATGGTGCTTTTGGTCTCTCGGGTCCGGCAGGAGCGCTCATTATCGCGGCCGGGCTCGTCTACCTCATCGGGTGTTTCGGCGTGACTGTCTTCTTCAACGTGCCGATGAACGAAGCGTTGGCCGGGATGGACATGTCTTCGGACACCACGCGCGACTACTGGCTGCAGACCTACGTGCCGCGCTGGACCTTTTGGAACTCGGTTCGCACCCTCGCTTGCGCCGTGTCCGCAGCGCTGCTGCTTTTCGGACTTCTGTGGGTGACCCAGACCCAATCTCAGCCGGCGTGATGCCGCCACACCGACCGGCGAGGGGCATGTGTAATGCGCGTCGCCGCAGGTGGGAGCGACAGGTCGCACAAACGACAAGCGGAGATACGACCATGACAATTCTGGAAAAGGTGAATGTCCTCATCCTGTTGCTCACGGTGTCCTACATCATGGCGCTCAGCTCGCTGCTCTCGAATTCCGAACATATTCGACAGGACGTCGCGTGGTTGATCACGTTCCTCACGAGCATCGGGCTGTTCCGCTTGCTGATCTTGCTGGTCTACTGGCTGATCAACAGCTCGGACGCACTCCTGGCGCTCTACCACCGCAACCGGTTCGTGAAAGGTTTGTGGACCTACAGCTATGAGGCAAATGGGAAACGCCACTTTGGCATTTGGCGCATTTCCCAGAGTGTCACGTCACTGTCGATCACCGGGTACGGATTAGATGAAAATGGAAGGATGGGTTCATATTTTCGCAGCATCAGTCAGCCCTTTGAGCATCAAGGCGTGGACGAGATCATGTTTGCCCGGACTGACATCGCCAGCGGAGACGAGCACTACTCGAAGACGACGCTTTATATTGACCCGCTCAGCCGCCGTTCCTGGCTGTCCGGCCCAACCGACATCAGAGCACAGTCCGTCCTTTACGGCTTCGAAGAGGAAGGTGTTCGACATGCAGAGCTTATCCTGCAGCGGGCCGGTAAAAGACTGAGCGAGCGCGAAATCGTGGAGGGATTGTTGAAAGGGGTAGATCCTCAGCCCATTTTAAGTCGATCGCAGGTCTGACTTTCGGCTTGAACACGATGAAAACATCTAGGCGTCTTTGACATGGTGTATCTGCTCTGCCTTATCCTTTTGGCAATTATTGGCTTTCAGGTCGCGTTGATTTTTGGTGCTCCCTTCGGGCGGTTGACCCAGGGCGGCCAGATCGAAGGAGCATTGCCACTTGCTGGCCGGATCGTAGCCGCGCTTTCAATTGTCATCCTAGCGGCAATTGCTCTGGCGATGCTTTCAGCTGAGGGGCGCTGGCCCTATTGGCCACGCTGGACGGCATGGCTGGGGGCTTCGGTTCTCGCCGTCTCGACGGTTCTGAACTGGATCACGCCATCCCCGGCGGAACGCAGGCTTTGGGGGCCAACACTGACAGTCACATTGGTTTTGGCAATCACAATCCTTTTTTGATCGCGACCGATCACCGGCACAGGGTGGATTGAACGCGACATTTATATCGCCGAGCCAGTTTGCGGCCCATTCCCCACTCGCCTGAGGCAGGTCTGAGGCATCCCCATGCTTGAATCACCACCATCGGAACACGCGCGTTTCCAAGCGGGTTCAGCGACACGCGGCATTCAGAGGAACAATCAATTCAGTCTCAGGGTCGTCGATGCTGTCGTTCCCGACATGGTCCAAGAGGTCGCGGAAGTTGTTTGCGGCGACGTCTTCAAGTGTGGCGTCAATGCTGATCCGGATCGTGTCGCCTGACCAGTCGGCAGCAGGCGTAAAGATTATGGATCGTTCGCTGCTGCCGACGGTCAATGTGCCTTCGATGTTGCTCCCATCATAACGTGTCACACTGACGCTCCGCTCCAGGAGGTGCCGGTCAAACGGACGATCAAATGTGACATAAAGGGAGCCTTGAGTTCCGACGCAGGGACGCGTCGCGTCCCAGAGATCGAGGCTGGGAAGGGTGCGGAGCGGAGAACCAACTGTAAAGCTCTTTGCGAACCCGGGCAGGACGGACCGACCATCAGCAGAGGGCCAGCCTGCCGCAACCTCAAGCGTGTAGCGCTGCCCTTCCAGCAACGCCGGACCCAACTCCACGTTCGTTGCGACGTTGCGTTTGATCCGGCCCGGATCGATCAGCACAGTCAGCCGCGTCCGATCCTCGTTCCAGAGCTCCTGCTTGAACTGCATGAAAGCAGCCTCATCGACGATCCCGGACGCGTCGCGCAGCCTGATGTGGTCAAAGGCGACATGGGGCGCCATCGGCGTCGCGAAGTGTATGTAGAACCGCAACACGTTCTCTGGCAGCACATCGCCACTCGGATAAATTGAGGTGACCGCGGCATCCGTAGCAGCCACATCAGAAGCGATCTGAAAGGGAACCAGCGTCACATCGCCCGTCTGCACGGTGGCGCGGGCGACATAATCCTGTCCGGCCTCGAACCCAAAGGCAGGCAAAAAAGCCAAGCGGCTGCCGTCATGCTCATAGCGCCCCGCAACAGGGGTTCGACCGTCGCAGCAAGAATCTGATGAGCCAACGAAGACCTGCAACAGATCCGGCGGTTCTCCGGCCTCTGACATGTTGTCTTGAAGGTGCAGCACAACTGGGTCGGAGCCGAGCTCGGGCAGCGAAAACCGCACCTCTTCAGCGGTTACAACACTCGTCATGGCAATCACCATCATTAAGGCCGCCAGAGAGCTGGCGACCTT
>JBCBCS010000175.1:0-7546 GCA_038530475.1 Pseudomonadota bacterium
GGACTCTCCTCGTGAAGGAAGCCGGCGGACGTGCTACGGATCGGACGGGCCAGTCGCCGCAATTCAACAACGCCCATCCGCAGGTCAACGGCATGGTTGCTGGGGGCGGAGTTCAGGCTCAATTAATCGATGCGCTCAAGTAGCGGCGCTTTACCTCCTCTGGGTGGCAATTTAAGGTTGCGCAGAACCCCGGCACGACCTCAGGAGACCCCATGACACAACGGCTTCACCTCGTTTTCGGCGGCGAACTGATCGACCCAACCAAGAACGCATTCAAGAACGTCGAAGACATCCATATCGTGGGCATGTTTCCAAACTACGAAACGGCCTACAACGCGTGGAAGGCTGAGGCGCAGAAGACAGTCGATAACGCCCACATGCGGTACTACATCGCCCACATTCATCGTCTGCGCGACGAAGAAGCGGCAGCGTCATCGACCGAAGAACTGAACTGACCGCAGGCAACCCTGTGATCTGGATCCATTGTGGCGAACCCTCTGAAATCGGGCTAACTCGATCGCTGGTCAGTCGCATCCATCAACTGGATCCAGACAAGCAGGTCCTTGTTACCGCAGATGAGGAATGCCTTTTCGCGTTGCGCGATCTTCAGCAGCTGCTGCTTCTGTCGCTACTTCCTGCAGAGGCCCCTGTTCGGGCCCGGGATTTTCTGGACCGGCACAAACCTGGTGCGCTGCTCTGGCTCGGTGGGCACTTACGCCCTGTTCTACTGCGCGGCGTCGAGCACTCAAGAATCAGAGCGACATTGGTGAATGGTGAAGCGAATACGTTGTTCTCGAGGCGAACAACGTGGATGCCGGGGGCTGTTAAAGCTGCCGTGGCGCCATTCAGCAGAATTCTGACACGAAATGGCAGCACGGCCACTCGGCTGAGCCGAGGCGGCGTTCCATCCGAAACAATAGAAGTCACTGGGCTGGTCCTTGAAGCCCCCACGCCGCAGGACCACGACCCGAATGAGCTTTCCGTCTTAATTGAAGCATTGGGCACGCGTCCTGTCTGGCTGGTCGCCGATGCCCGACTGGGTGAGGTCGATCAGATCGTCACAGCGCACGTGGCGGCCCTTCGCAAAACGCACCGACTCTTGTTGGTTGTCGTTCCCCAAGAGGCGAGCCAAGGCGATCTGTGGACAGAAAAGGTCCGCAAGGCAGGGTTAAGAGTCGGCCAGCGCGCCGATGGCGAAGATCCCCATCCAGAACAACAGGTCTATGTCGCAGATCTACACGATGAGACCGGCCTATGGCTCCGTGCTTCGCCGATTACTTTCATGGGTGGCACGTTGACGACTGGTGGAACCACGTCGCCGCTGGCGCCGCTTCTTTTGGGGTCGGCGGTTCTTCATGGTCCCATAAAGTCCCCACACGGTGAAAGATACGATCGACTGCGCAACGTCGGTGCATGCCGTGAAGTCCGCTCCGCGGCGGAGCTGGGTGTGGCCATAGAGAGCACAATCCCGCCAGAGCAGGCGGCCAAAATGGCGCTGGCAGGTTGGGATGAAATCACCCGCAACGCGCTTTTGATCGATCAGTTGGTCAAGGACGCCTTACAACTGGACGAGCCGGTCTGATGCGGGCTCCGCTCTTTTGGTATAAGGATCGCTCGCTTGCAGGCGCAGCCCTTTCCCCTTTGGGGTGGCTCTATCAGTCGTTGACGGCACAGCGGCTTCGACGACCCGCAAGACACAAAGCATCCGTTCCTGTCATCTGCATCGGCAATATCAATGCGGGCGGCACCGGAAAGACACCAACAACCATTGCACTGACCCAGCATTTGATTGGAATGGGGCACAGCCCACAGATTGTCAGTCGAGGCTTTGGCGGGTCCGTCTTGGGCCCGGTTCAAGTCAATCCGATGGACCATCGCGCTGACGAGGTTGGCGATGAACCGCTCCTGTTGGCCGCGTTCGCGCCAACTTGGGTGTCCAAAGACCGAGCCGCCGGTGTCGAGGCGGCGGAGACAGCCGGGGCCAGTGTGATCCTGATGGACGATGGCTTTCAAAACCCCGATGTCGCGAAGGATCTTTCGCTTGTCGTGGTGGATGCGGTCAAAGGTTTCGGCAATGGTCGCGTCCTTCCCGCCGGTCCATTGCGTGAGCCTGCGCATGTTGGCCTCAAGCGGGCAGATGCGCTTGTCGTAATCGGGCCTGAACCAGCCCGACGCGGATTTCAACCGCCCCTGCCCGAACATGTCCTCCGGCTTGAGGGTCAGCTTGACCCCTTACCTACAGGCATGCCTTGGCAGGGACTTCCGGTGCTAGCGTTCGCGGGGATCGGCCATCCGGAAAAATTCTTTGCCACGCTGCGGCAGATGGGGGCCAATGTGGTCCGCGGGGAAGCGCTGACCGACCACCAGCCCCTTACGACAGCGTTGATGACCCGGCTTGAGACAGAGGCAAAAGCACGGGGCCTGAACCTCGTGACCACCGAGAAAGATGCCGTTCGCCTGCCGGATGCGTTTCGTCAGAAGGTGATGACTGTTCCGGTGCGACTGACCCTTCAGGACTGGTCAGGCTTGGAAGACAAGTTAGGAACGATTGGCATCAGTCGCCGGTGAGGTCCTGATCTTCTCCCAGCGCGGGCGCACCGCGCTCCAGAGACAGATCCGCGTTTGAGAACCGCATTGGCGGACGGACAGACGGCACCCCATTGAGGTCAAGCTGAAGGCCACGATGTTTCACCTGCGGGTCGGCGAAGACCTCTTCCATCGTATTGATCGGTCCTGCCGGGACATTCTGCGCCTCACAAGCCGCCAAAAGGTCGGCCTTAGCCCATCCCGACATCGCGTCCGCCAAGATCGGCACCAAGGCTTCCCTATGCGCCACGCGCGCCGGGTTGGTCGCATAGTCGGGATTTTCGGCCAAGTCACCAAGTCCAAGCATCGTCGCAAAGGCGCGAAACTGACTGTCATTCCCGACGGCGATGATCACATGGCCGTCCGCACAAGCGAACACCTGATACGGCACGATGTTGGGATGTGCATTGCCCAGCCTCTGGGGCGAGGTTCCGGTGGCAAGGTAATTCATCGCCTGATTAGCGGTCGTCGCAACAGCAACATCTAGCAGCGCCAGGTCGATGTGCTGACCTTCCCCGGTTGCCGCGCGGTGGTGCAACGCTGCAAGGATGGCGTTGCTTGCGTAAAGTCCAGTGAACACGTCTGTGACAGCAACGCCGACTTTTTGCGGCATCCCGTCCGGTTCGCCCGTCACGCTCATCAATCCGGACATGCCTTGGATGATGTAGTCATATCCCGCCCGTCCGGCATAGGGTCCATCCTGTCCGAACCCGGTGATCGAACAATAGATCAGCTTGGGAAATTGATCCCGAAGGCTGGCATAATCGAGGCCGTATTTGGCCAAGCCACCAACCTTGAAATTCTCAATCACCACATCAGCATCCGAGAGCAGTCGCATCAACTGTGCCTTGCCCTCGTCCGTCCGGAAATCAATGACAACTGAGGCCTTGCCGCGGTTGCACGCGTGAAAATACGCGGCATCGCGATCTTCGATGAAGGGCGGGCCCCAGCGACGGGTGTCGTCACCCTCTGGCGCTTCGACCTTTATCACTGTCGCGCCCAAATCGGCCAACATTTGACCCGCCCATGGCCCGGCCAGGATCCGGGCCAGTTCAACGACTTTCAAGCCATCAAGCGGTGTCGTCATATGAAATTACTGACCGGCGTCCGCCAGCTCCTGATCGAGGATCGCTGCCATCTCATCGTAGCTCATGTTGGAGTAGAGCTGGCCATTGATTAGGAAGCTGGGCGTACTGGAAATACCGTCCGCCTCAGCATTGCTTTGGTACCAGGCCATCAGCTCTTGCGCTTTTTCGGCGTCGGTGAGGCAGGCATCGAGATCTTCCTCGGACAGACCAGCCACCTTACCGATATCCCGCAGCGACGCGGCAATCGCGGCACCATCACCGGCCCGAGCCCAGGATTGCTGCTGTTCATAAATCAGGTTGCTGATCCCGAAGAACCGCATCTCACCGCCACAACGGGCAATCATAGACGCCCAGAGGCCCGGCTGGTCAAAATAGACCTCTCGGTAGACGAAGCGGATCTGGCCGTTGTCGATATAGTTCGCCTTGAGGTCTTCATACTGATTGGCATGGAAGGATGCGCAATGCGGGCAGGTGAAAGAAGCGTATTCGATCACCTCAACCGGACTATCCGGATTGCCCTGCACCATCTCAACGACATCAAAGCTTTGCGCCTCGCTGTTCTCGGTCGCTGCCGCATCCGGGCCTTGAGTGACGAACCAAGCGCCGACGCCGGCGACGGCGATCACGACAGCTGCGATAAGTGCCTTTTGCATTTGAACCTCTTTCAGCTTTTTGAAGCATTCTTTGACAGGACGTTCGCGCCCAGACGGGACAGCGCGGCCCTGAGATCATCGTCTTCCACCGCCTGCGCAAGCTTGTTCCCCGCCTCTGCGTCCTGCGGTCGCGGGGATTTGGTGGCTTTCGGCTTACCCTCGAAGGCACGCTGCCCTTCGGCAAAACCAGTGGGAGCCGTTTGCGTCAGCCTGATCCGCGCGATGGCGTTGTAGCCATAGCAGGCATTCACCTTTTCTCGGATCGATTCCTTCTGCATCTCCAGCATGGGGGCCTGCGCGCCCGTGGTCAGCAGCGTCAGCGTCGCCCCAAACCCACCGCGCGCATAAGAGATGTCGACAGGATGCGCGACCTTCGCCACATCCGCGCCCACGATCTCAGCCCAGTGAGTCAGCACCCGCGATTGTGCAAAGCCACGGCTTTCGCTGGCCTTGCGAATGGGCTTTTGCAACAACGTCGCCGCGCGGGAAAATCCGCGCGTGGTGTGGGCTTGGCGTGGTGTTTTCATCTTTGCGCGCTAGTGTAGCTTTTTGCCGGGCAGGCGCCAGCAAAACCGCGTGAGGGGCAGCATAAACATTGCGTGAAAAACAGATCACAGACACCTTGCTGGATTGGTACGACATCCATGCGAGGGAGATGCCTTGGCGCGTCGGCCCCACGGCGCGCAAGGCCGGTCAGTTGCCGGATCCCTATGCCGTCTGGCTGTCCGAGGTGATGCTGCAGCAAACGACAGTGGCCGCCGTCCGCGATTACCACCGCAAGTTCACGTCGATTTGGCCAACTGTTGCGGCTCTTGCTGCGGCGAAAGACGCCGATGTCATGGCGGCATGGGCGGGGCTTGGCTATTACGCCCGCGCCCGCAATTTGCTCAAATGCGCACGCGTGGTCGTGGCGGAACATGACGGCGCCTTCCCGCAAACCTATGCAGAACTCATCAAGTTGCCGGGAATAGGCCCTTATACGGCCGCTGCGATCTCGGCCATCGCATTCGATGAGCCCTCAACCGTGCTAGATGGCAATGTCGAACGGGTCATGGCGCGGCTCTATGATGAGCACGCGCCATTACCTGCCGCAAAACCAATCTTGATGAGCTATGCAGAGCGGCACACCTCTGCCATTCGCCCGGGCGACTACGCACAGGCGGTGATGGATCTGGGCGCCACGATCTGCACGCCGAAGTCGCCTGCCTGTGGTATTTGCCCGGTTCGGCCCGATTGTTCGTCCCAGCAGGCCGGTACTGCGGCGGACCTACCGCGCAAAACGCCGAAAAAGCCCAAGCCGACGCGCTACGGGATCGCTTATATCGCCCGCCGGGCGGACGGCGCTTGGCTGCTGGAAACGCGTCCCGACAAAGGGCTTCTGGGCGGGATGCTCGGCTGGCCTACCACCGACTGGTCCGATGACCCCACCCCGGCTCCACCAGCTGAAGCGACCTGGAGCACATTAGACGGGGAAGCGCGTCATACTTTTACCCATTTTCACCTTATACTTGCCGTGCAGACGGCAATCCTGCCGCTCGCCGCGCCGGTCGACCGCGGTACGTTCATTCCAGCCGAGGCCTTCCAACCCTCTGCGTTGCCGACCGTGATGCAAAAGGCCTTCAATCTGGCCGATGCGACGCTACGGCTTGTTTGACCGATGCGAGTGAGCCGGTAGGGTATCGGCGACCAACCGGAGCGTGACATGACTTCATTCCCGATCGTATCAAAGTCGAACATGGCCCGCTTCAGCCGTGCGGCCCCATTTTGGATGTCCGCCGGGCTGGTCCCGATTGCGTGGATCGGCGCGATCTTCGGTGGCTGGACCGTGCTGCTGATGCCCTTGGCGACGTGGTACCTGTTCTCTGCAATCGATGCCCTCGCGGGCAGCTATGAGGAAAACGCCGACCTCGACACGCCGGAAGACGATCTGTTCTGGTATCGCACCATCACGATCATCTGGGCACCGCTGCAATTCGCGACTCTCTTTGGAGTGCTCTGGTATGTCAGCGCGACCGGCCACCTGAACGGATGGGAGCTTGCCGGGTTGTTCTTCGGCATCGGCGTGATGTCCGGCACGATCGGAATTACTTACGCGCATGAGCTTTGTCACCAACGTCCAAAACTGGAACGCTGGATGGGCGATATCCTGTTGGCGATGGTGCTCTATTCTCATTTCCGCAGTGAGCACCTTTTGGTGCATCATCGTTATGTCGGCACCCCTCGGGACCCGGTGACGGCGCGTTACAACGAAGGGTTCCACCGCTATTTTCCACGTGTCCTGCGTCAGCAGCCGATCTCTGCCTTCAAAGCGGAAGCCGCGATGCTGGAGCGGAAGAACCTGCCCTGGCACCACCGCTCCAACCCGTTCTGGCGGTATGCCGCCTTACAACTTGCGATGCTGGCGCTGGCGATCTGGATCGGCGGCATCGTCGGGCTGGCCCTCTTCGCCTGGCAGGCCTTTATCGCGATGTGGCAGCTTGAGCTTGTCAATTACGTCGAACACTACGGCCTGACACGAAAACATCTTGGCGACGGGAAATACGAACATGTCCAGCCGCGTCATTCGTGGAACGCAAGCCAGATGGCGTCGAACTGGCTACTCATCAACCTGCAGCGCCATTCGGACCACCACTACAAACCTGCCCGCCGGTTCCCGCTTTTGCAGACCTACAGCGAGGACGAGGCCCCGCAGCTGCCTTATGGCTATCCGGTGATGACCATGGCCGCGATGATCCCGCCGCTTTGGCGTCGGGTGATGAACCCGCGCGTGCGGGCCTGGCGGAAGACGTATTATCCTGAGATCGAAGATTGGACGCCCTACAAGAACGCAACCAATCCGATGCCGCGCTAAAGCAGACAGACGGCGCTGTCGGCGCGGTTCGGGTGCCTCCGGCGGGAGTTGTATGGGCCAAGATGAAAGATGGAGCGCGCCGCGTTCCTTCGACAGCGCGTTAACCTTAATGGCAGGGAAATTCTTGGGTGGATTAGCTGTTGCGGCGTTGGCCGCTGACCCATGCCCAGCTTGACCGGCACATTTCGTCCAGATCGCGTGTCGCTTCAAATCCGAGAACCTCGCGCGCCTTTTCCGGTCGCGCGGTGAGCACCGCAACATCCCCATTCCGACGCGGCGCGATCTTATAAGGCAATTCTTTGCCGCAAGCCTGAGAATAGGCGCGGACCACGTCCAGCACGCTTGATCCTCCGCCGGTGCCAAGGTTG
>JBCBCS010000176.1:0-7421 GCA_038530475.1 Pseudomonadota bacterium
GAAAACGATCAAGCGCTCAGGCCTTGGCGTGAACCTCTTTGATGAGATGCGCTACGACCGCGACGGCAACGAGATTGAAGATTTCGTCCTCAACAAGCCGCAGTACCGCGCCGCGCAGATCCTCGTGGCGGGCGACAACTTCGGCTGCGGCTCATCCAAGAGGTTCACGCCAAGGCCTGAGCGCTTGATCGTTTTCAGAAACACCTTGGGGATGATCATGTCCGTGTCGATGTTCACGAGCGGCATGGGGGCCGCAGTGCCAGTGAGTTTGGTGAATTTTTCCATTGGATTTTTCCTATGTCGTCAGAGCTGCACATCTTGGGTGCAGGTCCATGCCGCGCGTGCGGCAAAGGGAATGAAGGTGGCGCAGCACCGGGCGCATATCGGCCCAGGGCTCTGCGCCCTGTTTATCGTGTGAGGGGGCCTGATCCTCGGCATCGGCGCGCTGCGCCTTGGCGATGGCTTTGGCCGCAGCGGCAGAGGTCGCAGGCTTGCGCCACAGATGGCTGGTGGCCCAGCGCCCGCTGATCGCATTGCCGCTTTGCAACGGGCCGATCATGCCACGTTTGGACATGTGGACCATCAGACGCTCGGCCTGTTCCATTGGGACGCCCAAGCCCTGCGCCAAGGTAAAGACCGAGAAATTGACCCGGCTTTTGGCGAAGTAGACTGCCCCATGCAGAGCTGCGGCAGACGGCGCGGCCTTGGTGGCCGTCGCCAAAGAGGCATGCGGCATGAATGGTGCAGTCAGCGCGCCACTCAGCAGTTGCAGAAAGCCCCGACGCTTCATCACATCAGATCCCGCACATCCGTGAGCTTGCCGGTCAGCGCAGCCGCCGCCGCCATGCCGGGCGACACGAGGTGCGTGCGGCCCTTGTAGCCTTGGCGGCCTTCGAAATTGCGGTTCGATGTGGCCGCGCAGCGTTCGCCTTCGCTCAGCTGGTCGGGGTTCATCGCGAGGCACATGGAACAGCCCGCCATGCGCCATTCAAACCCGGCCTCTTTGAAGATATCGGCGAGGCCCTCTTCTTCGGCCTGCGCCCGCACGAGGCCCGAGCCTGGCACGACCATCGCACGTTTCACGGCGATTTTCTTGCCCTTGAGGATTTCAGCCGCAGCCCGAAGGTCTTCGATCCGGCCATTGGTGCAGGACCCGATGAAGACCGTGTCGATCTCAATATCCGTGAGCTTCTGACCGGCGGTTAGGCCCATATAATCGAGGCTGCGCTGGGCGGCGCCAACTTTGCCACCTTCGAAGCTGTCAGGGCTAGGCACGGTCGCGGTGATCGGCAGCACGTCTTCGGGCGAGGTGCCCCAGGTGACGACCGGCGCGATGTCTTCGCCTTTGATCGTGACGACCTTGTCCCAATGGGCGTCGTCATCAGAGAAGAGCGTTTTCCAATAGGCCACGGCAGCTTCCCACGCGGCGCCTTTGGGGGCGTGCGGGCGGCCTTTGCAATACTCAAACGTCTTTTCATCGGGCGCGATGAGGCCCGCGCGGGCGCCGCCTTCGATGGCCATGTTGCAGACCGTCATGCGGCCTTCCATCGACAGATCGCGGATCGCTTCGCCACAGTATTCGATGACGTAGCCGGTGCCGCCGGCGGTGCCGGTCTCACCAATCACAGACAGGGTGATGTCTTTGGCGGTCACACCGGGGCGGAGCTTGCCGGTGATTTCGACCTTCATGTTCTTGGATTTCTTCTGGATCAGCGTTTGGGTGGCCAGAACGTGTTCAACTTCGGACGTGCCGATGCCGTGGGCCAGCGCGCCGAATGCGCCGTGGGTGGCGGTGTGGCTGTCGCCGCACACAACGGTCATGCCCGGCAGGGTCCAGCCCTGTTCGGGGCCGACGATGTGCACGATGCCCTGACGGACGTCAGACACCGGGTAGTAGTGGATGCCGAAGTCCTTGGCGTTCTTATCG
Organism: Pseudomonadota bacterium; assembly: GCA_038530475.1. Taxonomy (GTDB): domain Bacteria; phylum Pseudomonadota; class Alphaproteobacteria; order Rhodobacterales; family Rhodobacteraceae; genus Octadecabacter. The sequence continues at coordinate 1,928 of JBCBCS010000176.1, forward strand.
AGCGCTTCGACCTGAATGCGGCTGTCTTCGGTCATGGTGGCCGGGTCAGCGCGGTTCAGCGTTGTGGGCACGTTGTGATCCGGCACGGCGATGGTCTTTTCCGGCGCGCGGACCTTGCGGCCCGCCATGCGGAGGCCTTCGAAAGCCTGTGGGGAGGTCACTTCGTGGACGAGGTGACGGTCAATATAAAGCAGACAGGTGCCATCTTCGGCTTCATGGGCGACGTGGGCATCCCAGATTTTATCATAGAGCGTTTTGGGGGACATATCGGTCCTCTCCCGTAGAATGATGTGGTCAATAGGCAGGATCAGTCGGGCATCCGTGCGCGGCGCCCGCAGATGGATATCATAGACGCGCAAGAACGGAGCATTGCGCCCCGTAAAACCGCCACGGCAGACGGCTGTGATCGCCAATATTGAATACGCGTTGCATGGCGAAGGGCATAGACGCTCCGTGATGGCCCTGCAAGGGGCAGGGTTGTCAGGGGCGGCTTCTGGCGCGTTAACTCAGGGCAATATGAACATCTTCGGTGCCGTCCTATTATGCCTTGCCTTACTGACCGCCTCTGCCGGGCGGACGGATACGGAAGTGCATGTCGTGAGCGTGGCAGAGGGGTGGGTCGCCCCCGGGGATCTTTGGGCGGTCCCGGCTGTTCCGGTGCAGATTGATCGGCCCGGCGCCTCTGCGATCCTGATCCTGCTGGATCGCGGGCCAGTCCAATGGCATGTGTCGCTGGCGGAGGGAACCGGACTGCAGCAAATCGCCCTGGGCGGCGACCAGCCGAATCGAAGTGAGGTTTATCTGAACGACGTCGCCTTGCCCGCACCTGATCTACTGGAGGTCGATGCTGTCCTCGAAGACCGGGGCAGCCCATTCCGTGATCTCGTAGCCCTGCTGACCGTGCGCTTTGGCGTGGATGCCCTATCGGGGTTTCACAGCCGCTACCAAGCGTCAGAGGACGGCTTTGATATCTTTCAAGTGCACGCCGATCTGAGCCTGTCTTCGGATCCGCTCGCACATCTCATGGATAGGGAGACCGATCTGACTTGGCCTGCCCGGGACCCAGCCGGGCAACCTCAACTTTTTGGCGACGTTGTGCAGTGGAACGGGGAGCGTCTCATGCCCACCAACAACGTGCCGCCCGTCCGGTTTGCGCAGGACGTGGTGCATGATGCAGGGCGCGATGTCCTTTACCTCATGTCGCTGGGCGGGGTCGGATATCTCTACCAGATTGACCCAGCCAGCGGCGCTTGGACGATCCTCGCGGATCAGGACGGGTATGACGGGGCCCGTATGCTGTATGACGCTAAGGGCGACCGGATCATTATGACCGGCGCGTTCGGTCGACCGGGGGAAATCAGGGTGCAGCCGATTGGCCAACCGGCGTACCAGATCAAGCGCCCGGTCTTTGCCTTTCCGGGCCTCACCGATCTCTATGATTATGGGCGCGACCCGCCTGTGCCGCTCACACCGATTGCAGCGGATGGCGATTGGTTGTTCGTTCAGGCGACACGCCAGGACAGCTTGGCCAATCGTCAATATGCCGTGAACCTCAGATCAGGCGAGGTTCGGTTGCTTGGCTATTATGACGGTTAGTAGACCTCGCTCTGGTTGGTTGCGGCCCTAGTTCCTGGTGGGAAGGAGGCCGCAATGAAACGCATTTTGACAGCTTTGGGGATCGGCATGGCAGGCATAACCGGAACGGTCAGCGCAGATGAGGGCCGCTACGGGAAGTACGAAAGCCCCCGCTACGAGGTGGTCCGTCAGATCGGCGGCGCAGAGCTGCGCACCTATGCCCCGCAACTTCTGGCGGTTGTCGCCGTCGAAGGGGACCGCAGCAGCGCCATGAGCCGGGGCTTTCGTGTGCTGGCCGGCTATATCTTTGGCGGGAATTCCGGCAGCGCACAGGTCGCGATGACGTCCCCCGTCACCCAGCGATCCATTGAGATCGACATGACCGCACCTGTTACTCAATCTGGCTCTGACGACATTTGGGAAGTGACATTCATGATGCCGTCTGAGTTTCAGCGCTCCACCCTGCCCCGCCCCAACAACGCAGCCATCCGCTTTGTGGACGTACCCGAACGTCAGATGATCGTGCTGACCTTTTCAGGCCGCACCCCGGCCAGAGTGCTCGACAGCAAGGTCGCTGAGCTGGCGCAGATCCTGGAGGCGTCCTCTCATCGGGCAGTCGGTGATCCTATCTTCATGTTTTATGACGACCCATTCACGCTCCCCATGAACCGGCGCAACGAGGTTGGATTTGTGGTCCAGTAAGCCGTCAACCCTTGCTCAAGTGACGTTGTGCGTGCAGGGTTAGACAGCGAAAACAAGGGAACGCATGGAACCTGAAGAAACCCCGGATCTTGCTGAACAGGCAGCCGAACTGGCGCAAATCGGGCAGTCTATCTGGCAGCAAGCGCTGACCTTTGGCGAAAGCCTTCTGCGTCCATGGAATGCGTATCAGATTGGCATCATCGTCGTCGTCGCGGTTGTAGCCCACATTCTGGCCAAGGTCGTGTCGCCACGCTTCAAAGACTGGATGCGGACACGCAGCCATTGGCCGAAATGGCGATTTCGCGCACTTCTGACGATCGACAAGCGGCTCAGGGGGATCTTTTTCCTGACGCTGATCTGGATTGTGCTGATGGTCATGCGAGAGGTCACATGGCCCTCTCGATCCTACCTCATCGGCATCGTGGCCAACCTTTCCCTGGCATGGCTGATCGTCACCTTCGCCACCCGGCTCATCGGGAATCCTTTCCTGCGGGCTCTTGCCCGCTATGGGGCCTGGACGTGGGTCACGTTGCGTATCCTTGGCCTGACGGAACCGACAGTCGAAATTCTCGATGGCCTTGCGGTTGAGCTGGGCGAGCTGCGCCTGTCGCTGTGGATGGTGCTGCAAGCCGCCTTCATTCTGACGGTCTTCTTTGTGGCGGCGCGATTCATCTCGCAAACGTCAGCCGCGCGGATCAGATCAAACGACGATATCAGCCCGTCGATGCAGGTGCTTGCCGTCAAGTTTCTGCAAGTGGTGCTGTATGGCGCGGCGTTCTTTATCGGTCTGCGGGCAGTTGGGTTCGATCTGACCGGTCTTGCGGTTCTGTCCGGTGCGATTGGTGTCGGCCTCGGCTTTGGTTTGCAGAAGGTCGTGTCAAACCTCGTGTCGGGCATCATCATCCTGCTCGACAAATCGATCAAACCCGGGGACGTCATCAGCGTCGGAGAGACCTTCGGCTGGATCAATTCGCTGGGCGCGCGCTACGTCAGCATTACCACGCGGGACGGACGTGAATACCTGATCCCGAACGAGGACCTGATCACCACCCAGGTGGTCAACTGGTCCCATTCCAACGACTTCGTGAGGCTCGATATCTATTTTGGAACGGCCTATCACGACGACCCGCACGACGTCCGCAAACTGGCCATCGAAGCGGCGAAAAGCGTCGACCGGGTTCTCACGACACGGCCGCCGGTCTGTCATATCGTAGGCTTTGGCGACAGTTCGGTCGATTACATCCTACGCTTCTGGATCAGAGACCCCACTGGCGGGCTGACCAACATTCGCGGCAACGTCTATCTGGCACTGTGGGATGCTTTCAAAGAGCACGACATCAGCATCCCGTTCCCACAACGCGAGGTGAAGGTGCTGGAGGGATCAGAGCTTGCGCCGCGCGCCGCGGACTAAGGCGGCGCGTGTTCAATCGGATGCGTCCGTCAACCATGCCAGCACATCGGCCGGGTTCCGGTCCGGCGGAAAGACCGGGTAGAACACCGTTTCGATGTCGCCATCGCGCAGGATCAGCGTCATGCGGCGGAGCAATGTCAGACCCTCGACCTCAAAACGCGGAAGATTGAGCGCATCAGCAAAAGCGCCCTCTGCGTCCGACAGGATGGGATAGGGCAGATGCAGGCGATCGACCGCCTCACGCTGATAGGCTGTGTTTTGGGCCGACAGACCAAAGAGGTGCGCAACACCCGCCTCTGTCAGCTCGGCGTAGTGATCCCGGAAGGCGCAGGATTGCGGCGTGCAGCCGCGTGCGCCGGGGATGCCGTCCCAGCCCTCGGGCAAGGGGATGTCGGGGCTCGCGGTCAGGGGATAGATATAGACGACGGTCAGGCCCGCCAACGCCTGCAGATCAACCTGCCCGCCGGCGGTGGACGCCAAGGGGCATGACGGCAGCGACAGTCCCATCAGGTGATCGGCCCCGCCATCATCGGCGGGTGTGGGCAGGGCAGACCAGTCAACTTGCGTCAGGGACATGGGGTTTCCTTTTGTGTTCGCCAGTGCGCCAACACTCAAGACACCCGCTCAGATTGGCAAGTGTTTCAACCGCCGCCCACCCAATCCCGCGCCCAGGACAGACCCCGGACAACACAGGCAATGACAGCCGTTGAAATGGCCCCGGTCGCTTGCTACCTTGGACCTATGCCCAGCGCCGGGGCTTCAGCGGCGCGCAGATAGGAGGACGATGATCTGTCTCTTTCGACACAGGCGGCTCCAGCCGCTGATACAGGTTCCGCTGCCATGACAGCGAAAACTGACCCGAACCCGGCCAATACGCTGGCTGCTGTTCTCAAATCCCTTGACGATGACAAAGCGGAAGACGTCGTGCAGGTAGACCTGCGGGGCAAGTCCGAGATGGGCGATTACATGGTGATTGCGTCCGGTCGGTCGTCACGGCAGGTGGCGGCGATGTCCGAAAAGCTCACCGATCGGCTCAAGCAGGAATTCGGCATTCTGAGCAAGGTCGAAGGCAAAGAGACCGGGGATTGGGTGTTGATCGATACTGGCGACGTCATCGTCCACATCTTCCGTCCGGAAGTGCGTGAATTCTACCAGCTCGAAAAGATGTGGCTCCCGCCCGAAGAGGCGACGAAAGCGACCTGATGCGGGTCAGCATTTGTGCTGTGGGTCGCCTTCGAACGGGGCCTGAGCGCGACCTCATCGACGATTACGTGACTCGCTTTGACCGAACCGGCCGCGCCCTGGGGCTTGGCCCTTTGGACCTGCGTGAAGTCGAGGATCGCAAAGGCGGGGGGATGTCTGCCGAAGCCGCCTTGTTGGACAAGGCCGTTCCGGCTGGCGCGGCTGTCATCGCCTGCGATGAGCGCGGCAAGGTCATGACCTCCCCTGAATTCGCTCAGCTGCTTGCGCGGTTCAGGGATGACGGTCGGCCAGACGTTTCATTCCTCATCGGTGGTGCGGACGGGCTTGATCCCGCGCTGCGTGCCAAAGCGGAGGCCAGCCTGTCGTTCGGCAAGATGGTCTGGCCCCACATGCTGGCGCGGGTCATGTTGACCGAACAGCTCTACCGCGCTGCCTCAATTCTCGCCGGATCTCCGTATCATCGGGTCTGATTCAAGTTGTTTTTGGTTAGATGAAGCCAGGGACGCAGTTCATTCCCGGTTCGGCTTGCGGTAGGGACAAAGGAAGCAAGTTATGGAGCACCAGATGGCTACACCTAAACCTGTCGTCCTTTGCATCCTTGAT
>JBCBCS010000177.1:0-7408 GCA_038530475.1 Pseudomonadota bacterium
GAATTGCCACGCCTGATCGGGGATGTCCTTGAGCTCATGGCGAACCTGCCAATCGTCCAGCATCTGGCACAGCTCTTCTGTCGGACCATCAAGGAACGCGCGCTCTTCGTCGGTCAACTCATTGCCCGGGATCGCGTCGAGGACCTTCCAGTCCGGCGTGCCTGAGAACAGCTCGGCATCCCAACCCACGGTGCCTGCGTCCAGCGCTTCCTGCTCGGTCTCGGAGACGGGCGGCAGGATGCGTTTGACGACCTTGAAGGCTGGCCCGGTCAGGACCGCCTTGCGGATCGGTGCAACCGACAGCGCGGCTATCACGGCGGCGGGCAGCAGCAGCACAATCGTGCCAAAGCCGAAGCCCGGCACGGCGGTGCCCGCGATCAGGGCGAGCACGGCAGCGCCCCCGGCCCAGGCAATGAGTGGCGCGCGCAGCATGGCGAGCGTCAGCAGCACGCCGAGTGTCAGAAGGATGAAAGCGAGAATGGTCATTGGGTCTCTCCCAAGCGGTTTTCTGTTGGCTGACGTTAACGTAACCTTTGGTTGACGTTCACGTAAGCTTGACGCCACGGAAGATCAGGGATGTGACGGTGCGTCACGCGAAAACGGGGGCGTTTCAGCCCGCGTTTCGCCCTGCAGCGCGCCCAGAAAAGATGCAACCGCCCAAGAATGTGCCTTCGAGCGACGAATACCCATGGTAGCCGCCCCCGCCGAACCCGGCGACCTCTCCGGCAGCATACAGTCCCGGCACCACCGCGCCATCCGCACCGACCATCCGGCTTTGCAGATCGGTTTGCAGACCCCCCAATGTCTTGCGGGTGATCAGGTTCAGTCGCACCGCAATCAGCGGGCCGTTGGCGGTATCGAGGAACTTGTGCGGCTTGGCCGTGCGGATCAGCCGGTCGCCCCGGTAATGCCGGGCGGCCTGAATGGCGGTGATCTGCGGGTCCTTGGAGAACGGATTGTCCACCTGCGCATCCCGCGCTTCGATCTGCGCTCGCAGCTTGTCCACGTCAATCAACCCCGCGCCGGTCACTTTGTTCATGCCGGTCACGAGGTCCTCTAACGTGTCGGCCACGACGAAATCCTCGCCATGCTGCTTGAACGCCTCTACCGGGCCGGTGGCAGATTTACCCGACAGGATGCGTTCGCGCAGCACCTTGCCCCACCTGGCCGAGGTGAGGTCCGGGTTCTGCTCGGATCCAGACAGCGCGAATTCCTTTTTGATGACCTTCTGGGTCAGCACGAACCAGCTGTAGTCATACCCGGTATCAAGGATCGCCTTGAACGTCGCGTTGGTATCAAACCCCGGCATGGCGGGCGGGGCAAACCGGTTGCCTTCCGCGTCAAACCACATCGATGACGGCCCCGGCAGGATGCGGATGCCGTGATGCGGCCAGATCGGATCCCAGTTGGTCACGCCTTCCGTATAAAACCACAGCCGGTCGCCATTGATGACATGACCACCCGCCGCTTCGGCGATGCCAAGGCCGCGTCCGTCCACATGGGCGGGCACCCCCGACAACATCTTTTCAGGCGCACGGCCCAAACGGTCATGGGGCCAGACCTTGCGGATCATCTCAAAATTGCCGCCGATCCCGCCTGAGGCGACGATCACCGCCTCCGCATCATGGCGAAACTCCCCCACCACATCACGGCTGGTCTCGGCACCTTGCACGGCATCATCGGCGGCCAGTTCGACGCCAGAGACACCCACGGCCACGCCGTCCTGCATTTCAATCCGGTCCACCTGTTGGCGGAAGGCGAAGGTCAGCCGACCCGCCGCCTCATGTTCCCGGCAACGGCGGATGAAATGCTCAAGTACCCCCGGCCCCGTGCCCCATGTGATGTGAAATCGCGGAACGGAATTGCCGTGGCCCTCAGCCGACGACCCGCCACGCTCGGCCCAGCCCACCACCGGGAACCACCGCAGTCCCATCTGATGCAGCCAGCCGCGCATCTCACCGGCCGCGAAATCGACGTAAGCCTCGGCCCACTTGCGGGGATATTCGTCCTCGGGTCGGTCAAAGGCCGCAGCCCCCATCCAATCCTGCAACGCCAGTTCATGGCTGTCCTTGATCCCCATCCGCCGCTGTTCCGGCGTGTCGACCATGAACAGACCACCGAGCGACCAGAACGCCTGCCCGCCAAGGTTCTGTTCGCCCTCTTGGTCGACCACGAGCACGGATTTGCCCCGGTCGCCCAATTCGGCAGCAGCGGCAAGGCCGGCAAGACCCGCACCCACAACAATCACATCTACTTTCATAACGGCTCCCCCACGGCCTGAGGGATATGCGAACACGGCTCAGCCCTTCAGCGCAAGCTATTTGAAGTTTGGCGCCCGCTTCTGCATGCCGGCCATGACAGCCTCCATCTGGTTGGGTGACCCGATAAGATCCGCCTGCACCGCACCTTCCAACGCCAACGCGTCAGAACCACCAAACCAGCCTTCATCCACCAAGCGCTTCGACGCGCGCACAGCCTCCGGCGACCGCGCGAGGAGTAGCGCGATGAGCGCTTCCGCCGCCGCACCCGGGTCCTCGGCCAATTCCGTCACCAGACCGTGGCGATCAGCGTCCCTCCCGCTCAACACCTCACCGGTCATGCACAGACGCTTGGCCACATCCGCCCGCATCAGACGTCCCATCGCGTGGGTGATGCCCATATCGGGGATCATGCCCCAATGGGCTTCACGGATCGACAGCCTGGCATCAGGGGCCACAATCCGGAAATCCGCCCCCAGGGCCAGCTGCAGTCCCGCGCCATAGCAATGTCCCTCAATCACTGCGATCACGGGCATGGGCAGATCAGCCAGCGCCAACATGGGCGCCTGAAACCGGGTGCGGCCATCGGCGCGGGCCGGGCTGCGCAGCTCTGTCTTGATTTCTTTCATCTGCCCGGCCATCGCCATGAACGCCGATACGTTGAGGCCAGAACAAAACGTCCCGCCGGCCCCCGACAGCACCACCGCCCGCAGATCGGCGCGGTCCTTCAGGCGCTCACAGGCCGCCGTGATCTCATCCAAGACCTCAAAGGTCAGCGCGTTTTTCGTCGCAGCGTCAGTCAACACCAAACGCGCGACGGCGTTCTCTTCCGTGATCTCAAGCATGATCGTCCCCGGCTCTCTGTCTGACGCCAACGTAAAGCCACCGGCACGCCGCACGCAAATGTCACCCTGCGTCATGCCCTTGACGGGGCCCGTGCCGCAGACCACCGTGCCGCCATGATCACAGACCAGCATATCACCGACTATCAACGCGACGGTGTGACCGTTATCCGCGGCCTCTTTTCAGACCACGTCGACGCCCTGCGACGCGGCATTGAAACCAACATAACCGAACCCGGCCCCTACGCGGCCGAAAACCTGCACAAACACGAGGCCGGGCGCTTTTTCGACGATTATTGCAATTGGCAGCGCATCCCGGAATTTGAGGCGGCGGCAAAAGACCCAAAAGTGGCAGAGGTTGCGGCGCAGCTCATGGGCAGCCAATCGGTTCAGCTCTTTCACGATCATGTGCTGGTAAAAGAGCCGGGAACGTCAAGACCCACCCCGTGGCATTCTGACGGACCCTATTATTTCGTGTCCGGCCAGCAAAATGTCAGCTTCTGGTCCCCCCTTGATCCCGTGACCGATGCTTCCTTGCGCTGCGTGGCGGGAAGCCATCTTTGGGACAAACCGGTACTGCCGACCCGTTGGTTGGCCGAAACCGCGTTCTTTCCCAACGAGGATGATTACATGCCTGTCCCTGATCCGGATGCTGAGGGCATGGACATTCGCGAATGGGAGATGGCGCCGGGCGACGCAGTGGCCTTCAATTTCAACATGCTGCACGGCGCCCGCGGAAACCGAAGCACGTCGCGCCGCCGCGCCTTTTCTCTGCGGCTGGTGGGCGACGATGCCCGCTACACGGAACGGCCCGGTCCGACCTCACCGCCCTTTCCAGGTCACGACATGCAGCAAGGCCAAGCGCTTCGCAAAGACTGGTTCCCGCAGATCTGGCCTGCCTAGCCGTCGGCCAGCGCCTCTACCAATTCGTCCTTGGTCATGTCGGATCGCCCGTCGATGTCCCGGTCTTGCGCGAGGTCGTAAAGCTCTTCCTTAGACTTCGCCTCAAGCGACGATTTTGAGCCCTTCCCGCGCCCGTTCTCATCCGTCGCCTCCTCAATCGCCTTCAGCAATTCGTCCTTGTCCATGTCCGACCGGCCTTCGATCTCAAGGTCCTGCGCGCGGTCCATCAGCATGTCCTTGGTTGGTCCGTTCTTCTTGATGTGGGCGACCTTGTCTTTCACATCGTCGGGCTGATTGACGAATTGCTGATCACCGTTCTTCTTTTTCTCGGTTGAGCGGGCATATTCGTCCTCGGTCAGGAGCATCCGCACCTTTTTGGGCAAATACCGTTCACCTGTGTCGTCGGATTTGTCGCCAGACTTTGTTCCCCAATCTTCCTCGGTCCATTCATGCAGGTCCGTCTCTTCCTGATCGGGGCCATCGTCTTCGTAGCCGCCGCCGCGCTTTTTATAATCTTGCACCGCCAGCTGCGCCTTTCGGGCGGACCACTGACCGGGATCGCCGCCCTTGTCGGACTGCATCCACTCGTCTTTCACTTGTTCCCAGAGCTCTGGATCGGATTTCTTTGCGTCGCTCATCTTGGCCTCCTCTGCAGGGTCTGTCGGTTCAACCCCAACAGAGCGCAAAAGGTTGCCTCTGCGCGTTCACAGCGTGACCACCCGCCCTTCCGCCGCACTCTCTTGCGCGGCCAGCCCAATCGCTACAGCCGCCGCACCATCACTCAAAGTGACCTCAACCCCGCCCTGACCGCGCACCACCGCATTGAAGCGCTGGTGCTGGTAGAACGTTGATCCGTTGTGGTCGCCCGCCTCCAGCAAGGTCGGATCGACAGGGATATCCATCTCGATAGGGCCTTTCGGCGCGCGCGGGCTGAGGATGAGCTTCGGAACCGGTGCGGGACCCAATTTGGCAGGCCAGAAGCGGCCCGGACCGGGTACCAAGCATTCGATCTTGCCCTTGGGACCCACCGCTGAGATCTCTTCTTGGTACTGCGACCCTTCGGCGAACATGCACAGCTCCAGCATGGCGCGCCGGTTGCCGTCGAACTCGACGATCACATAGCCGTTGTCCCAGATATCCGGCACCCGCCCCTCATAGCGTTCTTCCACGTGATTGAAGTTCTGCCCGGCACTGGCCATCACCCGCACAGGCTCCGCCTTCAGGATCAGGCGCATCAGGTCGAAGAAATGGCAGCACTTTTCCACCAGAGTGCCGCCGGTCTGATCATTAAAGCGGTTCCAGTCGCCAATCTTGGGCAAAAACGGAAAGCGATGCTCGCGGATGGTGAGCATGGAAATGCCCCCGGTCGCCTGCTCCGCCTGCTCGATCAACGCGGCCACGGGCGGCATGTAGCGGTATTCCATCGCCACCCAGACAGGGTGCCGATAGCCTTTGAACAGCGCATCAAGCTCGGCCTTGTCGGCAGGATCGGTGTAAAGCGGCTTTTCGCACAGGATCGGCAAAGGACGCGTCGCAACAATCTCTTTCAGTTGCGGGACATGCAGATAATTCGGGCTGACGATCACCACCGCATCCAGCTCCGGATGGGCCAGCAGCGCATCAAGGCTATCGGCCACCTGCGCCGGGGCCGCCTGCCCGCCTTTGCCCGCAAGCTCAGCCGCCGACCGGGCCAGTTCATCGACCGGGTCATAAACCACGCTGACCCGCCCCTGAGGCAGCAGATTGATGTTCTGGATATGCTCCCGCCCCATCATACCACAGCCAATGAGGCCGTAATTCACCATCTCCATCACGTTTTCCCTAATCTTGAGATGTAGTTGATCCGCGCGGGATCGAACCACGTGCGCGAAAATTCGACCCGCGCGCCGTCCTGCCCGCGCCCGATCCGTTCGATATACCCCACCACGTCGCCCGCTTTTGGTCCAAAACGGGGGTCAGTCCAAGACGGAACCGTGGCCACGCTGACCCGGTCCTCTGCCCCCGTGATCGTGAGGCCGAATGCCTCACGGTAATAAAGGTAAAGCGATTCCGAGACCGCATCGCGGTCAATCTCGTCGGCCTGCGCCCCGTCGAGCCAGATCTCTTCCAAGGCGGCGGGCTCCTGATCCATGAACCGCAACCGTCGGAACCGAAAGCCGTTCACGTCCGGGCCGAAATAGGGCGCCTCCTTTGGCTTCACCATGCGGTCAACGCTCAACACGTCAGCCGTGGGCAAGCCACCCCCGCCGATCTTTTCGATCCGCAGAAAGGAGTAAACCGATGCGACGTCAGCGCGGGCCCGCACGTAATTGCCTGAGCCCTGCACCCGCTCCAGCAGGCCTTGATCCTCCAGCACATTGAGCGCCCGGCGCAGCGTTCCGACGGCAATCCCTTGCGCCTCCGCCATCTCACGCTCAGACGGCAGACGCGCACCATCCGACAATCGCCCGGCGGCGATCTCTCGTATCAGCCCTTCGGCGATCTGGACATATTTCGGAAGCGCCCCCGCCGCGTGGTGAGGGATATCAGGCCCGGCCATTCGCGCCATCCTCCCTAAGGCTGCGAAAATTGATACAGGATTGATGCACTACAATTTGGATGCTACGCAAGGGGGAATAAGAAGTCCCTCGGGAGGGAATCATGACAATCGTTCCGGTCACGTCTCCGGACCTCGACGCGTCTGAGGTCAGCTGGTTTTCTGCCTTGTGTTCAGATGATTACCAGTTCCTTGGCGTGCCAGACGGCGCGCTGCGGTCATCGTGGGAACACTGCCGCGACATCGTGCTTGAGGCCGAGAAGCAGGGCTTTCGGAACATCCTCGCGCCCTCCTCCTATCAGGTCGGTCAGGACACATTGTCGTTTGTAGCAGGCATGGCGCCCCTCACGACCTCGATCAACATGCTGGCTGCGATCCGCTGCGGTGAAATGCAGCCCATCATGCTCGCCCGCACCGTCGCCACGCTCGACCACATGATGAAGGGGCGACTGACGCTCAACGTCATTTCCTCGGACTTTCCCGGTGAGGTCGCCGAAAGCGGCTTTCGCTATCAGCGCTCCCGCGAGGTGGTCGAGATCCTCAAACAGGCGTGGACGCAGGACGAAATCAACTACGAGGGCGAAGTTTATACGTTCAAGGGCCTCACAACCGACCCGGCGCGGCCCTACCAGACCGGCGGCCCCCTGCTCTACTTTGGCGGCTACAGCCCCGCAGCACTCGACCTCTGCGGTCAGCATTGCGACGTCTACCTCATGTGGCCAGAGCCAGAGGAAAACATCGCGCAACGCATGAAAGACGTGAACGCGGTGGCCGAGAAATATGACCGCACGCTCGACTACGGCCTGCGCGTCCACATGATTGTCCGCGACACCGAAGCCGAGGCCCGCGAATACGCCGATTACATCGTC
>JBCBCS010000178.1:0-7400 GCA_038530475.1 Pseudomonadota bacterium
ACGACCGTAAGTGGCGCTTTGGTCATTAGGCCATATTCAAGAATACTGAACGCGCGCTTATGGGACGAGGTCCAGAACAACATCTCCGGATCGGGAGACAGCGAAAATGGCCGCTCCGAAAACCCGAAGTGCTGACAATACAGATCCACGTTCATGCGGTTTCCACGGGGTTAACCATTCGTCTGCGCCTCGCGAGCCGGGCTCAAGTTCTCTTTGCAATTTGCAGGGTTATACCTGGGAGCCTGCTCCATGACCGTCGAACCCACCGCCTCTGTGATCGGTCCCCACCATGAGTAACTGATTCGAAGATATTGAGACAGACTCGTGCAGAATTTGTGCAAATGTTTCCATTCTGTAAACAGTACTAGCATATTGGTGGTTTTACCAACAAACGCTAGACGAGATTGTCCTCAAAATTGGATAGATCGCCCGATTCTTGAACGTTTTTCTGAAAAATTCACGATAATCCAGTGTTCAGGAAATCCTGTCCTTTGAACGAACCTTAACATTGTGTTAACACTAATCCGTCGTGATCGATCGCTCGCATATTCGCCATCGCGTCTCGACGGAGTAGATATTTTTGACTGGGGATACCGGATACTTTTCCGGTGACATTTTTATATGGCAAATATTTCGACGAATTTACCGTCCAAGCCTGCGCGGCTGCACGTCAGAGACGACATCCAACGATCCGCCGACAGACGAACAACCAGCTACACACGCTACGGCAAGCGCGTTCTTGACGTGACCCTCGTTCTCGTCAGCGCACCCTTTGTTCTTCCGATCATCGCACTGCTGGCTTTTGCGGTCATCGTGACCGGGCAAGCGCCTTTCTACGTGCAGAAGCGGGTCGGCTTGAATGGCAAGATTTTCAATATGTGGAAGCTGCGCACCATGTTGCCGAACGCTGAGCAACTGCTTGAGGATTATCTCACGGAGAATCCCGAGGCGCGGGCCGAGTGGGAAACCAAGCAGAAGTTGATGCGGGACCCACGCGTCACGCCAATCGGCAACTGGCTACGGAAGAAATCACTTGATGAGCTGCCTCAGCTCTTCAACGTCTTGAACGGGACGATGTCGCTGGTCGGTCCGCGTCCAATGATGGTGGACCAACGAGAGCAATACCACGGCGATGCATACTATAACATGCGTCCCGGTATGACCGGGCTGTGGCAAGTCTCTGATAGGAACGAGTGCAGCTTTGCTGGACGTGTTCGGTTTGACAACGCTTACGCGCGGATTGTGTCGCTCGGGACCGACATCAAGGTTCTGTTTCAGACGGTGATGGTAGTGATCCGGGGAACCGGCGTCTAAAACTGCTGACGCTTCAACCCGGCGCACATCTCAGGTCCGAGCCGTAAACAGAGTGGCGTGAGCAGCAATAATTTGTTTAGTGTTAGAGGATTGGATTCTAACCCACGCCTCACGGGAGACGCTATTGTGCGCCGGATTGTTACCCTCTTATTGACTCTTTGCCTTCTGACCTTTCTGGCCGCATGCGATACCGCTGAGGAACGTGCGGAAGAGCATTATCAGAACGCCTTGGCGCTGATCGAAGAGGGCGACTACGACCGCGCTTTCATTGAATTGCGAAATGCGGTGCAATTGGTTGCCGGTCATCAGGAAGCCCGACATGAGATGGCCCGCATCCTTCTTGAACACCGCAAGGATCCGCAACGGGCCTATTCACAATACCTGCGCATCGCCGAGCAATACCCGGACGACCTGCTGGCCCGCGTCCAGCTGTCCAATATCGCTTTCAGTGTTGGGAATTGGGAAGAGCTTGACCGCCATGGCCGTCGCGCTGTTGAGCTTGCGCCTGACGACCCAGACGTCATCAATATTCAACTCCTCTTAGATTACCGCGACGCGATACAATCCGAAAACGCCAGTGATCGTCGTGCCGTCGCTGCACGGGCTGAGACCCGCTACAACGAAGAACCCGGGGCGGATATCCTCGTTGAGATCGTTGTCGACAACGCGTTGCGCGAAAACGAGATGACCAAGGCCCTCGGTCTGCTCAATGAACTGACCGAAGCCTCACCCGAGACCGAGCGTTATTGGAACCAGCGCCTCGCTGTCCTGCTGACCCTTGGCGACGACGCGGCTGTGGAAGAACAGCTCCTCAGGCTCATTGAGATGGCACCAGACGACGACCAGCGCGTTGCCAATCTACTGCAGTTCTACCTCTCGCGTGGCGAGCTGGATAAAACCGAAGAGTTTTTACGCATTCGGGCCGATGAAGCCGATGCAAACGACATTACGCGTCGAATCGACCTCATCCAATTTCTGAGGGCAAATCGAAGCGTAGATGCGGCCCGCGCTGAAATCGCCTCCGCTATCCCTGACGCAGAAGACCCCCTGCCCTTGATCATATTCAGGTCGATCCTCGATTTCGCTGACGGTTCCACTGACCAGGCGATCCTCGATCTTGAAACCGCTCTTAATGACGCGGAGCCGTCGGAAACAGTGGATCAGGCCAAGATGGCACTTGCTGAAATGCTAACGGCAGTCGGAAACGATGTCGGCGCACGCGCCGTGGTCGAGGAAGTCCTGGCCAATAACGATAGGCAACCCTCCGCACTGAGAATGAAGGCGCGCTGGCAAATCGACGAAGATGACCCCGACGCCGCGATTGCGGGTCTTCGACTGGTTTTGGATCAGAATGCAAACGATACCGCAGCGCTGACTCTGATGGCCGAGGCTTATTCGCGAAAAGGCAGCACCGACCTGATGCAGGACTTCTTGTCGCTCGCAGTCGATGCGTCCGGGAACGCCCCCGACGAATCCGTGCGATATGCACAGCTCCTGATTTCGGAGGACCGATTTCTGCCCGCAGAAGATATTTTGCTCGCTGCACTGCGCGTCAGCCCAAACAATGTGCCGGTCCTCGTAACCGCTGGCGAACTATATTTGCGGATGGAAGATCACGGCCGGGCGCAGCAAGTCATCGACACTCTGCGCCGGATCGACAGCGCAGATGCGCAACAAGCCGTAGTTCAGATTGAGGCGGAACTGGTCAATCGGCAGTCGGGCACAGACGAGGCTTTGCAATATCTCGAAGACATCGCCCGCCAAACAAACAGCGATACCGCGTCGAAGGTCCTTCTTTTGAGGGCACTGTTGTCAACGGGAGACATCGATGGCGCGGTCGAATTTGCTGAAGAGCTTTTTGCCGAGCAGCCGGATGATCCAGCCGTCCGCCTCGTCCTCGCTGCAACGGTTGCTTCATCGGCCGACACGGATCGAGCCATTGAGCTTTATCAAGGTCTGATCGACGAGTTTCCCAACCAGTCCAGTCTCCGAATTCAGCTCATAAGCCTTCAACGGCGGATCGGCGAGTTTGATACGGCAGAAGCGACGCTCGCGCAGGCTCTTGAGGACATCCCTGGTGACCCCAATCTCCTCTGGGTGCGCGCATCGTTTGACGAAGCAAGTGGCGACATCGACTCTGCCATCGCGATTTATGATGACCTCTACGAGAGGTTCAACAACGCTGGGGCCGACTCGGTTATTGTCGCCAACAATCTGGCCAGCCTTCTGGCGACCTATCGCGACGACGACGAAAGCCTAGAGCGCGCGTGGACGATTGCCCGACGCTTCCGGGAAACTGAGATACCGGCGATCCAGGACACCTATGGGTGGATCCTGCACAGACGCGGTGAGTCGGAAGAAGCTTTGCCTTATCTCGAGGCCGCGGCAACAGCGATGGCGGAAGATGCAATCGTTCAATTTCACTACGCTGAAGCATTGCTAGCCGCGAACCAACCTGAAGCGGCTTTGGCGAAATACCGCGATGTCCTCGATATCGCCGGGATTGGTGACAGCCGCGTCCAGATTGTTCAGGCGCAAGAGCGGATCATCGAAATCGAAACCGCCGCGGCATCAGAAGAGGGCGCGACCGAAGCGACCGAGTAGTCGTGCCCGCAATGTGACAGCTCTCGCCCAAAGGCGAAGGGAGGTGAACTAACGCTTCCCCTCGGATCGTCGATACGGGATGGTTGGCACGAGCAACCGAGAAGACGGGGGTGAAATGGGACATTTCAAAGCATTTCTGGCAGCACTCATCGCGATTTTCATCGCAACTGGCGTTTCGGCGCAAAATGAATACACCATCCGAAACGGAGATGTGATTAACGTCGAGGTGCTTGAGGATTCAGCCCTCAACCGGTCGGTCGTCGTCTTGTCCGACGGTCGGATCAGCTTTCCGTTCGCCGGAACACTGCGCGCGCAAGGCCGCACTGTTCCCGAAATTCAGGCCGCGATCACTGACGCCATCGCGTCGAACTTCAGCATTCCGCCAACTGTCTTCGTCTCTGTACAGCCGCGCCCGGTTGTGCCGCGGGCGCCCTCCGCACCGCCTCCGCCGGTCACCATGGCGATCTACTTTCTGGGCGAGGTGAACTCCCCCGGCCTTGTTGAGATGGAACCCGGCACGCGTTTTTTGCAGGCAATGGCACAATCCGGCGGATTGACTCGGTTTGCCGCTGATAAACGCGTCCAACTGCGCCGCACTGATCCGCACACGGGCGAAACCCGCCTCTTTGAAATCAACTATCGTGCTATTCTTGATGGGGCGGAAATATCGAACAACATCACTCTCCAGGAGGGCGACGTGATCATCGTCCCGGAACGACGTTTGTTTGAATAAACGCTGCGGACTGAGCTGATGTCGCCCCCTGCCCCTTTCTGGCCTGCCTTGGTCCTGATTTCGCTGGCCGCTGCTCCGGCCAGCGCGCAAGACGGCGGCCTGTCCGCCAACCTGGGCCTATCACAAGGCCTGTCGTGGTCTGACGAAGATGGCACCAGCGCCCGCACCGGGCTCACGTTTAATATCACCAGCGCTACACGCAGCCAGGAGCTCGCGTTGACCCTCGGCACAGGGCTTGATCTGGCCTTCGGATCGACAGGTCCGGGTGAAGAGACACTTGAGCTGAGGGACCCGAATACGCGCCTCGCCTACTCCATCGAAAACCGCCAAACCGCCTTGACGACAGCCCTGACCTATGACCGCTCGGAGGTGAACGATTTTCTTGAATTGGAAACCGAACCCGGTCTCCTTGTCCTCGATGAAGGCAACCGAGAGGACATAACAGGCAGAACGACGCTTGAATTCGGGCGCGAGGCCCCGTTCGGCGGTTCCGTCACTCTGGGATACGCCGAAACCAACTACATCGGAACGGCCGATCCGGACCTGGAAGACAGCGAACGGATCAATGCCGGCCTCGATTTCCGTTTCGAGATCGAACCAAGGATCACCCTCACCCTGGGATATCGGGTATCCGAAACCTCTTTCGCAGGCGGGCGAGACGTCGAGAGCGAACGCCTGACGTCAGGCGCCGAATTTGCGCTTTCACCGAGAACGGATTTTACCATTAGCCTCGGTCTCGCCCGTGAATCGACCATCGAAGGCGCGGTCACCGACATTGAAGAGGGCGTGACCTACGGCCTCACCGTGATACAAGACCGTCCGGCCGGTTCCCTGCAATTTTCGCTTGATGGTGACGTGACCGAAAATGGTCTTCGCACAGACGTCACCGTCGGAGGTGTTTTCGAAACCCGACGCGGCAATTTTGATGGACGGGTTGGTCTCACTTTTGACGACAACGGCACGGCGCGGCCATTGATTGCTCTTTCCTATTCTGAGGATTTGCGACGCGCCCGTTTCACCGTCGGGGCAGAACAGGCTTTCTCAACGACAAATGATGGCGACGATGTTCTGAACACACGCTTGTCGGTCGGCTATCAGCAAGATCTCACATCAACTGCACGCTTTGGCACCAATCTATCCTACCAGATCTCAGATGTGCTGGGCATTGCGGATGACACCACCCGGCTCGAAATCGGAACAAGTTTCAGCCGCGACCTGACGGAGGATTGGGCTCTTACGGCACGGTACACTTACGCTGAAGTCAAGGAAGACAGCGGCGATACCGATACGGATAACTCACTTTTCATTGGCTTTGAAACCACGTTCGGATGGCGACCCTAGCGCTCAAACGTCATCTGATTATCTCCCTCATCGTGGTTTATGTCGCGATCGAGGTGGCTCTCCAGTTGAGCGATCTTGGTCTGATCGGAAATGAGCGTCTCCGGCGGACGGCTTATGAATACGGCGGGTTCTGGCCCGGATTGCTGGGAAACTGGCGGCCTAATTTCGACGCCCAGCCGTTCGCCATGTTTGTTACATATTCGTTCCTACACGGCGGCCTGATCCACCTCCTCGTCAACATCATCACCCTATGGTCACTGTCGGGCCCTGTGGTGCACCGGGTCGGTGGTCGTGGGTTCGCCTTGCTGTACGGCGCCTCGATCATCGGTGGGGCAATGGGCTACGCCGCATTCGACACCGGCCTGCTGCCTATGGTGGGCGCATCGGGCGCCCTGTTCGGGTTGGCAGGCGGTCTTCTCGCCTGGAGCTATGTCGATCGTTTCACGGCGCATCAAGGCCTTTGGCCCGTAGCTCAGGCGGTGGTGATGCTCATCGGGCTGAATTTCCTGCTGTGGTGGGCTACGAGCGGTCAGATCGCATGGCAAACCCATCTTGGAGGCTTCATCACCGGCTGGCTGTTTGCCAACCTGATCGATCCGCGCCCCAGCACGGCCTGATGACACCTCATCCGATATGACAGTGGAAGACGAGATTTGTCTCGTCCCAGAGAGCAAAAGGATTCATGTCCCGTTCGGCACCCATGACCGCGACTCAGTCGAAGGACAGCTCCTGATCGCTTTCGCTTTGAGCAGCTCAGCGCTCACCTTGGGGGACGTAATCGTTCGCCGCGAGGGCAACTTCGACGGTGATTGAGAACGACCGATTCGGCGTGCAATGGTTGCTGTATAGTCCCAATATACAACTCTTGATTGAAATAGGCGGGTTTCGGCCACTCGATTCGAGTTTCTGCACAAGAATTGATCAACATAATGCTATGTATTTGTTTACGCAGGAGAAACAATCGGCCGACTTTCTCCTGTTAGCGCCAATATTTCTTAACCAGACGTTAAAATATGGCGAAATCTCGGCGCGAATACGGTAATGTGTAGGTGTGTGAGAATTTTTGAGGGGAAGAACAGGTTCGCGAAATCGCATTCTGTTCGGTTTATTGCCGGGAACTGTCCTACTAGGACTTTTGCAGAAGAGATTTAAGACATGCGGATGCATCGGTTGTATTTTCAGCCGGGCGGCCTAGCCGTGGTGCATCCGCTCTTAACTGTGGCGTCGCCGCCAGTCCAAACCTCGCAAACACTATAATCCGCGCGTCCGCTTTGCGGCGCGCCTGTCTGATTTTGAAAAGGGGGAAAGACATGTCTGACTGGCACAAGTATTCGTGGACCGCATTCACTGAAGAAGACCTTTTGAATGCAGGTTCTGGCAATGGTACGTCCATCGGCTATGGCGACAA
>JBCBCS010000179.1:0-7382 GCA_038530475.1 Pseudomonadota bacterium
AGGGAAAGCTTAAGCTTAGAGAGCTGACCAATTTGACTCTCGGCTTCTTCCAACTGACGAAGGAGGTCGGAGTTCTCAACGGCGAGTTTCTTCTTGGTGGAGGTCTCGATGATTGTGGGGCATGCCTTGCCGCCGAACAGAAGCGACGTGGTGTCGGATTTCGGGTCGCAGCCGATCAACAGGACACGTTTGCCCTGCTCGGCCATCATGTGGCTGAGATTGGCGAGCGTGAATGATTTGCCGATGCCGCCTTTTCCATAGATCGCGATGATCTGGGTCTTCTTGGTCGGCTCCCCTTGGGGCACTTCAAGCGTCGGCTCAGCTGCTTCGTCGCGCAGTCGCTGGTCGAAGTCTTTCAGGTTGGGCACTTCGTCCTTCATGCGGCATCGCTCCAATCGAGGATCATTTTCAGGCACGCCGGATCAGAGAACGCTGCCGCATAAGCGGTGGCGGCGTCTGAGGCGGGTCGGGTGTGGGTAATCAAGCCGTCAAGGCTAAGGGCGCCGGATTCGACCAACGCACGTGTGGCGATCAAATCATCAGCCGCCCACTCTGCAGCGATGCGGAACCGGGCCTCTTTCATGAAGGCAGGCGGGAACAAGAATTGCAGAGGCTGACTGTAAAAGCCCGCCAGAACAATCTCGCCACCCTTGGCTATCCGGCCGACCAGTTCATTCAACAGCTCACCCTGGCCGGACGCATCATAGATACAGGTGTAGTCACGACGCGGGTCATCTTCCGGCGCAAGGACACTATACCCCACCTGTCCCGCACGGCGCGCAGGATCGATTTCCCAAACTGTCGGGGCCGGCGCACCTGCTGCAATCGTCAGGCGCGCCAACAATCTGCCGAGCACACCATGTCCAACGATCAGATCGGGCACCTGCTTATTTGGACCAGCCATTGCGTGTCGCGCAGTCGCCGCAAGCGCTAAGAGGGCAGATTGCGCACCCAGGCCTGCATCAATGCGAGAGATTCGGGACGGTGACGTAACCAATCGTTTCGCCGATCCACCGAACAATCCAAAGGCACCTTCAAAGCAGTTGGCACCCGGTACAAAAACATAATCACCCACCTTGAAACCGGACGCCGCAGGGGCTTCGACAACTTCACCAGCGGCTTCGTAGCCGGGAACGAGGGGATACCCCATGCCCGGAAATGGCGGCATCTCACCAGTCCAGAACAGTTTTTCAGTGCCAGTCGAAATACCGGAATGACGCACCTCGACCACGAGATCGTCCGCCTTAGGGTCCGCCAAGGCCAAATCGGCAAGGGCTAGCTTGCGTGGTCCTTCCAGAATGACTGCCGTGGTCTTCATCTTGGTTCCCTGAGGGCGCCTGAGCGAATCTGTCGCGCAGAATTGAGGCATCTTATCGTTGAGTGTCAGTTTAACTTGACAGTTATAAGTGTCAATAAAATTGGACATTACTATTGTCAGGCTGGCTTCACAGCCTCAACAATACGGGTGACATACGACCGAGACGGCGTCGGAGAATGCATGTTGGCGAAACCCGCATCGCGTAGCGCTGCTTCGATTTCTGACGCTGACCGTGTCCGACCTGTCCGCATCGCAAGCGTGTAAAGGGAGAAATAAGTGTCGGTGGCCCTGTCGGGCCGCGCGCCACCGCTCATCGGCTCGGAGACGATGATCCGCCCCTCGGGTGGCAAGGCGCGATATGCCTTCTTGAGAAGCTGCGCGACAGTCTCGTCGGAGTGATCGTAAAGCACCCTTATAAGCGAGATTGCATCGGCGCCTTGGGGAAGCTCGTCCTCTTTGAAGGAGCCCTCGCTGATCGTGGCTCGATCTGTGAAACCTGCGGCGGAGAAGCGGGTTTGAGCGTCTGAAGCAACAACAGGAAGATCGAACAGATGCAGATTGATGCTGTCGTAGCTGCGACCGACCGCCTCGAGGAACGCACCAGTGCCGCCTCCAACATCAAGTAAAATCTTCACGTCATCTAGGCGGACCCTTTGAAGCGTATCGTCAGCAACAAGCACTTGGCTTTCAGCCATTAGATCCGAATAAGAGCGCGCGGTGGCAGGGGGAATGGCTTCAGATTTCGAAAAGACGTACGGCCAGACGTCCGCCAATTCAGTTTCAATCTCATTACGGAAGAACGCTACGGGATCACTTAGGTCGCGGTAAAACGCCTGATGGTGACGCACCATCGCCGTCAGCCCTGGAACCGTGGCAAAGGCTGCCCCGCGCTGGGTGAGCGACACGCGATTACCCCGCAGTTTCAGCAGACCAAGCGCCGCGCCGCCCTGAATCAGTACCCGCATGCGATCTCTGGGAACACTTGCTTCATAGGCAAGGTCAGAGACATCCCGCGCGCCTGCCAGCAGCGCCTCAGGGATTCGCAGTTCTGCGAGGGCCATGAGGATTTGTGAGTGGCAAAACCCTGCGATTATGTCAAAAAGCGCCGCCCCCTCTTTCCTCACCAATCGTCGCGTTAGCGGAAACCGCGCGGCCCACGCCTGAAATCGGCGCGATGCCATGAGCCGATTGCGCCACCCCGCTGGTCTGGTCGGTGTGAGTGTGCGGTCGAAGCCCGTGCCGTCCGCCATTTCATTCGCCGGGAATGCGGGTTCCGGTTGCGTCAACCGGGATAAGCTTCTTCGCGGTGGCCTGCACCAATTGCGCCAAAGCCGCTTCGCCGGGACACGATGGAATGGAAGAGATCGCACCGCCC
Source organism: Pseudomonadota bacterium (assembly GCA_038530475.1). Lineage (GTDB taxonomy): Bacteria > Pseudomonadota > Alphaproteobacteria > Rhodobacterales > Rhodobacteraceae > Octadecabacter. The sequence continues at coordinate 2,694 of JBCBCS010000179.1, forward strand.
AGAATATCCTTCAGTCGCCCGACGGCACCATCAATTCCCAATTCGCTAACGGCATTGGGTCGGTTATGCACCTCATCCTGACCGACTGGCTTGCCGAGTTCGTCTTGATCGAAAAGCGCATCGCGCAAATCGTCGGCAACTTGAAACGCCTCACCGATGCGTGCACCGAGTTCTTCCCAAGGTTCAGGGTCCTGACCCGCAGAAACGGCCCCCATTTGCGTGGCCGCTATGAAAAGGGCTCCGGTCTTGGCGCGATGGTAAGCGGACAGATTGATTTCGTTTTCGCTCTCCCACCCTTGGCCTGCACAGATGCCGAACGGCATCCCCGTACGCGTAGCAAGATGGCGGATCAAAGGGAGCGCACGATCCGGATCCTGCCGCGACAACAAATCAAAGGCGAGCACGATGAGGCTATCACCCGTGAGAAGCGCAAGCGGTTCGGAAAAAGCCTTGTGAACTGCAGGTTTGCCGCGTCGAATGTCCGCATCATCGAAGCAAGGCATGTCATCGTGCACAAGGCTTGCACAATGAATTAGCTCAAGCGCGGCGGCGGCGGCATCGGACACGGGGGGGCGGTCATCGCCGCACGCCATCGCGACGCTCAGTAGAATAGTCGGCCTGATCCGAGCGCCGCCGGGTGTCACCGCATATGGCAGCGCGGCAGCAAGTTTGGCAGGTGGCGTACCAGCCTGACCGAGCGCCATCGCATGCTCCATCGCAGCATCAATGCGGCTTTTGAACAGACTAAGGGGCATGTCAGCCTCCGAATTGGGCGATTCATAATGTCTAGTTTGCAAGACATCTAATGTGTCAACTATAGTGGACACATTAGAACGACGAGTCAATGACATGACAGAGAGGTCGAACATGTGAATCAGCCGCATGTGATCGTGATAGGCGCGGGCGTCGGTGGTCTTGCCACCGCGATGCGGCTTGCTGCTGGTGGTGCGCGCGTCACTGTCCTAGAGGCACTGTCAGCACCCGGCGGCAAAATGCGCACCGTTCCGAGCGTGGCGGGACCGGTGGACGCCGGCCCCACGGTGCTGACGATGCGCTGGGTGTTTGACGATCTGTTTCGAGCCTGCGGCACGCGCCTCGAAGACCATGTGACCTTGACGCCGGCCAAAACACTGGCGCGACATTACTGGTCTGATGGAACCTGCCTCGATCTGATGGCGGACCCCGACGCGAGCCGGCAGAACGTTTCTGATGTTTTCGGATCCGACAGTGGCCGAGATTTCGATCGATTCAGCAGACGCTCGCGCGATCTCTTCAATGCGTTCGACGCGCCAATGATGCGCGCAAAGGCACCATCTTCACTGTCACTCACGAAGACCGTTCTGAGCCAGCCATCCTTATTGGCTGCAATGGCTCCGCACCAAACCCTTGCCAAGGCACTGCGCTCCCAATTCAAAGAGCCGAAATTGCGCCAACTCTTTGGGCGCTACGCGACCTATGTCGGCGGGTCACCATTCGCTGCGCCTGCTCTTTTGTCGCTGATCTGGCACGCGGAAGCCTCAGGCGTGTGGGCCGTCTCCGGTGGAATGCACCGCTTAGCACAAGCGATGGCTGACATCGTGACCAGTGCAGGCGGAAATATCATTTACGACACCGCCGTGACAGAAATCAAAGAGGGCTCTGTCGAAACCGCAACCGCAGAGCATCATGCCGATGCAATCGTGTTCAACGGCGACCCTCGCGCACTTGAAACCGGGCGCCTTGGCGCTTCGGCTAAGGCTGCTGTGCCTCGCTCAGCGGTGGAACCGCGAAGTCTGTCCGCCGATGTCATGAGCTTTGCAGCCGTTCCGCAGGGCCCAGCACTATCTCACCATACGGTCTTTTTCGGGGATGACCCGAAGGATGAGTTCGGACCGCTTGCGCAGGGCCGCATCCCAGATGATCCAACGCTTTATATCTGCGCGCAGGATCGGGGCGGCGGCGCTATGCCAGACGGCCCGGAACGGTTTGAGATCATCATGAACGCTGCCCCCTGTGGCGACCACGCCACCCGCCATTCTGAAAGGACTTCCGCATGTCGGACACGTATCCTCAGCCGCCTTCAACAGATGGGGCTGACATTCTCGCCCGTGCCGCAGGACAGCGCCCTGACGACACCGGCGGACTTTCATCGGCTGTTTCCCGGAAGCCTCGGCTCCCTCTACGGGCGGAGCCCGCATGGGATGACCGCCGGGCTGAAACGCCCGCTGGCCCGAACCCGGATCAAGGGGCTGTATCTGGCCGGGGGCGGGGCGCATCCGGGGGCGGGCGTTCCAATGGCGACGCTCTCAGGGATGCACGCGGCCGAGGCGATCGCAACGGACCTATGTTTAACCTCGACGTCCCGTCCAACGGCTACGCGTGGTGGTACATCGACGGGATCAGCAACGACGGCAAACGCGCCGTCTCTGTCATCGCCTTCATAGGATCGGTCTTTTCGCCTTGGTACGCGTGGTCAGGCCGCAAGCGTCCTGAGAACCACGTCTGCATCAATGTCGCAACCTACGGGCCCGGCGGGCGCTTCACGATGACAGATCGCGGTACCGCCGCGCTGCGCCAGACAGAAAATAGTTTTACCGTCGGGCCGTCATCGCTGCGTTGGACCGGCGACGAGCTTGTCATCGACATTAATGAAATCTCATCCCCCCCGCTCGTCAGCCGTGTTCGCGGTCAGATCAGGGTCCGCCCGAGCGCGATCACGTCGCAAGAGCTGCCGCTGACACCGGATGGGACGCATATCTGGCGGCCATTCGCCCCCATTTCAGACATCAAGGTGGAACTGGACGCATCCGGCTGGCAGTGGGACGGGCACGGGTATTTCGACGCGAACTTTGGCACGCGCGCTTTGGAACAGGATTTCAGCTTTTGGACCTGGGGCCGCTATCCCACGCAAGGCGGTGCGGTGTGTATTTACGATGCGGAACGACGGGACGGCACGACCTTGGACAGTGCAATCGCGTTCGGACAGGATGGCTCTGCCTGGATGACCGACGCGCCGCCTAGCACCACATTCAAACGATCGCTCTGGCAAGTCCGTCGCGAAACCCGCGCCGATCCGGGCACAACGCCAAAGCAAGTTCTGCCCATGTTGGACGCGCCATTCTATTCACGCTCTGCCGTTCAGACGACCCTCGATGGTGAGGTGGTAACCGGAGTGCATGAAGCGCTTGATCTCAATCGATTTGCATCGCCGTTTTTGAAGCCAATGCTTGCCGTTCGGGTGCCACGGCGTGCAGGATGGTCGTTCAATTAGGCATTTTTTGGGTCCAGAGGTTCGACGTCAGGATTCATTTGAGCGACCGAAATATTCAGCGCCATCGCAACCGATACCCACGCAAGATACGGCAGCAGCGCTATCCCAGCCCAGAAATCAAGCGCCCAATGCGTCAGGAGCATTCCAAGGACCGCCAACCACAGCAAGATTATTACCGGGATCGCCATTTTGAGCCTGCGGAGCCCGAAAAAGACCGGCGTCCAAAGGGTGTTCAAAGCGATCTGGAGCGCCCAAAACGCTAAGGCGTAAGCGCTTCCCTCAAGCGAGGCCACGCGGGCAGCGGCGAACGACATCAGAATGTATATAGAGGTCCATGCCACCGGAAACATCCAGTTGGGCGGCGTCCAGCTCGGCTTTTCGAGCTCTTCATACCACGACCCCGGCGGAAACAGTCCGCCGGTCGCGCCAGCGGCAAAGCAAGCCGTCAGAAAAATCAGGAAAAGCAAGATATCCATCGAACACTCCGCTCAGGTGATGGGAGGGGACCTAAGTGCTGCGGGCTGCCTGTCCAGCCTGACGTTCCTGCTGCGCAAGCTGCGCCAAAACATCCAACAGCGCTGCTGTGCGGCCTTGATCACGGATTTCCCGCGCCGCTGCATCAACCAAGAACGAGACCTCTGGCAAGGGCTTGCCGTGCAAAACCGGTGATCGCGGGGTCATCAAACTCAACCCCGATCGCAAAATAGCTTGTCCCATCCAACCGAGCTTTTGGGTCTTCGACGTCTTCGCACGGCGAGTCACTGAATCGTACCCAGCCCGCCGAACCTCAGATCCAATCCCGGCATAAATGAAGCGAGCCGCGTAAATGCCCATACGTGCGTTGCGAGGCAACGCGGGCACCCCGGCCTCCGACCGAAGATAAAGCCGGTGCGCCTCAGCCAGCAATCGTGATGCCATTCGCCGAATTTCAGGCGTGGGCCTTGGATTGGACAGAAACTCTTCAGGAGCAAGATCGAACTCTGCAAACCAATCCAACGGTAGGTAAATTCGGCCCGCACGCGCATCTTCCCCGATGTCGCGAGCAATATTCGTAAGCTGCATCGCAACACCAAGATCGCACGCTCGGGCCAGCGCATCCGCCTCTCGCACACCCATAAGAACTGTCATCATCGCACCAACAGCAGATGCAACACGTGCAGAGTAGGACCGAACACCAGAGAGGTCATCGTAGCGCCGTTCCTGAGCATCCCATGCCAGACCTTCAAGGAGCGCATCTGGCAGGGCCTTCGGCATCTCAAAGTCTTCGACGATACTGGCAAAGGCGCGATCCTCGGGCGCATCTACCGGGCGGCCGGCATAGGCGCGATCCAATCGATCTTTCAGACGCAATACCGCATCGACCTTTGCATCCCCTTCATCGACTTCGTCGTCAGCCAACCGGCAAAAGGCATAGAGTGCCCGAGGATCGCGCCTTTGCC
>JBCBCS010000180.1:0-7374 GCA_038530475.1 Pseudomonadota bacterium
CGGCGGTAATCCCGACAATCGCACCGTCGGTCTCAGCTTCTTTGGCGAGCGTCTGTCCGAAGACCTTGGTGTAGCTCGGCGCATTGGGCAGGCTCTTCTTTTGCGCACCGGTCGCCACATCAAACTTTGCAACGCCGTGATACTTGTCGTCTGATCCCTCGGCAGGGGCGTAGCCCTTGCCTTTGACCGTACACGCGTGGATCAAAACAGGTCCGGTGGCGCGCGTTCGGGTGGCTCGAAGGACGGCCAACAGCTGCCCCATATCGTGTCCATCAATAGGGCCGACATAGTGAAAGCCAAGCTCTTCAAACAACGTCGATGACCCACCCGGCAGCCCGGTCACAAGCTGACGGGCACGGCGTGCGTGGTCGCGGATGGGGCCGGGCAATGCCGCTTCGAACCCCTCGGCCATCTTCTGGATTTCGCCGAACGGGCCAGAATAGAGACTGGATAGGTACTTTGACATCGCGCCCACCGGCGGAGCGATCGACATTTCGTTGTCATTCAGGATCACGAAAAGACGGCGCCCTTCGGAGCCTGCGTTGTTCATAGCCTCATAGGCCATCCCGGCGCTGATTGCGCCGTCGCCAATCACTGCAATCGCATCTCCGGTGGGTTGACCGAGGTCGCGCGCGGTGGCGAAACCAAGCGCCGCAGAGATTGAGGTTGAGGAATGGGCCGCGCCGAAAGGATCATACGAACTTTCAGAGCGTTTCGTGAAGCCACTGAGACCGCCTTCCTGACGCAGTGTCCGAATTCTATCGCGGCGACCCGTCAGCACCTTATGCGGATAACATTGGTGGCCCACGTCCCAGATCAGCTTGTCATGCGGCGTGTTGAACACCGCATGGATCGCGACAGTAAGTTCGACAACACCAAGAGAAGATCCCAGATGCCCGCCGGTGACACTGACCGCATCGACCACTTCAGCCCGGAGTTCATGCGCCAGCGTTGACAGCTCGTTATCCGACAGACCCTTGAGGTCGGCAGGTACGTTGACACGATCCAAAAGCGGGGTTTCGGGGCGGTTCGTCATGGTAAGTCTCCCTTATGCGTTCCCAATCCCCGGTTGGCGGCGGGGCGTGGGGGCCATGGCTGTGACCCCCTTGTCCCCCCGAAAAGTTGGTGCCGTGGAACCTCGCGATCCCACGGCACCGGTTTCCTGTAGCCAACAGGAAGGGAACCAAAATGCCAGCCCGAGAACCGGTCATCCTGGCGTTCGGGCCCAGGGAACAGGGGCCGAACTTCGGGAGGGGTGGGCGGTCCAGCCGCCCGACCCCGAATTAGCTGAACCGAGACGTCTGCTCTTCTTCGATGATGAAGAAGGAGTTTGGTGTCGGATCCTGGGCATCCTTACTTTCGGGTGGAAGCAGAGCACTCACCCCAAGAAGCACCGCATAGGCCAGCCCGATGACGAAGCAGAAGATGGCTGCGTAGCCCGCTCCCTTCAGCATCAGGGCCGTCACATCCGCCGTGAGGCGGAAATCGCGGTTGCCTGTGCGGAGATAGTCGTTGTGGTCTTGATCACTCATGATGTCTCTCCTTAGTCGAGCGGCGCGTAGCCGTGCTCTTGTGCCCAGACGTACCAGTTGTCGACGACCGTGCCGGTCAGCAGGATACCGATGCCGCCCGTAAGCGTCGTCAGCACTGCGAACCACCACGCCCACCGGTGGATACCTTCCATCGTAGCGTTGAAGCCCATGGTCCAGCGCCAGAACAGAGCGGCCCGTTCAGTGGCTGTGCCGCGGTCAACAATCTGTTCGATCTCTCGTTCACCACCAAAGCGGCTGACGGCGAGGATCGTTGCCCCGTGCATGGCGAACAGCAGGGCTGAGCCATAGAGGAACACGATCGAAAGCGCGTGGAACGGATTGTAGAACAGGTTGCCGTAGGTGATGGAGAACAGGTTCGTCCAATCGAGGTGCGTGAAGATGCCGTAAGGCACCATCTCGGACCAGTCGCCCATCAGGATGGGACGGAAGAGACCTAGAACAAGGAACAACCAGATCGCTGAGGCAAAGGCCCATGCCACATGTTTGCCCATGCCAAGGTCTTCGGCCCGCCGATAGGTCCGCAGCCACCATGTCAATACGGACACGAGCAGGAAGAACGAGGCAATCATGAAGTAGCCCCCGTCATCCATTGGCGGCATGGACAGACCATAGCCGGGTGACGGCGGATCGAGCGACAGCCAGAAGATGTCGCGCAGGAACACAGCCGGATTGTAGAGGCTTTCTGCCCAGAAGTGCAGACCGACCATTACGAACCAGATCGCACCCGTTGCCAGTGAGACGACGCCGAGACCACCAAGATAGATCGGACCCAATTGAGCGTTGCCGAAGATCCCAGCGAGCTTTGATGTTGTCGCATTCTTAGTGCGATCCCGCAGCACCTCGGGGTTCTCGACCATGCCCATTTCAGGCGGGCCGGCGACCTGCACTTGCGTGAAGATATTCTGATACTCAGCCATTTGCGCCTCCTGCAAGGTCAACCCAGAACGGCAGATCGATCCACCAGTACCACCAGACGATCCATTCATCGAACCAGATGGTCCCGGAAATCACGATACAGATCGCGCTCCAGAAACCCGCCATCAGGGCAAGGAACAGCCCAAGACGGTGAATGCCGAGCGGCCCGATCGAATAGCCGATCAAGTCCCGGAAATAGGTGTCTTCGTGATCCGGGGATTTCACTTCTTCGCCCTTTTGCGGGTTTACCGCAGACAGGACGAGCGATCCGTGCAAAGCGAGCGCGAGGCAGTTCGTAAAGAAGAACGTGATCGCGATCATATGCGCGGGGTTGTAGTGGAAGTTGCCGTAGGCGTAGCCCACGTTGTTCACCCAATCGAGGTGAGACCAGATGCCATAGGGGAAACCATGTCCCCAAGCGCCCATCAGAATGGGGCGGATGATCACAAGTGTCACATAAGCAAGGATCGCCACGCCAAAGGCGAAGGGCACATGATACCCCATCCCGAGTTTTCGGCAGATTTCGACCTCTCGTAACATCCAGCAGATGAAGGCGAAGGTCGCGCATATAGTGATGATTTGCCAAAGCCCGCCTTCGGCCAGCGGCGCAATGCCAAGGCCAACCTCAAGGCTGGGCGGATCGATTGAGATCAGCCATGGGTTCCAGGTGTCCCCCAGGGCCGCGCCGTAAAAGATCAGGACGGTGCCAAGTGCGGCGAAGAAAAATCCAGCGACCCCGAAGAAGCCCACGTAAAAAGGGCCTACCCAGAAGTCAAACAGATCACCGCCGACCAGCGTCCCGCCTCGGACGCGGTATTTTCTTTCGAAGCTGAGCTGAGCCATCTTCAAACTCCTCTAAATGCGGCATGGTCCGTTGGTTGCGGGCATGTCGCCGGTTCTGTCGGTTCGGTTGTCACGGGCGGGAAAGCCCCGCCCGTAACTGTGCGTAGGGCTGCTGGTTATTCGCCGCCAAAGGCGAGCGAGAACCAGTTGGTCGAGTCGTTGCTGAGCAGGACGAGGTGAATCATCGCAGCCAGCAAGAACAGGAACACACCCTGAGCCACGAAGACGCGGCGAGGGTCAAAGATCAGCCAGATCTTGTAAAACTGTGCCATGCGTAGACCTCCTTAACCCCAAGCGAACCAAGGCAGCTTGATGTACGTGAGAACGTGCGCGACCACGGCAACAACCGAGAACAGCGCAAACCCGCTCATGTACACCGAGTGCAGCTCTTGGGCCTGCTCGTCGGTGAGACCTGTGAAGGACAGATCAGTTTTATCAGCCATGTAAAAAACTCCTTACATACACTGACGCCGCGAATTCCCCGCGACAGGGCTACGACGGGGGCTCATCCCCCGCCCTCCTTCACCTTCCCTGATGGGTTGGCAAACTGTGTGACCGGCGATCTTCATGGGTGAAAGATCATCGGTGTGATGATGCCCGCCTGGGACCACGCGGCTTGCACCGGGTCTTTCTCAGGCAGACGGAAATTGCGCAGAGCGAAGAGGATCCAGGTGAACAATGCGAGCGGCAAGCATGCAAAGAAGATCAGCGCGAAATAGGCGCCGTATTCACGCTTTGCAGCGGCATTATTTCGGCTCTGTTTCGCCTCAATTTGGGTATCTGTCGTGAAATCCGTCATTGCGATTGCCCTCCTGTGGCAGGTTGCAATTTGCGCACCGTCTCAAGGACGACACGTTCAGCGCCGTCTTCGAGCGCTGCTTTCTCAGCCGCATCACGAAGGGTCTTCGCGGCGGAAATTCGGGTCAGGATCGGATGGGTCGCGACGATTTCATCCAGCGCGCGGGCGGCGTCTTCGTCCCATGGGAAATCACGGCGCAGGTTGGTCGGTGTCGCCTCAGCCGCATCCATGTCAGATCCGAGCGGCAAGATGTGGAACAAGGCGTCAAAGAGGCCATTGCACACCTCCTGAACCACATAAGTCGCGCCAGCATAGCCCATGAACGGCGTCCCTGTGGCACGCCGGATCGCAGCGCCGGGGAAGCTGGCGGGGATGAACGCAGGCGATGGTCCGTGACCTGCTTTCAGTTCCGCTAGATACATTTTCTCGTTGATGGATCCGAACACCACGAGGGGGCGTTTCTGCCCCATCAGCGCCCTGACCTCTTCGTTGTTGGTCTTGGCGCCTCGGCACCGGGCTACCGCAAAGGCACATGGCAAGCCGAGGTCATCTTCAAGGAATAGGCGCAAGCCTCGGGCGTAGGTTTCGTTGGCCACGACCGCAAAGGAGGCGGTCGCAAAGAAATCCTGCGTGACAGACCGCCACAAATCCCAGATCGGTTTGATGGTCGAGTGCTTTTCGTGTTCGATGAACGGTTCCGGATCCAGGCCGGTCAATTCGCCCAAAAGGCGCAGGAATTTCGTCGTGCTCTCGATACCGATGGGCGCTTGCAGGTAGGGCTTGCCCAGAACCTCACACAAGCCGCGGCCAAACTCGCGATACATGCAGATGTTCACATCGGCATTCACGAGGTTCCGCATTTCAGCCACGTGGGAGCCAAGCGGCATCACCATATTGACCTCAGCGCCGATGCCTTCGACGAGCCTGCGGATTTCTGCCAGGTCCGAGGGCATGTTGAACGTGCCATACATCGGCCCAAGGATGTTGACGCGCGGCTTGGCGCCCTCTTCGCGCTTTGCCTCTTTCGGCATACGGCCCTTGGTCATCCCGAATTCGGTAAAGACCCAAGTCATGGCGCGATCGGCGGCTTCCCACTGGTCCTCATCAATCGTTCTAGGGAGGAAGCGCTGGATGTTGGTGCCCATGGGGGTCACGCCACCGCCGATCATTTCAGCGATGGATCCCGTGACCACCACCGCTGGCAACGCTGGGTCCAGTGTGCCCCACGCGCGTTTCATCGCCCCTTCGGTGCCATCGCGCCCCAGCTCTTCCTCGCCAAGGCCAGTCACGACGATGGGCAATTCGTGCGGCGGCAGAGCGTCGGTGTAATGCAGGACAGATGTCACTGGCAGGTTCTCACACCCGACAGGACCATCAATCACGCATTGCAATCCTTTAACGGCACAGAAGGCATAGACAGCTCCCCAATAGCCCCCGGCGCGGTCGTGATCCTGGATCAGCATGCCACCCCCCCATTCGCCGCAACGCGGGCCTTTTCGGCGCGTTCAAGCTTTTTGAGGTTCGTCTCACGGAAGTCTTCGCGGATATTCGGGGCACCTTCCCAAACGCCAGCTGTATCGCCGTGGCCCACGCCTTCGAAGAATTCGCGCATATGGGCCATACGGTCCTTGTTGCCCATCGCTGCGTTGACGACCTGCTGGAGCGAGCCTGCCCCAGCAGGACCCATGAGTGGCCGGGCGGAAATCAGGTTGGTGAAATAGAGGCTCGGAATGCCAAGCTCTTTGCCTTTCTGGACAACAGGCGTCGTGCCGATGGCGAGGTCAGGCTTTACGCCTTCCATTGCGGCGCAATCATCCTCAAGCGAGGCGCGGAATTTGACGGTGACACCTTTGGCCTTCAACCAAGCCTCATCCGCCGCGTTCCACAGCGTCTTTGGACAAGCGGTGCCCACATACGGCACATCGGCGCCGCTTTCGATCAGCAGGCGCGCCACCAGAAGCTCACTGCCTTCGTAGCCGCTTAGCGTGATCGTTCCGTCGATCCGGGTCTCTTTGAGGGCAGCATCGATGGCAGGAAGGAATGCGTTTTGGGCGGCGGCGATCTGATTGGCGCTGACGCCATGCGCCTCACCGATACCGCGGAGCCAATCGGCAGTTCCATCACGACCCACTGGTGCAGAGCCGACGACGGGACGACCCGCCGCCTGAAACTCACGCACCGCGGCGGTGTAGAACGGATGCACAGCGGCCACGACCGAACTGTCGAGCGCGGCGTAAAGCTCTCGCCATTCGCGGCAGGGCACGACAGGGCCAGCGGCCAGACCCATAGGGGCCAGCATCGCCCCAATCATCATCGGATCGGCGGGGAACATTTCACCCAAAAGGGCCACAGTCGGACGGTCCGACTTGCCGGCGTCCGGGGCCTGAACAGGGCCAGCCTCAATCTCTTGCCGGGCGTAATTGAGCATCGCACCGGCAAGCACATCTTTGGCTTCCGCATGGGTCGGGATGCCAAAGCCGGGTACATCGATGCCGACGATACGCACGCCGTTTATCTCGCTCGGCAAGAGGCGAAGCGGGACGCCAGAGGCGGTAGGAACACACAGGTTGGTCACCACAATCGCGTCATAGCGATCGGGATCGGCCAGTTCATGAACGCTGTCGCGGATGTCTTCGAAGAGCTTGCCTGTGACGAGCGTCTCGGAGTTGAACGGAACATATCCCACCGACCTTCGTGCCCCGTAGAAATGCGACACGAACGTCAGTCCGTATACGCAGCAGGCAGAGCCCGAAAGCACAGTCGCGGTGCGCCGCATACGAAGCCCAACCCGCAAAGACCCAAAAGCCGGGCACATGGATTGCGGTTTGTCATGGGGGCCTTGCGGGTAATCCCTGGCATATTGCTCCAGAATGTCCGATGACCCAGCCAACTTGGCAGCGTCGGCCATCTCAGATCCTGAATGACAGCCCAAGGCGTCAGGCGCGTCGGCGGGGCGTTCGACAGGTAGCGGTTCGGCCTGAATCACCTGCACCTCACCGGCGTCGTCGTAATCGACACGATATGTATCGCGCTGATCGGTCATTTGACCTCTCGCATGAGTTGGCGTGATTTCTCGATGTATTGCCTCGAAGCTTCCACGGCCTCACGTGTCTGGCGCAGCGCCATGACGGACGTGGGTGCGCGCCCCCGTGATACAAAACCGTTAGGCTGCTTCACTTCCCGTGGGAACAGCGCACCGACCTTGAAGGTCAGGTTCGAATCAAGCGTCATCATATATGACCTCGAGTGATGCTTTTGGCGTGG
>JBCBCS010000181.1:0-7081 GCA_038530475.1 Pseudomonadota bacterium
GTCGCCCGCAGCTAATGCTACCGAAGAGCCCAAACTGCAAGATGTTGCACACTGCACCAAAGTCGGCTTGGACAGATTCTCATATCTGAGCTACACTTCTCACTGAAAAATGAATAGGCTCTAGAGCTGTGCAAAGGGGTTAAGCGACCCTCTGAATTAGAGCAAACGGAGGGGTAACATGATCAAAAAAATGGGACTAACTTTTGCTTTTGTGGGAAGTCTGTCAGCGTGTACCACTGAGCAAGTTCTCGACAACACGGGGGATGCTGTGGTGTTCGTCGGTGAAACTGCTGTTCGTGGTGTGTTTGGTGCGAGCCGCCTTGTTTATCGCGGTGCGGCTGCCGGAGTTCGTAGACTACAGCGACCAGATGGTGGGTTTCCTGCGGGCACGATCGTTTGCCAAGATGTAAACGGTGCTATTTATGCCGCTGCTGTCGAAAACGCCGATGGAGTACATGTTTGCCCTGATCCGTCCTAAGTCGCATCTGATTTTGCTTGGGATTAGCAGCAAGCCGGTCCTCTCGTATCTCAGAATGCGAAGCATGGGGACATACTCAGGCAGAGTGCAGCTATAACTAAGTGCATATAACCTTGCTAAATTCAAAAGCAGACATTGGTGCAAGCGATGCGAAAGCTCACTTTGTCCCGCAAAGCGGACGTTAACCTACCTACCGCAGCGACGGCGGCCTCGCTTCGGTCCAAGCGCCATCCGCCTTAGCCGATGCCACGCAGGAATGGACGGCAGCCATTGAACGGAGGCCGTCTGTGGCCGTCGGGTATGCCCCGTGAGGCTCGCCTCGGATGGCAGCCGCCAGATCAACGTAGATGTTCGCCACGGCGAGGGGAAAGCCCTCTGGATGGGCGATGGCGACGCGGGACAGGCGCTGCGCCTCGTCTGACAAACCGCCTTCGCCCTTCTCCATGATCTGGGTGCGCCCGCCCACGGGGGAATACATCACCTGATTGGGCTGCTCAGACGCCCACCGCAGCCCGCCGGTTTCGCCAAAGACCTGGATGTCGAACCCGTGTTGCCGCCCAATCGCCACCGATGAGGTCCAAAGCCGCCCGACGGTGCCGCCTTCCATGCGGAAATTGACCATGGCGTCGTCTTCCAGCTCACGGCTGGCAATGGTGGAGGCAAAGTCGGCGGAGACGGTCTTGACCACATCGCCCGCAATGAAGCTCGCCATATGCAGCGCGTGGATACCGCAATCGGCGAACTGGCCGGACACGCCTGCCATTGCCGGATCATAGCGCCAGCGGACGCGCGGATTGTCGGCGTCGGTGGCATCGCCGTGGTGGCCATGACTGAAATTGGCGACGACGACGCGGACTTTGCCGATCTCACCAGAGGCAACCATGTGCTTCATCTCGCGCACCATGGGATAGGCGGAATAACAGTAATTGACCGCGCAGATCTTGCCGGAGGCTTTGGCGACCTTCACGATCTCTTCGCCCTCTTCCACCGTGAGCGTCATGGGCTTTTCGCAAAGCACGTTGAACCCGGCTTCCAAGAACGCCTTGGTGATCTCGAAGTGGGTGGCATTCGGGGTGGCGACGGTCACCAGATCGACCCGATCTTGACGACCCTTTTCGCCTTCAAGCATCTCTTGCCAATCGCCGTAGGCGCGGTCGGTGGTGATACCCAGACGTTGGGCGTAATCGCGGCCCCGCTCCGGGTCATGATCGAGTGCGCCCGCAGCCAGTACAAAGTTCCCATCCGCTTGCGCCCCCAAACGGTGCGCCGGTCCGATCTGGCTGCCCTCACCGCCGCCGATCATGCCCCAGTTCAAACGTGTCATAGCGTTGTCCTTCAGAAACCGATGGATTGCAGATATTCGCGGTTCGCTTGCGCGTCTTCCGTTGGCGTGCCGGGAAGCGTCGGGTCGCAATCCTGCTCCACCGTGCACCAGCCTTCAAATCCAGCGTCTAAAAGCACCTGCCGCACTGCGGGGAAATCCACGTCCCCCTGACCGAGGTTGCAGAAAATCCCCTGACCACAGGCTTTGTAAAAATCCGTGCGGTTGGCGACGACGTCGGCCTTCACCGCTGGGTCGATGTCCTTGAAATGCATGTAGCTGATGCGCCCAATGTGGCGTTTCATGAAGGCCACCGGATCGAAGCCCGCATAGGAATGGTGGCCGGTGTCGAAGCAGATTTTCAGCAAATCCTCGGGCACCTCATCGAGCAGACGTTCCAGCTCAGGCTCAAAATCCATAAAGCCCGCTGCATGGGCGTGGATACCCACGGTGAGACCGTGATCGACGCCAATCCGCGCGCTTTCCGCGATACGGTCGCGATAGGCATTCCATTCGGCTTTGTCCATTTGCTCGGCCTCGTCGGCCCGTCCGGCGGTCGGCGCACGGCGGGGTGAAATGCTGTCGATCAGCACCAGATGCTGAGCGCCGTGAGCGACAAGCGCTTTACAGGTCCGCAACGTCCCATCAAGCACATCATCCCACTGATCCGGGTCGTGATAGGGCCGGAAGACGACGCCGCCGATCAGCGTCAGATCGAACTCTTCAAGTCCCGCGCGCAGCTCCGCAGGGTCCTCGGGCATGAAGCCCACGGGGCCGAGCTCAATCCCCTTGTAGCCCGCTTCCGAACATTCCTTGAGAACCGTCCGCCAGGTTGGGTTGCGCGGATCGTCCGCGAATTCGACACCCCACGAACAGGGCGCATTGCCAATCAAGATGGTCATTGTTCTGGGTCCTTTAACCGGAATGGACGTCTTGCCAGCTGCCATCCTTGGCAGAGCGCAGGGCCGCGTCGGTGACGTGCAACACATCGAGCCCGTCGGCAAATGTGGGCCAGATATTCTGGCCGGTGTGAATGGCGGTGAGGAAATCCTTGGCCTCGATGATGATCTGATCCTGATAGCCGGTGCCATGACCTGGTCCAAGACAGAACGCCTCGTAATCCGGATGCGCCGGGCCGGTCAGGATCTTGGTGAATCCGCGCTGCGCCTCTGGACCATCCATCTGATAGAGGTGGATTGCATTCTGGTCTTCCTGATCAAACTTGATCGCTCCTTTGGTGCCGAAAATCTCATAGGCGTAGCCCATCTTGCGGCCCGTCGCGACGCGGGAGGAAAAGAGGTGCCCCATCACACCGCTTTTGAAGCGGCACATCATCTGCACCTGATCGTCATTGGTGACTTTGCCGCCGGGGCGGTCTTCGTGCACCGTCTCAACCTCCGCCACAAGCCGGTCGATCGGCCCCATGAGCGCGAGCGCCATGTTGAAAAGGTGTGGGGCGAGGTCGCCGATGCAGCCATTGGCAATCCCGTCCGTGCGCCATGTGGTTGGCAGGTTTGGGTCAGCCAGAAAGTCCTCGGCGTTCTCCGCCCGGAACCATGTGACGTCGCCAATTGCGCCCTCGGCCAGAAGCTGGCGTGCATATTGGGCGGCGGGGGTGCGGATGTAATTGTAGCCGACCATGTTGATATGGCCTTGGGCGGCGGTGACCATGGCACGCGCTTCGTCGAGGCTGGCGCCCATGGGCTTTTCACAGAAGACCGGCTTGCCAAGCGCGAAGGCGGCTTTGGCGATGTCACAATGCAGGGCTTGGGGCGTTGCGATGATGATCGCGTCGACGTGATCGTCCTCCACCAGCACCCGCCAATCAGAGGTGGCACGCGCGAAACCAAAACTTTGGCGGTAGGTTTCGGCAGAGGCGTCCGAGGAGGCACAGATCATTTCCAAGCGAGGTCGGAGGGGCGTGTCAAACACGGCACCAACCGCGGCCATGGCGACGGAATGGGCCTTGCCCATATAGCCACCGCCAACGATGCCGATCCCGATTTCGGGCCGTTCGTTCCCCCCTGAATCAGCCATGAAGCGCTCCTCCCAGAAACCGCTTGCAACCGGTTGCAAAATTGTTACCCTTGGAATCGCGCACGCACAAGCGGTAAGTTTTGTGCCGGTGGTGAGGGCCACCCTGGGAGGACAGCATGAGCGATGGGACGGTGCGTCTGACAGTGGCGCAGGCGATCATTCGGTATCTTGAAAACCAGTGGATCGAGATCGACGGAGAAGAGTTGCGCGTTTGCGGTGGCGGCTTCGGCATCTTCGGTCATGGCAACGTCACCTGCCTTGGCGAAGCGCTCTTTGACAGCTTCGACACGCTGCCACTTTATCGGGGTCAGAATGAGCAAGGGATGGGGTTTGCTGCCGCCGGATATGCCAAGCAATGGCTGCGGCGGCGGTTCATGTTTTGCACGGCAAGCGCAGGTCCCGGCACGGCGAACCTGCTCACGTCTGCTGCGTTGGCCCACGCCAACCGGTTGCCGGTTCTGATGCTGTGTGGTGATACGTTTATCACCCGCCTGCCCGACCCGGTCTTGCAGCAGCTTGAGCATTTTGGCGACCCGACCTTTGGCCTGAACGACGCCTTCAAAACAGTAAGCCGCTATTGGGACAGGATCACCCATCCCGCGCAGATCATCCAGTCGCTTCCAGCCGCATTAGCAACCATGCTGGATCCGGCCGATTGCGGCCCCGCGTTTATCGGCTTGCCCCAGGATGTCCAAGGCTGGGCCTATGACTACCCCACTGCCTTCTTCGAGAAGCGCGTGCATCGCATCCGCAAGCAAGCGCCGGATATGGAAGAAATCGTAGACGCCTTTGCCCTCCTGCAAACCGCCAAGCGCCCGATGATCATCGCAGGCGGCGGTGTGCAATATTCAGGTGCCGTGGCTGAGCTGACCGCCTTCGCAGAAGACAGTGGAATTCCTGTCGTCGAAACCATCGCCGGCCGCGCCAACATGAAGGCGGACCACCCGCTCAATATCGGCCCCATCGGGGTGACGGGGTCGGACAGCGCCAATGCGATCGCGGAGAGGGCGGATGTTATCCTCGCCGTCGGAACGCGATTGCAGGATTTCACCACCGGGTCGTGGACGGCATTCGACAAGGACGCAAAGATCATCGGGATCAATGTGGGGCGTCACGATGCGATGAAGCACATGTCGTTGCCAGTCGTGGGGGACGCGGCGATTGCCCTGTCGTCGCTGGTCGGGGACTACAAGGCCCCGGCGGACTGGACCGCCTTTGCCCAAGCAGAGCGCGCCAAATGGGACACCTATGTGGCCGACAACGTGCGTCCCGGCAACCGCCCCAACAGCTATGCCCAAGCCATCGGTGTCGTGAACGACCTGTGCGACCCGCGCGACCGGATCGTTGCCGCTGCCGGAGGGCTTCCGGCGGAAGTCACTGCGAACTGGCGCACGCTCGACATTGGCACGGTGGATGTGGAGTTCGGGTTCTCCTGCATGGGGTATGAGATCGCGGGCGCCTGGGGTGCACGGATTGCCCAATCCGAGCGGGAGCCAGACAAGGACACCATCGTTTTCTGCGGCGACGGGTCCTATTTGCTGATGAACTCGGACATCTATTCGTCGGTGCTGACGGACAAGAAGCTGATCATCCTTGTCCTCGACAATGGCGGCTTTGCGGTCATCAACAAACTGCAGAACAACACCGGGAACGAAAGCTTCAACAACCTTATCGCGGATACCCCCACAGCAACGACTCAGGTCGGTGTTGACTTTGAGGACCACGCAGCCTCAATGGGCGCCATTGCCGAAACAGTCTCCAACCCGGCGGAATTGGCAGAAGCGTTCCAACGCGCCAAGTCAGCGGACCGGACGAGCGTGATTGTCATGAAGGTCGATGCCTATGACGGCTGGACGACCGAGGGGCACACATGGTGGGAAGTCGGCACGCCAGAAGTATCAGACAGCCAAAGCGTCCGCGACGCCCATACTGATCAGGAAGCCACCCGCACCAAACAACGGCAAGGCGTCTGATGAAGACCTTCAGTTCAGAAACGGCGCACCCCGATGCCATCGTAGACGAACTTCTGAATGGAGCGGGCGCAGTCCGCATCACCGGCCTCTTTACGCCAGATCAGATCGCAGAGGCCCGCGCCATCATCATGGAGCACTCCGAAAGCGACGCCAACAAAGCCACCCATTTCCAAGGCGCGGCAGAGGAGAGCGGCCAGATAAGCCTACAGCGACGCGTGTGGAATCTCTTGGCCAAGGGCGCCGTGTTCTCGGACATGGCCGCACACCCCGTTTTGATGAAGATCCTTCGCGCGTTTCTGGGCAGCGAATTCATCATGGGGTCGATTGCCGCCAATCGCATCCTGCCAGGTGGCCCCGGTCAAGAACCCCATGTTGACTACCCGTATTGGGATTTCCACAAACCTGAAACCCATCCAGTGGGCCTTAATGGGTCGTTCCCGATGAACGCTCAAGTCTCGGTCTTGCTTGATCCATTCACGGCTGAAAGTGGCGCCACTGGTTACGTCCCCGGAAGCCAGAAGGAACTGCGGTACCCCACGCCCGAGGACAACTTTTTCGACAAGTGTGAACAGATGCTGGGCGATCCGGGCGATGTGGCCTTGTTTTACGGTGTGACGTGGCATTGCGCGATGCCCAACAAGGCAGATCACGACCGCAATGCGGTCCTGATTCAGTACCTGCCCAAATTCGTCAAACCCATGGAAGACATGCCAGCGGCCTTACCTCAATCGTTCATAGACGACGCAAGTGCCGACATGCGCCAACTCTTAGGGCTGAACTACCCCTATCCCGAGGTCCTCGATGCGGCCAAGGCGGGCAACGCGGAAGGCCGGACATGACCGCGCTAGACGGCATTAAAGGGGGCAAGTTTCTGGTGATTGGCCGCGTCGGCATGGACCTCAGCCCCAATGACCGCGCGCAGACGGAACACGCAACGGATATGTTCGTCGCCATGGGCGGATCGTCTGCCAACATTGCCGCCGGTTTGGTGAAACTTGGCCTGTCCGCCGATCTGGTCACCTGTGTGAGCGACGACGCCGTGGGGCGGTATTGCCTGAACCAACTGGACGCATACGGCGTCGGCCGCACCCATGTGCGCACCATTCAGGGGGAGGAACGCACCTCACTTGCCATCTATGAGACCCGCGTCGACGACCACCAATCTGTGATTTACCGCAACAATGCCGCCGACTTTCAGATGTCGATCCAGGACGTTGAGGCCGTGTATTGGCTGTAGTCCACGGCCTCAACGTCCTGGATCGACATCTGAAA
>JBCBCS010000182.1:0-7075 GCA_038530475.1 Pseudomonadota bacterium
CGGAAAACCGCACCCGTGCGGCGCCATTGGCAAAGGCTGGCAACACCACATCGCGCCCCTTCACGCGCAATGTCAGCGGGGCAGACGCACCTTGCGTCAATGCCTCCCACAGCGCGTCGATCTTGCTGCGTGCCATGGCGTCAGGCGGCGTGAAATAGACCTTGGACCCGGCCAGAACGGTCTGCCGGTAATCCATGTCTGAGGCCAGTTCATGCACAACCATCCGGTCCTTCAGGAGCGCAATGAAAGGCAAAAACAGCTGCCGGTTGAGCCCGTCCTTGTACAGATCATCCGGCACCCGGTTTGATGTGGTCACGACGGTTACACCCGCCTCAAACAACGCCTCGAACAGCCGCCCTACGATCATCGCATCTGTGATGTCGCTGATCTGCATTTCATCAAACGCCAGAAAGCGGACCCGCCCGGCCAGATCAGCAGCAACCGGCGCAATCGCGTCTTCCACCCCCGTCGCCCGCGCCGCCGCGATTGATGTGTGGACCCATTGCATGAAGGCGTGGAAATGCTGACGCTCTTTCGGGACATCGATTTGCTCATACAGCAAATCCATCAGCATGGACTTGCCCCGCCCTACGCCGCCCCACAGATAAAGACCCTTAGGTGCTTTGAGTGGCACAGCCTTGCGAAAGAAGCCGCGTTTCGGGGCGGGCGCCTGCGCAACCGCATCCGCCACCCGCTGAAGCTCAGGCAGGGCGGATCGCTGCACGGGGTCATCCTTCAGCTCCCCCGCGGCCACCCGGCGGTCATATTCAGCGCGCACCTTCTCCATGCCGTCCCTTTTGGCCGCAGCGCCGCGCAAGGGCAATCCGCCCAGCGTCTTTGGTTTAGAAATATGCAATAACAACGACACTCTGCGGCACTGCCACCCGCAGGGGTTCCCATCTCGCTGAGTGATCCGGCACGTCACACAAGAGCGATTGACGGGACCAACTGCCGCCGCCACTCTCTGCCCATGCAACACGACGCGCGGCTCATATCCCCCGTTCTGATCGCTGGCTGTATCATCATCATGGTGAGCTTTGCCGTCCGTGCGTCTTTCGGTGTGTTCCAGATCCCGATCGCTGATGAATTTGGCTGGGCGCGGGCCGAGTTTTCGTTGGCCATCGCCATCCAGAACCTCGCCTGGGGCATTGGTCAGCCGATTTTCGGGGCGCTGGCCGAACGTCTGACAGACCGCAAGGCGATCATACTGGGCGCGATCATCTACGCCATCGGGTTGGTGCTCAGCGCCAATTCCGCAACGCCCATCGCGCACCAAACCTATGCCTGGCTCGTGGGTTTCGGCATCGCGGGCACCGGGTTTGGCGTGATCCTCGCCGTGGTGGGACGCGCCGCATCGGATGACAACCGCTCGATGGCGCTGGCAATTGCAACGGCGGCAGGCTCGGCGGGTCAGGTCTTTGGCGCACCGCTCGCGGAATACTTCCTCGGCTTCATATCGTGGCAAACGGTGTTTCTGGTCTTCGCCGGGATGATCCTCGCGACATTGTTGATGCTGCCAATGATGCGCGCACCTAACGTCGCATCCCGCCAAGAGCTTGAGGAAAGCATTGGTCAGGTCCTCACCCGAGCTTTCCGCGATCCCAGCTACACGCTGATCTTTCTGGGCTTCTTTTCCTGCGGCTACCAGCTGGCGTTCATCACCGCCCACTTTCCCGCAATGATCACCGAGATGTGCGGCCCGATCCTGCCCGGCGGCGCGCTCTATTCCATCGGGATCACCACCACCTCAGCGCTCGGTGCGATTGCCATCTCTCTCATCGGTCTGGCGAATATCGCAGGCACGTTGCTCGCAGGTTGGGCCGGGAAACGCTATTCGAAGAAGTATCTCCTCGCGGGCATCTACACCGGACGGACCATCGCGGCTGCGATGTTCATTGCCTTCCCGATTACGCCGACAACGGTCATCATTTTCTCTGTCGTGATGGGGTCGCTCTGGCTGGCGACGGTTCCGCTGACCAGCGGGCTCGTCGCGCATATCTACGGGCTGCGCTACATGGGCACGCTTTACGGCATTGTCTTCTTCTCCCATCAACTGGGCAGCTTTATCGGGGTCTGGCTGGGCGGGGCGATGTACGACGCCTATGGCAGCTACACCGGTGTGTGGTGGGTCGGGGTCGCTGTCGGTGCTTTCTCAGCCATTGTTCATCTGCCGATCCGGGAAGAGCGTCGGGCGGTCATGGCCCCAGCTTGAGCTTCGCCGCGATTGGCTCTTTGCCACACACCAGCCAACTCGGGCCAAAGCACAGCGTCTCATCCTCTGTAATTGCGCGCGAAATCGCCTAGGAAGCATCCTCACGCAGCACTTGAGCCAGCATCGCAACCACCTCCTGCGAATGTGTGTAGGCCACGTCATGCCCTGCGCCCTGGATCACCTCCTGCGCCACATCGCGGTTCCATTGTGACAGCGTGCCGAGTGATTTCAGCGGGATCACATCGTCCTTTTCCGCCCAGATGCCCAGCACTGGAACACCCACTTTCGCAATCTCACGATGGGTCGGTTCCAGATCTGCAGCAAGCATATGTCGGCGACTGGACAGCACCGCAGGCACGAACCCGCGTGAGCGGTATTCGGCCAGTTGAAGCTCAACAATCCCGCTGATCTCAAACGATTTTCCTAGCTTCTTGCGCAGCGCGCGCTTGTCGCGGCGGGTGGCGATGACAGCGTGCAGCCAATCCCCGATGAGCGGCCACTCCCGGCATTTCTCGGTCAACCCATCCTCCCGCAGCCACATCCCCGCTGAGGCGAGCAGGACCATGCGCCGGACGCGATGAGGATACGCCGCCGTAAACGCCGTGGCGATCGCACCACCCATTGAGTAGCCGATTAGGGTCACGTCATCTTCTATTTGCTGATGCTCCAGCAAATCAGACAACTGGCGCACGAAAAAGTCCCCGTCCTGCGGCCCCGACACCGCATCCGAAAACCCGCGTCCATACAGATCGTATATGAGGATCCGGTAGCCGATCCTCTCCAGCCCGCCGGCGATCGCGTACCAGACCGGGCTTGGCGTTGTGAGACCATGAATGCACACGATGACCGGGCCACGGGCCGCCCCAACCCATTGATAATGCGTCACACCTTGGCTCAGCTTTGCGAAGCGCCCGGGTGCTTTCTTGCGGAATGCCTCCGACGGCGCGCGGGCTTGCTCTTGCCAGTACGGGATCAACGCGATGACCACCACGATGATCAGCAGAACGATCCACCCCATCATCCGTGTCTGGCCTTCCAGACATCAAGAATGTAGCGGCTCGTCATCAGATCGAGATGCGCCCCACCTCCGTTCTTGAACACAGTTATCTCATCGTCCGAGCGGCGCTCAAACGCGGCAAGATCGTAGTAATCAGACACGACGTGTTCCTTGGATATGACCCCCGCCTCAAGCGGGATCTTGAGCTCCCCGATATGACCCAACGTGGTGTCGTAACTGTCAACAAAAACACGCGACTTCAGGAGGGCATCGTCGTCCACCTCACGCATATCGGGCCGATAGGCCCCGATCAGATCGATATGTTGTCCGGGCTGAAACCACGCCCCATGCAATATGGGCTCCGTTGTCATAGTGGCGGAGGTGACGATGTCGGCGGTGCGCACCGCAGCCTCCAGATCATCGGCTATCTCGACGTCCGGGCAGACCTCAACGAATGCCGCAGCGCCTTCCACTGACCGGTTCCAGACCGTGAACATGGCGTTCGGAAACGCCGCCCCATAGGCCTGCCACAAGGATTGGCCAACAGTCCCCGCCCCGACAATCAGAATGCGTTTGCTGTCAGGGCGCGCCAGCCGCCGCGCAGCCAGCAGACTGTCCGCAGCGGTTTTCCATTTTGTCACCAGTTGAAAATCAAGGATCGCTTCAAGCTCGCCATCCTTGTCCGAAAACAGATTGACAGCGCCATGGATCATCGGCGCGCCGGTGTCGCGGTTCTTCGGGAAAATCGTCGCGCATTTGATGGCAAGACCCATCCCGTCGATCCAGGCCGACCGGTTCAGCAACGTGTCCGGATCGCGGTACAGGAACACATCCTCAACGCTGGCCTTTGGCAACGCATGGCCCGCGGCCAGAGCATCGGTCAACGCCAACCAATCGAGGCCGCGCTGACCCTCATCGAATGGGATCATGTCGGTCATTGCGCTGCCTCTTCCGTCAGCAATCCTTCGGACACCAGACGATCCGCGAGGGTTTGCGGTCGATCAAAGTGGTGCACGTTCCAGCCGCGTGCGGCAGCGGTTTCGATGTTTTCTTGCCGATCGTCAGCGAACAGAAGCTCTGCCGGGGCGAAGCCCGACTGCGCCTCCAGATGTGCATAGATCGCAGGGTCCGGCTTTATGAGTTCCAGATGCGCCGAGACGTAGGTCTGATCAAATTCCTCCAGAAACGGATATTCCCGCTGGGCGACCGCGAACATCTTCGCGCCGAAATTCGAAAGGGCAAGAACCGGGACGTCCGCCCGACGCAGCGCGCGAAGCAGACGGACCGAGTGGTCAAGCGGCGGCGCGATGCTTTCGATGATGCGGTCCCTCCACGCCGTGAGAGCATCAGTCCAGTCAGGATACGTCGCCAACAGGCTTTCAAGCGCCTCATCGAAATCGCGCCCCGCATCAATCTCATCGTTGACGTGCATGATCGGAACCGTTTCCAGGAAGGCGCGGCGACGTGCCTCGCCGATATACCGGTCGAGGAACTCCTCCGGTCGCCATTCAACCAGCACGTTTCCGATATCAAAAACGACGGCGCGCACGCTCATGTTGTTATCCCTATCGCGGCCTTTGGCCGTTACCATTTCATGTCCGCTTGGCGGCGCGCAATTCCCTTTCGAGCGCGTCGAGAAATCTCGATCGGTCCGCCTTGGTGAAACCTTTGCCACCACCTTGGCGGAACGGGTCTGCCGCACGCAGGTCGGCCATCAAGTCGCGTGTCGCCAGCGCGGCACCGACATTGGCAGACGTCAAGGCTTCTCCGTTGTGTTTGAGAACCCGCGCACCCGCTTCAACGCATTTGGCTGCCAGCGGAATGTCCGCCGTGATCACCACATCCCCCGCGCCGGCGCGGTCGGCGATCCACATGTCTGCCACATCCGGGCCGTCAGGCACGATGATCGTCTCAACCAACGGGTTCTGCGACGGACGCAATCCTCCGTTCGAAACGATGAACATTTTGACGCCATGACGCGTGCCGACCTTCTCGACCTCGGCCTTCACCGGGCAGGCATCTGCATCGACGTAGATCATCGCCTAGGCCCACAAGGCATCTGCGTGAAAGGCCACGTGGTCTTCCATGAAAGTCGAGATGAAGAAGTAGCTGTGGTCATAGCCGGGTTGCAGGCGGATCTGGCCGTTCTGCCGCTTGGCCGTGAAAGCGGCGGCAAAGCTCTCGGTGCCCAGCAGGTCCCAGAATTGGTCCTTAGTGCCAGTGTCGATCAACATCGGGCCGTCGAATCCGTCGTTCTGCATCAGCAGAGTGGCATCATGCGGACCCCAATTCGCTTCGTCGCCCCAATAAGCTTCGAGTTGCTTGCGGCCCCAATCGCTGGCGGTGGGATTACAGATCGGTGCGAAGGCAGATACCGAACGAAACCGCCCCGGCAGCGCCATCGCCATCGTCAACGCGCCGTGTCCGCCCATGGAATGGCCCGTGATTGATTGCCGGTCGAGGTCGATTGCAAAGTCCGCGCCCAACAGATCGGTGAGATCCTTTGTCACGTAAGACCACATCTTGAAATGCGGCGCCCAAGGCTCTTGCGTGGCATCAATGTAGAACCCGGCGCCCTGCCCCAGATCGTAGGCGTCGTCATCGGCCACGCCGTCCCCACGGGGCGATGTATCCGGAAAACACAGCGCGATCCCATGATCTGCTGCCCAGGCCTGCGCGCCCGCCTTGGTCATGGCGTTCTCGTGGGTGCAGGTCAGACCGGACAGGAACCATAACAGCGGCACCGGGCCGTCCTGTGCTTCAGCCGGCAGGAACAAGCCAAAGGTCATGTCCGTTCCGGTGCTTGCAGAGGCATGACGGTAAACGCCCTGCACACCGCCAAAGCATACGTTCTCAGATAGTGTCTCCATCAGATCTCTCCCGTGCCGTCATAGGTCGTCATGATCTCTTCCAGCGGCTTTTTCTTCTTTGCCACGGCGGGCACGGTTGCGCTGTCCGCCGGATGGCCGACCGCGAGGATCATGATCGGCTTCTCATTCTCAGGGCGGTCGCAAAGCTTATTGAGGAATTTCATCGGATTGGGTGTATGGGTCAGGCAGCTCAGACCCGCCGTATGAAGGGCGGTGATCAGCATGCCTGTCGCGATGCCGACACTTTCCGGCACATAATAGTGCTTGACCCGTTCGCCGTTTCGGTAGCCCCAGCGCTGGGCAAAGATCACGATGAGCCAGGGTGCAATATCAAGATGCGGCTTTGACGCATCCGTCCCGATCGGCTCCAGCGCTTTCAGCCATGCGTCGCCGCCACCGCCATCGTAGAACTTTTCTTCTTCTGCTTCCGCCGCTGACCGAATCCGGGCTTTCATCGCAGGATCTGAGATCGCCACGAAATGCCACGGCTGCTGGTTGGCACCGCTGGGCGCCGTCCCGGCTGCCCGCACGCAATCCTCAATCACGCGGCGCGGGACCGGACGATCCGAATAATCACGGATCGAGTGGCGGGTTTTGACATGAGCGTAGAACTCTGCCGCTTCACGCGCCATGCGGTCGTCATCGTAATCAGCGCGATCGGGAAGGGGCAGCGCGGAATAGGTCGGGGGGGATTGGTCAGTCATGGGCATCTTTCTAGCCTGAGACGAGCGCAATGACAGCCGAAACTGTCACAACGCTAAACGCCGTCGAGATCAGGATCGACGCGGAGACCCGTGTCGGCGCCACGCCGTAATGCTGTGCCAGGATAAAGACGTTGCCAGCAACGGGCAGAGCAGCAGCGGCGATCATGACACCGGCCGCAAAGGGGTCAACCGGCAGAAGGAAGAGGGCAGCTATTGCGACGGCGGCCGGATGCAGCACCAGCTTGGCAAAGGACAACCACCCGGCCACTGCGACCCGCTCAGCCGATTTGCC
>JBCBCS010000183.1:0-7049 GCA_038530475.1 Pseudomonadota bacterium
ACCAGCCCTGCGGTGATGACCGCGCGGCCGCGCGGTCATCACCGCAGGGCTGGTGATGGGCATCATGCTGATCCCGTTTGTGTCGTCGCTGTCCGACGACATCATCAACGCGGTGCCGCAAAGCATGCGCGACGGGTCCTTGGGCATTGGTGCCACCCCGTCCGAGACGATCCGTCAGGTCGTTCTCCCCGCAGCCCTTCCGGGCATCGTCGGGGCGATCCTGCTGGCCGCAAGCCGCGCCATTGGGGAGACGATGATCGTGGTCCTTGGGGCAGGGGCCGCAGGGCGGCTTGACCTTAACCCGTTTGAGGCGATGACGACCGTGACCGCCAAAATCGTGTCCCAGCTGACCGGCGACAGCGACTTTTCCTCGCCCGAGGCGCTTGTGGCCTTTGCCCTTGGGATGACGCTCTTCGTGATCACCCTCGGGCTCAACATCTTCGCGCTGTATATCGTGCGCAAATATCGGGAGCAGTATGAATGACCGACGCGACCGGACAGACCACGCCTGCGCCCAAATCGTCCCTGCTAACGGTCGATGCGCGGACCCGCAAACGCAACGCGGCTGAGAAACGGTTCAAGGCTTACGGCCTTGCGGCGATCCTTATTGGCTTGCTGTTTCTGGTGATCCTGCTCACCTCGATCCTGCGCGCGGGCCTGCCGGCCTTCACCAACACGGTCGTGGCGCTGGAAGCGACGATCACCCAAGAGGACGTCGATGAGGCCGAAAGCCAGTTCCTCAAGACCGCCGCCTATGAGGCGCTCTTGGTCGCCAAAGTGAACGAGTTTTTGGTCGCACAAGGCTCCGAGATCGAAGTCGACGAGGACTTCATCACCGACCGACTGGTGCCTAAAACGGGGGCCACGATCCGCGAATTCTATCAGGCGAATCCTGATCAGATCGGGGGAACGGTGAGGTTTAACTTGCCAGCCTCCACCCGCATCAGCCGCTATTTTGAGGGCGATCTGCTGCGCGAAGACGTGACCGACAGTCGCTTTTTGATGATTGAAGATCTTGATGTCGTCGATGCGATGATTGAGGCTGGGCTGATCACGCAGGCCTTCGATTGGAATTTCATCACTGGCACGGATACGGCTGTGGACAACCCCGGCGGGGCGGGCATTGGCGCATCAGTGATCGGGTCGTTCTTCATGATGTTGGTGGTGTTGTTTCTCGCGCTGCCTATTGGTGTCGCAGCCTCGATCTACCTTGAGGAATTCGCGCCCAAGAACCGGCTGACGGACCTGATTGAGGTGAACATTTCAAACCTTGCCGCCGTGCCGTCCATCGTGTTCGGTATCCTTGGTCTGGCGGTGTTCATCCAGTTCGCGCATCTGCCGCAATCGGCCCCGTTGGTGGGCGGCCTTGTGCTGACGCTGATGACCTTGCCGACGATCATCATCTCAACCCGCGCGTCGCTGAAATCCGTCCCGCCGAGCATCCGTGATGCGGCCCTCGGCGTCGGTGCCTCCAAGATGCAGGCGGTCTTCCATCACGTGTTGCCGCTCGCCATGCCGGGTATTCTGACGGGCACGATCATTGGCCTCGCGCAGGCCTTGGGCGAAACCGCACCGCTTCTGCTGATCGGCATGGTCGGCTACGTGGCGCGGGAATACCCAGATGGCCTTGTGTCAGGGTTCCTCGACAGCAACTCTGCCATGCCCGCGCAGATCTACACCTGGGCCGCCCGTGCGGACACGGGCTTTTATGAAAAGGCCTGGGGCGGGATCATCGTGTTGCTGGTCTTCTTGCTGACGATGAACTTGATTGCCATCCTGCTCCGCCGCCGGTTTGAGCGGCGCTGGTAGAGGGGGTAGAGATGAAAGACGTAAACCTGACCGAAAGAACGATCGACATGTCCGACACCAAAATCACCGCCAAAGGCGTGCAGGTCTATTACGGCGATAACCACGCCATCAAGGACGTGGATGTGGCGATTGCCGACAAGACCGTGACCGCCTTTATCGGGCCGTCGGGCTGCGGCAAGTCGACCTTTCTGCGCACCATCAACCGGATGAACGACACGATCGACATTTGCCGGGTTGAGGGCGAGATCAAGATCGATGGCGAAGACATCTACGACCCCGCCGTCGATCCGGTGCAGCTGCGCGCGAAGGTGGGCATGGTGTTCCAGAAACCCAACCCGTTCCCCAAATCGATCTACGATAACGTCGCCTACGGCCCCAAGATTCACGGGTTGGCCCGCAACAAGGCGGAGCTCGACGAGATCGTGGAAAAGGCCCTGCGCCGGGGCGCCATCTGGGACGAAGTCAAGGACCGTTTGCACGCGCCGGGTACCGGCCTCTCTGGGGGTCAGCAGCAGCGGCTTTGCATCGCGCGGGCCGTCGCGACTGAGCCTGAAATCCTGCTCATGGATGAGCCATGCTCCGCGCTTGACCCCATTGCGACCGCTCAGGTCGAAGAGCTGATCGATGAGCTGCGTCAAAGCTATTCGGTGGTCATCGTGACCCACTCCATGCAGCAGGCCGCACGGGTCAGTCAGAAGACCGCCTTCTTTCACTTGGGCAACCTCGTGGAGTTCGGCGACACGGACAAGATTTTCACCAACCCCGAAGACAGCCGGACGGAAAGCTACATTTCCGGCCGCATCGGATAAGGCCAAAGCCATGAATGACCAACATATTTCATCAGCCTTCGACCGTGATCTGGAAAGCGTGCAGGCGCTGATCGTCAAGATGGGCGGCCTTGTGGAGGCCGCGATCATCGACGGGTCCAAGGCGCTGCAGACCCGCGATGTCGACGCCGCCGAA
This sequence comes from Pseudomonadota bacterium, assembly GCA_038530475.1. Lineage (GTDB taxonomy): Bacteria > Pseudomonadota > Alphaproteobacteria > Rhodobacterales > Rhodobacteraceae > Octadecabacter. The sequence continues at coordinate 2,773 of JBCBCS010000183.1, forward strand.
ACAGTGCGCAGGGGCGATAAGGTCATCGACGCTCTGGAAGAGCAGATCAACGAAGAGGCTGCGCGGATTATCGCGCTGCGTGCGCCGGTGTCCAAGGATCTGCGGACGCTGTTGTCTGTTCTCAAGCTCGCCTCGTCGCTGGAGCGGGTGGGCGACTACGCCAAGAATATGGCCAAGCGGACCCCGATCCTCGCTGAGATGCGGCCGATCAATGGCACCGATCTGGCCCTGCGCAACATGGCCAAAGAGGTGCAGTCAATGCTGTCGGATTCCCTGTCGGCCTATATCCGTGGCGACGTGGAGCTGGCGCAGAACGTCCGCGACCGGGATCTGGACGTGGACCAGATGTACAACGCGCTGTTCCGCGAATTCCTGACCTTCATGATGGAAGACCCGCGCAACATCTCTGCCTGTATGCACTTGCACTTCATCGCCAAGAACGTCGAACGCATGGGCGATCTGGTCACCAACATGGCCGAACAGGTGATCTACATGGTCACCGGTGAGATGCCGGATGAGGACCGCCCGAAAATGGACAGCACCCACGGAGCTTTGCCGGAGTGAGCTGATGCAAACGCCACATGTTCTGATTGTTGAGGATGAACCCGCTCAGCGCGAAGTCCTGGCCTACAACCTTGAGGCAGAAGGGTTCCGCGTCAGCAAGGCAGAGGACGGGGAACAAGGGTTGTTGCTGGTCGATGAGGACGCGCCGGATGTGATGGTGCTGGACTGGATGTTACCCAATGTGTCGGGGATTGAGGTCTGCCGCCAGCTCAAGATGCGGCCAGAAACCCGCGCCATCCCGATCATCATGCTGTCTGCCAGGTCTGAGGAAGTGGACAAGGTGCGTGGGCTGGAAACCGGCGCCGATGATTACGTCGTCAAACCTTACGCGGTGGCTGAACTGATGGCGCGCGTGCGAACGCAGCTGCGGCGCGTGCGGCCCAGCACGGTGGGTCAGGTTCTCACGTTTGAGGACATCACGCTCGATGCCGAAACCCACCGGGTGATGCGGGCCGATGCCGAGTTGAAGCTTGGCCCGACTGAGTTTCGTCTGCTCAGCACCTTCATGGAAAAGCCGGGTCGGGTCTGGAGCCGGGAGCAATTGCTCGACCGGGTGTGGGGCCGCGACATCTACGTCGATACGAGGACCGTGGATGTCCATGTTGGCCGCCTGCGCAAGGTGCTGACCGGGCAGGGCGGCAGTGACCCGGTGCGCACGGTGCGGGGGGCGGGCTACGCGCTCGGCTAGCGTTAAGGAGCGACGGGGGCTAGACCGCGTGCGATCCTGATGGTCCGTTAGGGCAAAGGAGCGTGCCATGCCCAACCCGAACCCCGCTTTCACCCAACAGGAATACGACGCCCGCATCGCCAAGACGCGGGCCGCGATGGAGGCGGGCGGCTTTGACGTGCTAATCGTCACCGACCCGTCCAATATGGCGTGGCTCACGGGCTATGACGGCTGGTCCTTCTACGTGCATCAGGCGGTTGTGCTGGGCCCGGAAGGACCTCCGATGTGGTGGGGACGGGTGATGGATGCCGCAGGGGCGGTGCGAACGGTCTGGATGGCCGACGATGCGGTCCGTGGCTACGACGATACCTACGTCCAGAACCCCGACAAACACCCGATGGAAGACCTGTCGCGCCTGTTTGAGGCACAGGGCTGGGTCCGTCTTCGGGTCGGCTGTGAGATGGACAATTACTATTTCAGCGCAGCGGCTTATGAGACGCTCTTGAAGTCCCTCCCGAACGCTCGGTGGGGCGACGGCACCGGCCTTGTGAATTGGCAGCGGGCTGTGAAATCCGAACAGGAGCTGATCTATATGCGCCGCGCGGGCCAGATCGTCAGCGCCATGCATGCGCGTATTCTTGAGGTGGCGGAACCCGGCTTGCCGAAGAACCGCCTGATCGCTGAGATCTACCATGCTGGCATCACCGGCACGGACAGCCATTGGGGGGATTACCCGGCCATCGTGCCGATGGCGCCGTCCGGCATGGATGCGACCGCGCCGCACCTCACATGGGACGACACCCCGTTGGCGTCAGGTGAGGCGACGTTCTTTGAAATCGCCGGCGCCCATCGCCGTTACCAATGCCCGCAATCGCGCACTCTGTTCCTCGGCACCCCGCCACAACGCTACCGCGACGCGGAGGCGGCCGTGTTGGATGCTACTGAAGCCGCGCTTGAAGAGGCGCGGCCGGGGCAGCTTTGCGAAGACATCGCCGCTGCGTTCAACGGCACCCTCGCGCGGCACGGGTTCAAGAAGGACAGCCGCTGCGGCTACGCCATCGGCCTCAGCTATCCGCCCGATTGGGGCGAGCGGACGATGTCACTTCGGGCGGGCGACAGAACGGTGCTAGAAGAGGGGATGACCTTCCACTTCATGCCCGCGCTTTGGCTTGAGGATGGCGGGATTGAGCTGACGGAGCCGATCGTCATCACGGCCACGGGCCATGAAAAGCTGGCGCAGACGCCGACCGGCCTTTCGGTGCTCTAGACGTCCTCACCGCGTCTGCGGGCGAACGACCGGCTCGCCAGCGACGCGCTGATCACCCCGAGTGTGACAAGGCCGATCATGATCGTGGACAACGCGTTGATCTCAGGCGTCACGCCAAGGCGCACGCTTGAGAAGATGCGGATGGGTAAGGTCGTCGACGATGGCCCGGCGGTGAACGACGCGATCACCAGATCGTCGAGCGACAATGTGAAGGCCAGCAGCCAGCCCGCGATCACGGCGGGCATGATGATCGGGAGGGTGACCGACCGGAAGGCGTCAAAAGGGGTGCAGCCCAGGTCAAGAGCGGCCTCTTCGAGTGAACGGTCAAAGCTCACCAGCCGCGACGTAACCACGACGCTCACGTAACACATGGCGAAGGTCGTGTGGGCCAGCACGATGGTCACGACGCCACGGTCCAGCCCGATGGCAATGAAGAACAGCAACAGCGACAGCCCGGTGATCACCTCTGGCATCACCAGCGGCGCGTAAATCATCCCGGAGAAAAGACCGCGCCCCCGGAAGCGTCCCGCCCGCACCATGATATAGGCCGCCATCGTGCCGAGGATCGTGGCCAGCGTTGACGACCAGAACGCGACCTTGAGTGTTACCCAGGCGGCGTCGAGGAATTGCTCGTTTTGCAACAGCTCGCCGTACCACTTCGTCGAGAAGCCCGCCCAGACAGTGACCAACCGGCTTTCGTTGAAGCTATAGATGATCAGGATCAGCATCGGCAGATACAGGAACGCGAACCCAAAGGTGAGCGATGTGGCGTTGAACCAGCTGAACCGTCTCATGCCTCAAGCTCCCGTTGTTTCTGTTCGTTCCGCTGGAAGAGGACGATGGGGATGATGAGGATCAGGAGCAGGATCACCGCAACGGAGGAAGCGACAGGCCAGTCGCGATTGTTGAAGAACTCCTCCCACAGCACCTTGCCGATCATCAGCGTCTCGGACCCGCCCAAGAGCGACGGGATGACGAATTCCCCCAAAGTTGGGATGAAGACCAGAAAGCAGCCCGCGATCACACCGGGGCGAGACAGCGGGGCCGTCACCAGCCAGAAGGCGGACAAAGCCGTGCAGCCAAGGTCTTCGGCGGCTTCGACAAGGCTATCATCCATCCGGTCCAGGGCCGCGTAGATCGGCAGCACCATGAAGGGCAGGTAGGTGTAAACGATGCCAATATAGACGGCGATGTTGGTGTTGAGGATCGTCAGAGGTTCACCAATTAGCCCCAGCCCCTGCAAAAGTTGGTTCAACAGCCCTTCGTTCGACAGGATGCCCATCCACGCATAGACGCGGATCAGGAAGGACGTCCAGAACGGCAAGATCACCAGCATCAGCAGTGTTGGACGCCAGCGCTCAGGCGCGCGAGCCATTCCATAGGCCAGCGGATAGCCGATGGCGAGCGTGAGGGTGGTCGAGATGACGGCGATGGTTAGCGATGACAGATAGGCCTCAAAATAGAGGAAATCAGGGACATTTACGAAGCCGCTCAGGCCGGGGATCAACACCGACAGCACGGCGACGATCAGGGCGAGGTTCACGATGGATACCGCCAGCGACACCAACACGGCAGCCACGTTATCGAGGAACGACGACCGCGCATCGACGACCAGTGCCCGGTGCACACGTGGATAGACCACCCGGTACATCGCCGCCGACATCACCACGCAAATGAAGCCTGCAACGACAGCACCTGCCCCGATGAAGGCATAGTTCTCTAGGTCGAGGCCCGCGATCCCGCCATACACGCCGACCATGCGCGACGGGTTCTGGACGA
>JBCBCS010000184.1:0-6976 GCA_038530475.1 Pseudomonadota bacterium
GATGCCCAAGGCAAAGATACCCATGCGCCCGAGCGCACCGCCGGTGAACATGGACAGGATACCGCCGATGCCGGTGGCGGCCTCTTCCATGAAGGACCGCAAAGCGTCGGCGTCGATGCCCGGCACCGGAATGTAGGTGCCCAGACGGTAGACGATCAGAAGACCGAGCGTGAAAAAGATCCGCTGACGAAGCTCTTTGGCCTGGCCAAAGGCGCTCCAAGAGGTGTTGGCGGCCATTTGCTCTGCTGCTGATGCCATATGCTCTGCCTATGCGTATGTGTTTTCAAGCAAACGCCGCTCGCCGGGGTCCCCAGCAGCGGCGCTTCATTTCCCTCGTAACGATGTAAGGGGCGCGCACGCCCCTCACAACCCGTTATTCTGCCGCTGCCGCAGCTGTGACCGTCAGTTTACCACCGGCCTTTTCGACGGCTTCGATGGCGCCCTTGGAGGCCCCTGTCACTTCGATCGTGGCCTTCGCGGTGATTTCGCCCTTGGCAAGCACGCGCACACCGTCGAGCTTGCGGCGCAGGGCACCCGATTCAACGAGGCTGTCTTCGGTGATGGACTTTGCGTCCAGCTTCTTCGCGTCGATGAACTTCTGGATCAGGCCAAGGTTGATGACCGCATACTTCTTGCGGTTCGGCTTGTTGAAGCCACGCTTTGGCAGACGCTGGTAGATCGGCATCTGGCCGCCTTCGTAGCCGTTGATGGCTACACCGGAGCGGGATTTCTGGCCCTTGATACCGCGGCCACCCATCTTACCCATGCCGGAACCCGGACCACGGCCAACGCGCTTGCGCGGCTTCGTTGCACCCGGATTGTCGTGAAGTTCGTTCAGTTTAACCATGTCGCTGTCTCCTTGCCGGAAGACCTGACCCAGCGAAGATCAGGCACGCGGCGTTTCGTGTTTGATTCTGTAGCCAATAACAGGCTACCGGCGGCGTATAGGAGATTGCTCCGAGCGAGGCAAGCGTCAGACGTGTGTGCTGTTCACATCAGCGCGGAGAGACACTGTTCAGCCGCTTAGCGAGCGGAACAGGCAGCGCCGGCGGCTTCGAGTTGGGCGATATAATTGTCGGCGTCAATGTTATCGAGCATTGTCGTCAGGTCGGAGCCGAGGCATGCGTCCACATTGTCCGCAATGCTGGTCGTCCCGCTGGCCACATCAGCCACATGAGCCAACCCCATCAAGATCACCGAGGATGTCAGGATCACGAAATCGACGGTCACTGCACCCTCTTCGTCCGCGCGGAACGCACGAACCCGTTCAATCAGGAAAGGAATGACAGACTTAACCATAATTACGCTCATCTTTGCTCACAAACATGGACGGTATCGACGTCAAATCGGGCAAAACTGAGATGAGAACACGACAATTCGTGGTAAACGAAAGGACGTTGCCGCCGCTGTCAAACACCGCGATCCGTTCGGAGGCGGAAGCCCTTGCTGCGCAGAGTCGCCACGATTTCTTCCACGTGCGCTACATCCCGCGCCTCGATCACCACGTCGAGCTCGGCCTGTTTCAGCGACACGGATTGCATCATCCGCTGATGGATCACCTCAACAACATTGGCGCCGCTATCTCCAATTATGCGTGAAATATCAGCAAGCTGGCCAGGGGTGTCGTCAATCTCAAACGTCAGGCGAATGATACGGCCATCCCGGACCAGCCCGCGCAGGATCAAGGTCGACAACAGACGACTGTCGATGTTGCCGCCGCAGATCACGAGACCGACCTTCTTACCTTCAAAGTGCTTCAAGTTGTTCTTGATGACCGCCAGCCCGGCGCCGGGAGCCCCTTCGACGACGAGCTTTTCCGCCGATAACAGGTCAAACACACCTTCTTCGATCTCGGCCTCGGACGCTGTGAAAATGCGGTCCACATGGGACTTGATGACCTCGATGTTGGCCGCACTCGGCGCCTTGACGGCGATGCCTTCGGCAAGGGACGAGCCCGCAAAGTTCGGTGCGTGATCGTTAATCTGGGCCGACACAGCGTCAAAAAGCTCAGCCTGAGCGCCGATCACCTCGACGTTCGGATTTACGGACTTCGCCGCGACAGCCATGCCCGCGATCAACCCGCCGCCACCGATCGGGACCACGATCACATCGAGGTCCGGTGCCTGTTCAAGCATTTCCAGCGCGACGGACCCCTGCCCGGCGGCCACCACCGGATCGTCGAAGGGATGCACGAAGGTCATGCCCTTTTCAGCGGCCATATCGAGCGTGAACTGGACGCTGTCATCGAAACCTTTGCCGTGAATGACGACGGTTGCGCCAAAATCTTCGGTCCGTTTGATTTTGTTGAAGGGTGTGCCTTCGGGCATGACGATGGTCGATGCGATGCCAAGACCGGTCGCGTTATAGGCCACGCCCTGGGCATGATTGCCTGCAGAACAGGCGATCACGCCACCGGCCCTTTGCGCTTCAGTCAGGGTGAGGAGCTTGGCCAGCGCCCCGCGCGATTTGAACGCATTGGTGTGCTGCAAGTTCTCAAGCTTGAGGTGCAGGTCGATGCCGAGGGTCAAAGACAGCCGTGTTGCCGGCACCATTGGCGTATAGATCGTGGCAGACCGGATCGTGTCCCGCGTGGCGCGGATCAGCTCAGGCGTCAGCGCCGATGGGATGTGTTCCGGTGTCATGAGGTGCTCCTTACGCTTGATCGGAGCCTAGGCGCGACGCCAGACAAGTCAACGCGCCGCGCCGATGCCGCCATAGTTTCGCCCAAACGCATTGTTAACCGTTACGGATGGAACGTGGCAGACATTCAGAGGCGCGAGGCTCAGGCCTTTGTGTTCGGGAGCAAGCGGCGCTGGATCATGCGCAACGCGTGCAATCCTGGCTGTCCGGTCCAATGGATGAATTGGTTCGCATTCGACCAACAGATGCGGAAGCCGTGTTCGGCTGGTTGCATCGCACAATTCACGCCGCAGAACGCCATTTCGGCATCCTGTGCCCGACCGCAATGATCGTTACGATCGCAGAGCAGCACCTGACCGTCGATCAGGACCTCACCCCGGAATTCTGCATGATCCGGGAAGCGGCCCGTCAGCGCGACGCGCTCAGCCGGATCGCGTCGCGGATTGCCCATGACGACGATCTCTACACCGCGTTGATGGAACCGATTGAACAGTCCGATGTGTCCGGCATGGCCGTCGTCGATACAGCTTTGCTGATCCTGATGGGCACCCATTTCGGCAAATCCGCCGATGCGTTCTGGCGCGTTCTGGAGACCTGGCACGTGGCGCAGCTTGGGCGCAGCCCAGTCTTGAACAAACGCGCCTTTCTGGCTGTCGTTGCCTAACGAAAAACGCCCTGCCGATTTCGACAGGGCGTTCACATTTTCAGGGTCGACAGCCTTTCAGCAGGCCATCGCGCAGGCCTCAGCCCTTTTCTTCGACGATTTCGACCATGTGGGGGATCTTGGCGATCATGCCACGCACGGCTGGGGTGTCTTCCAGCTCACGGGTCTTGTGCATCTTGTTGAGGCCGAGACCGATAAGGGTCTGACGCTGCTTTTCGGGGCGGCGGATCGGGGAGCCGATCTGCTTGACGACGATGGTTTTAGCCATGGTTTAGGCCTCCTCAGCGACTTGGCCGCTTTCCTGCGGCGTGTCTTCACGCTTGGGCAGGATGTCGGCGACTTTCTTGCCACGACGCTGAGCGACAGAGCGCGGAGACGCCTCTTTCTTCAGACCGTCGATGGTGGCGCGGATCATGTTGTAGGGGTTCGAAGAGCCCACGGATTTGGACACAACGTCCTTCACGCCGAGCATTTCGAACACGGCACGCATCGGACCACCGGCAATGATACCGGTACCTTCCGGAGCGGTGCGCATTACAACGCGGCCAGCGCCGTGACGGCCTTCCATGTCGTGGTGCAGCGTGCGGCCTTCGCGCAGCTGAACGCGGATCATCTGGCGCTTGGCTTGCTCGGTGGCCTTGCGGATGGCCTCGGGGACTTCCTTGGCCTTACCTTTGCCAAAGCCAACGCGGCCTTTCTGGTCGCCCACAACCACAAGAGCTGCGAAGCCGAAACGCTTACCACCCTTCACGGTTTTGGACACACGGTTGATCGCAACCAAGCGATCGGCGAATTCCGGGGCTTCGTCCCGGTCACGGCGGTTGCCGCGGCGATTGTTGTCACGTTCTGCCATCGGAGAACTTCCTTTGATTGGTGGCCAGCGTTGGCCGAGTTGTGTCAATCCAAGTGGCGCGCCCTGTAAGAGGACAGCCCCGGATCATCGGAGGGGCCCCAAAGAGCCCCTCGCAAGTCGTTTAGATCTTCAGACCGCCTTCGCGGGCTGCATCAGCAAGGGCCTTGATCTTTCCGTGGAAGAGGAACCCACCACGGTCGAACTGTGCCTCGGACACGCCGGCTTTCTTGGCGCGCTCTGCGATTGCAGCGCCCACCTTGGCGGCGGCTTCGACGTTGTTCTTGCCGACCACGCCCAGATCCTTCTCCAAAGAGGAGGCAGAGGCGAGGGTCACACCGTTTGTGTCGTCGATCAGCTGAACGCTGATGTTCTTGTTTGACCGATGAACCGACAGACGCGGCTGACCGTTGTTGACCTTGCGAAGCTTGTTCCGAACGCGCAGGCGGCGCTTGATGAACAATGTGCGTTTTGAATTTGCCATCTCTGCGCTCCCTTACTTCTTCTTGCCTTCTTTGCGGAAGATATACTCATCCACATACTTGATGCCCTTGCCCTTATAGGGCTCCGGCTTGCGCCATTCGCGGATGTTCGCGGCGACCTGACCAACCTGCTGCTGGTCATTGCCTTCCACGATCACGATGGTCGGCTTGGGGGCCGTCACCGTCACACCTTCGGGCACTGTGAAGTCAACGTCGTGCGAGTAGCCGAGGTTCAGCTTCAGGACATTGCCCTGCATCTGAGCACGGTAACCAACGCCGTTGATCTCAAGCTCTTTCTTGAAGCCGTCAGTCACACCCACAACCAGGTTCTGGACCTGCGTGCGGGACATGCCCCACTGCTGGCGCGCGCGCTTGGACTTGCCGCGCGGGGTCACCGTCACGGCATTGTCCTCAACAGCGAGGGTGACGTCGTCAGTTGCGGTGAAGCTGCGGGTGCCCTTGGGGCCCTTCACTTCAACGGTCTGGCCGGACACAGAGGCGGTAACGCCGCTGGGCAGCTCGACCGGTTTCTTACCAATACGAGACATTTGCCAAACTCCTTAGAAGACCGTGCAAAGCACTTCGCCGCCAACCTTGTTGGCACGAGCGTTTGCGTCCGACATCACACCTTTGGAGGTGGAGACAATCGACACGCCGAGGCCCTGACGGACCTGCGGGATGTCATTGACGCCCATGTAGACGCGACGGCCGGGCTTGGAGACCCGCTTCACTTCGCGAATGACAGGGGTGCCTTCGTAGTACTTGAGGCTGATTTCGAACGCAGCGTGGCCGCGATCATCCTTCGTGGCTTCGTAGCCGCGAATGTAGCCTTCGTCTGCCAGCACATCGAGCACCCAGCCGCGCAGCTTGGAGGCCGGAGTGGCCACCGTGGACTTGCCGCGCATTTGGCCGTTGCGGATGCGTGTCAGCATATCACCGATAGGATCGTTCATATCATATGCTCCTTACCAGCTGGACTTGACCATGCCGGGGATTTCGCCGTTGGAACCAAGGTCCCGCAGGGCGATCCGGCTGATCTTGAGCTTGCGGTAGTACGCGTGCGGACGACCGGTAAGCTGGCAACGGTTGTGCAAACGTGTCGGCGCAGAGTTGCGCGGCAGTTTGGCAAGCTTGAGGCGCGCCTTGAAACGCTCTTCCATCGGCTTGCTTTCGTCGTTTGCGATTTCTTTCAGTGCGGCGCGCTTGGCTGCGTACTTTTCGACGAGCTTCTGACGCTTCACTTCGCGGGCGATCATGGATTTCTTAGCCATATCAATCTTCCCCTTAGCTGTTGAACGGCATGTTGAAATGCTTCAACAGCGCTTTTGCTTCTGCGTCGGTCTGCGCGGTGGTGCAGATGACAACGTCCAGACCCCAGACTTCATCGACCTTGTCGAAGTCAATCTCGGGGAACACGATGTGTTCTTTCATGCCCATGGCGTAGTTGCCGCGGCCATCGAAAGACTTGCCCGACACGCCGCGGAAGTCGCGGATGCGGGGCATGGCAATCGTGATCAGACGATCGAGGAATTCGTACATCCGGTCGCCGCGCAGCGTGACCTTTGCACCGAGCGGCATGTCTTCACGGACGCGGAAGCCAGCGATGGACTTCTTTGCTTTGGTGATGACGGCCTGCTGACCAGCGATGGCGGTCAGGTCGTCCTGCGCCGCTTTCGCCTTTTTGCTGTCCTTTACGGCTTCAGCACCAGCACCGATATTCAGAACGATCTTGTCCAGACGCGGGATCTGCATGTCGTTCTTGTAGCCGAACTCTTCCTTCATGGCCGCACGGATCGTGTCCGCGAACTGGGCCTTGAGGCGGGGGGTGTAGTTTGCAGTGTCGAGCATCAGATCACGTCCCCTGTCGTCTTGGCGAAGCGCACTTTCTTGTCGCCGTCCATCTTGAAGCCGACGCGGGTGGCTTTGCCGTTTGCGTCAACGATGGCGAGGTTCGACAGATCGATCGGCATGGCCTGCGGTGTGCGGCCGCCCTGCGTCGTCTGGGATTGCTTCACGTGGCGGATGGCGATGTTCACGCCAGAGACCACGGCCTTGCCGGCCTTCGGGTCAACAGAGCTGATTTCGCCCGTCTTGCCCTTGTCCTTACCAGCGAGAACGATGACCTTGTCACCTTTGCGGAGTTTGGCAGCCATATCAGAGCACCTCCGGAGCGAGCGAGATGATCTTCATGAAGTTCTTCGCACGCAGTTCACGCACCACCGGCCCGAAGATACGGGTGCCGATCGGCTCGTTGTTGTTGTTGAGGATGACGGCAGCGTTGCGATCAAAACGGATCGCGGTGCCGTCTTCGCGGCGGACTTCCTTGGCGGTGCGCACGAC
>JBCBCS010000185.1:0-6909 GCA_038530475.1 Pseudomonadota bacterium
GACAAATAGCGGTGCCGACCAGATTTCACTGTCAGATATGGCGCAGATTCGTGGCGATCTGCGCACAGGGCACAACGACGACACAGTCACCCTGTCCGGCCGGGCGGTCATCGCGGGCGAGCTGTGCACAGGCCGGGGCGAAGATACGATCACGTTGGGTGCACGAACAGCCGTTGAAGGTGTCGTGGATGCTGGACGTCAGGATGATGTTATCGTCGTTGAAACCGGTGCTGACGTTGATCTGATCAAGGGGGGCAAGGGTTTTGACACGCTGAAACTCGGGCCGAACACCCGGGTCGAATTGGATCACAACCCCGAGAACGGGACCGTTTTCTATCTTGGCGAGGACGGCAATGACACCGGCGAACGCGTCCGGTTCCGGTCCATTGAGAACATCACGTGTTTCACCGAAGGCACCCGGATCATCACCGCCCAGGGCAAGCGCCCGATCGAGAGCCTGCAGGTCGGTGACGCGGTTTGGACCCTTGATGCCGGCCTTCAGCCAATCGCTTGGATTGGCCGCGCGACTGTCCCTGCAACCGGATCATTTGCGCCGATCCGGATCACCAAGGACACCCTCGGAAACGATCGCGATCTTTTGGTCTCAGCCCAGCACCGCCTGCTTCTTGAGGGGTGGCGAGTCGAAGTCTATTGCGGCGCGGATGAGGTCTTGGCCGCAGCCAAAACGCTCGTAAACGACACGACGATCCGTCCCGTTGAAGGCGGAGACATCACGTACATCCATCTGGCGTTCAGCGACCATCAAATCGTTATCGCTGAAGGCATTCCATCGGAAAGCTTTTATCCGGGCGCGCAAGCGCTGGACGCGCTTGACGAAGCAACCCGGCGCGAGGTCATCCACCTGTTTCCTGAATGGGATTGTCCGCATCTCAGACCACAAACGGCACGACAAGTGGTGCGCGGCAGCGAGGCAAAAATCCTTGCGCCAACGACAGATTGCCCGGCGCTCCGATCCACTGACTAAATCACCTCACGCGCCGCTTTGCAGCCAGTGCACTGGCGACACAGCCTCTTCATTAAGCCCGTCCCAATCGGTCAGAAGCTCTTCCAGTTGGTCGACCGGCATCGGGCGCGCCAGTCCAAAGCCTTGCAAGCCATCACAGGAGACATCGCCCAAAGCGGCGATTTGTCCATCGGTCTCAACCCCTTCAAGGATCGTCCGCGCCCGGTTCAATCTGGCGAGTTGAATGAGCGTCTGGAGGATCTCCGCCTGATGTGGCCGCGTGAGAATGGGCGCGATCAACTGTCGGTCAATCTTGACCCAATCCGGCTCAATCGTCTGCATCGCGACGATCGATGCGTGACCCGAGCCGAAGTCATCAATTGCCAGCCCGATGCCGAACGACCGCAGCACAGCCAGCTTCTGAACCAGTTCATCATCGGCATCATCCAGAAACGCCGTTTCCAAGAGCTCAAATGTCAGTCGGTGATAAGGTTTCAGAACCGTTTCGATGTCCTGAATAAGAGACCGATCGCTCAGCCACTCGCGCGACAAGTTCACCGAGAGCGGCAGGATAGGACGCCCTTGCTCCTGCCACTTGCTTTGCAACGCAAGCGCTTGCCTGAAAATGGATCGATCAATCTCGGCCAGCAGCCCCGCCTTTTTGGCAATCGGTATAAACTCAGCGGGGTGCAATATCCCTCTTTGAGGGCAGAACCAGCGGGCCAGAACTTCTGCACCGAGAAGATTACGAGATCTTGCATCGAACTGCGGTTGCAGATGGTAACCGATTTCACCGCGGGACAACGCATCCGCAAGTCGCTTGTAGTCAAATGCTTCCGAGGCTGAGAACAGCTGCATCCCAGGCTCAAACATCCGGTATGTCCCGCGACCGGCAGCTTTGACATCATAAAGCGCGATATCAGCATTGATGAAGTAATTTGCGGCAGCCTCGGGCGGACCATCGCTGATCGCCACGCCAATGCTCACGCTTAGCTCAACGGCTTCGCTCTGCAGAATAAAGGGCTGCTTCACCTGCTGCAGGATCGACTGGCATAGCTGCTCAACCTGCTGTTCATGATGCACGGGAAACAGCAGGACAACAAATTCATCACCGCCATTGCGACTGACCAGCCCCTGATCACCCACCAGTGTTTTCAATAGATTTGCGATATGGACCAGGACCTGATCGCCAGCGGCATGGCCTTTGGTGTCGTTGATCCGCTTGAAATTATCGACATCAATCTGCATCACCGCAAACCGATCACCTGGGGCCAAAGCAGACAGCACAGCGTCCGCGCGTTCATCCAAGCGCCTGCGATTGGCGAGGCCTGTCAGCGCATCATGGCGGCTGTCATATTCCAGCCGCGCCCGCGTGTCTTCAAGCTCAGCCCGCTGCCGGTAATCGTCAGTGACATCGATATTGATGCCGAGTAACTTGCCTTCATCCCCAGCCTCGCGCACGAACCGGGCAAGGCTTCGGACATGTCGCACTTCGCCATCCGGCCGGATCACCCGGTAGTCGCGACTGAAATCGAGGTTGTTGCGCAGGCAATGATCCGAATAGGCCATCGTCTCTGCCCGGTCATCAGGATGGATGTAGCTTTCCCATAGGTTCTCGGCGCGACGATATTCCCCATCCGTCAAACCATAGATATCAAGCATGCGCTGATCCCAGGTGACTTGGCCGGCCTCAGCATCAAATTCCCACACGCCAATTCCGGCCCCCTTGATCGCCAATTGGAGCTTTGATCCAAGCTGCATCAACTCGGTTTGATCGCGTTTCAGTGCTGTGATGTCCGTGTCGAGGCCCACAACCTCCAAAGGATTGCCGTCCGTATCGCGGGAGACGACGTTTGAGCGACACATGATCCAGATGTAATGACCGGCGCTATGCTTCAGACGATACTGGATCGATGTCTGCTCTTCGCGGCCCGCTGATTGGCTGTCAAAATAGACCTGCAGCGGCTCTCTGTCTGCGGGGTGGATATACGTCATCCAGTCTTTGGCCTTAGCGGATTCCTCTTCGACCATGGCGTCAGCGCTCAGCCCGCGCATGCGCTTCCACTCAGGCGAGACGACGAACTGATCTGTATCAAGCCGGTGGCGCCAGATGCCAAGCTCAAGCCGGTCCATCATTACGTCCAGCGTGACATCCCCCAACGGGCTAATCGCGACCAACCGCAGAAGCCGCAGACCCGACTGACCCGGGACATCATCGATGCGCAGCCAGTAATCGATCCTGTCCCGATGCAGGCGCAATTCCCGTCCGATAGACGAAATTGCTTTGAGCGAAAAATCGACGGGATCATCAGGGAAAAGACAATGGCCAGCTTGTTTGCCGCGCGCAGGCTCGCCCAGAAAATCATCAAGGCTGCCATTCGAGACGACGATGCAGCCTGAATCATCAATCAGTCCGGCCGGCATACCCATCAATGCCAGTAATGCGGTGCCCATTCCATCTGGACATCTGTTCAAGGCGCCCATGCCGCCCCCAAGGTAAAGCTCCCGCTGCCAAGATGGCAACCCCAGTGATCCTAGCGCCCAGGTTGCTGAACGAGCGGATGATTTTGGATACACCCCTATAAAGATACCAAATGTATCGAATTCGCCACATGGTTGTCTGGGCGGTTGAGCAGCCAAAGGCGCAATTTAGCTGCTCACGCGTTCAATCGCCTCATCAGGAAACCAGATCAAGCGCGGCGTTTTGGTTTGAACGAACCGCGCGCGTAGCAGCGCGCGGCCATTTGACCAGCACCACAGCACCGCCACATATTTGCTGGTCGGTCATGGTTCGCGTGAGGTCAGCAAGCGAGGTTTTCAGCAACCGTTCCGTCGGCTTTGAGACGTCAATGCAAACGTCGATCCGGCCTGAGGGTGGAAAGCCCTGTAACGTCAGATCCTGAACGATCCGGTCGACCTGCCGGGTGGACATGTAGAACGCCGTCACGGTGCCAGGCCCGGCAAGACGCGTGCAATCCGGAACCGGATTGTCCTCGCATCCGGTTCCTGTGGTCAGCACGAAGGTGTCCGTCACGCCCCGTTCCGTCAGGCTTTCTGTCAAAGCAGCGCCCGCCGCGAATGCCGCAGTTACGCCCGGCACCACGTCCACTGTGATCCCCGCAGCTTGGGCCGCCTCAATCTCTTCCGTGGCGCGGCCAAAGATGCCGGGATCGCCGGATTTGAGGCGCACAACACGCCGCCCTCGTCGCGCTTCAGCCACGATCAGCGCGCTGATCTTGTCTTGTGGCCACGCATTGGCGCCCACCTGCTTTCCAACGAATACCCGCTCCGCATCCCGCCGCGCGAGCTCAAGCACGTCCGGATCAACCAGACGGTCATAGAAAATCACATCGGCCTCTTGCAGACGCTCAACCGCGCGCAGCGTCATTAAATCGCGCGCGCCCGGTCCGGCCCCAACCAACGAGATGTGCCCTTGCGCGGGCCGCTCCGGTGCGCCGCCTTCCGCGATGGCGCTCTTGATCGCGCGGGCGGCGTCCCTCTCGCGTCCGCGGGCCCATTGCACTCGGGTTTCGCCCTTGAAGACCCAAGCCCAAAAGGCGCGCCTTTTGTCCCTCGGCACTTTAAGCGCCACGCTGGGACGAAGGCGCCCTGCCAGGGCAGCGAGACCGCCCAAGTTGAGCGGCAACATCTCTTCCAGCTTTGTCTTGATGTCGCGCGTCAGGACGGGCGCGGTGCCTTCACTCCCGATCGCGACCACGATCGGATCGCGGTCTACGATCGCGGGCGTCGTCATATCGCAGAGGTCAGGTTGATCGACCACGTTGACCGGCACACCGGTTGATTTCGCAACACCATGCGCTGCGGCGTCAAAGCCCGGACAGCCGGTCCCGATAAACACCATTGCCGCCCCCTCAAAGACCGAGACGTCAAGGTGAGGGACCTGTCGCGCCCGCCCCGCCTGCACCAGGCCAAGCAACTCATCCTCAAGGGTGGCAGCGACGATCACCAGCTCGGCATCCGTCTTCAGGATCAGCCGGGCCTTTTGCGCCGCTTGTTCGCCCCCGCCGACGATCACAACACGGCGGCCAGAGGTGCGGATGAACATGGGAAAGGCTTTCATGGCGTATCCTTTCTAGGCTGCAGATCGGGCGGAAGACGACGCCATCAGGGTGTCGAGCGCGGCTTGGCGGGTTGCATCAATGATCGCGCGTTCGAATGCGGCCGGGCGACCACTGTGCCACTCAGCGCTAAGGGTGTTTCCGCTTGGCTCAGCCAACCGGCGGGCCTCGGTGACCGAGGCGGGCCAAACCGCCTCCCACCCCTGCCCGTTTCGCAGTCCGTAGGCCGCAATTGCTTTGCCGGGATGACATTCAAACTCCCCACCACCGCCTTTGATGACGCTAAGGTTTTGCCAGCCCAAAAGCTGGGCCGCCTTTGCCTGAACCTGCCGGTAGGTGGGATGAAACACGCCCTGCACGCTGGATCTGGCCCCTGCCGGATTCAGCATCCGGCAAACTGTGTTCACGCAAGATCGCAGCCCCACCACATCGCGCAGCCGCAAAAGGCGATAAAGCGCCGGGTGCAAGTCCTCCAACGGGGCATACGCGATCCCATGCCGGTCTAATGTATCGCCAATCGTCTCGGGCGTCACAGCGACCCTGATCCCGACCTTCTCCAGACCCAGACGCACCTTCGGATCAGACCCATTCCAGCCATGCAGCAAGAGACGATGCCCCCGCTCTGCCACCTCTCTGGCTGAGATCAGGAACCAGGGCGCGCCGCGAGTGCGACCCGCCGCATAGCTGGGCCAATCCAGGTCCACCGGAGGAAGTTGCGGCAGAGCGGCGCGGGCTGCCCCGGCAAAGCCCGCAATCTCATCCGCCGTTTCTCCCTTCATCCGCAAAAGCATCAACATCGCGCCAATCGCCTCGGGCGCTGCGTCGCCCCGCATCATCAGCGACATCGCATCAAACGCTTCCGCTTGTGTCAGATCCCGGGACCGACCAGGACCGCGGCCCAAGGTGCGCACATGCTCAGCAAGGGTCATTCGGCGGCCTCCCGCATTTGCGCCTGCGCCAAAAGCTGAGACAGCTCAGGGCGGCACGATCCGCAATTTGTCCCGGCCCCCATAACCTCGCCGATGGCGTCCACGCTCAGCAAACCCTGCGTTTCAATCGCAGTGACGATTGTGTTGATCCCGGTGCCAAAGCACGAGCACAGCACCGGACCGGGATTGGGCATCTCGGCGGGCA
The DNA here is from genome assembly GCA_038530475.1 of Pseudomonadota bacterium. GTDB lineage: Bacteria > Pseudomonadota > Alphaproteobacteria > Rhodobacterales > Rhodobacteraceae > Octadecabacter. The sequence continues at coordinate 6,178 of JBCBCS010000185.1, forward strand.
TTCGGCCACTCAGTGCGTCACCCGCCGCTTGCCCCGGCAACCCAGCCAGGTAATCGCGCATCACCGCTACCGGTTCGGGTGCGACGTAAAGCGCGCCGAGCAGGACCATATCGCGGTGCAGCACGACCCGGGCGGTGCCGCGTTTGGCATCCTGCACCGTGATTGCATCGCACTCGTCTTCCGCAATCATGCGCCGGGCCTCGGCCTCCCAATCCTCCGCCAGCGTTCGACCGGCGAGTTCGGCCCGCACCCCGTGATCCGTCACCGCCTTGGCCCAGTAGTCCGAATTGAGTGCCATGTCCGAGCCGCTGACCGCGAACCCGTACCACGCGGCATCAAACCGTGCCGCAGCGACAGTGCTGGCCTTGCTTTCCGGCTGGCCTGAAACCGGATCAACATGGGCCGCGACCAGATCGTCGATGCGGGCCGTGGGTGCGGTCTGACCGGTCCAGTGGATCGGTGCAAAGAGCTGACCCGGTTGCACATCAGTCGTGATCCGCGCCCGCAGGATTGCGCGGCCATGATTATTGCGCAGCTCCACAAGATCAGCTGGTGCAATCCCGCTGTTGTGGGCATCCTCTGGGTGGATATCGACAAATGGCTCGGGATAATGTGCCGACAAGCGCGGTGAGAGCGCGGTGCGGGTCATGGTGTGCCATTGATCCCGCAGCCGCCCGGTATTGAGCCGGAACGGTGTCGTCCGGCTCGACGCCACGGCGAGCGGTTTGGCCA
>JBCBCS010000186.1:0-6783 GCA_038530475.1 Pseudomonadota bacterium
CGAAGATCTGGCCGAGTTCCTCGACCACTTTCTCTTTCTGGGCTCTATCCACAGTCTTCTCCAAATTTGGAACCTTGCGGTTCCGGCTCAGTTAAACCGGATCACTCCGGCGGTTTGGTCCTCGATATAACGGGTCCAAGACCGCCAGAGGCTCTACGGGAGCATCTGGAGAGTAAGGTCTGTTCCCGTCTCAGGCAGGAATTATCAGGCGTCTGGCCCAACCCACCGTCTCGGACGAAATGCGGGCGACGCGAATCGCGCGCCGCCTGCGGTGCATCGCATAAAAGGTTCGGCGCCTACTGCCAAGGGGTTTTGACCCGTAGCAGCAAGCCGATGCAGCCGGTGTGCTATTGCGCGGCTTGTCTACGCGGTGGCGCATCCTGCGCGGCGCTCGAATCTTTCTCGGTCCGTTGCGGGAATAGAACGTGGTTGCGCAACACGTCGAGCAATGCCGTTTTCGACACCGGTTTGGCCACGACTTCGACGATGCCAGCCGCGCGATACGCCGCGATTTGGTCAGGCATCACATTTGCCGTCACCCCAATGATGGGCGGCGGTGTGCGATCGGCAAGTTCTTCGGCTTCGCGTAGGCGAAAGGTCAGCTCGACACCGTCCATGCCGGGCATTTGGATGTCCGTAAGAACTGCGGCAACCGGCGTCGTCGCGAGCAGTTCTAGCGCTTCGAAACCGCTGGCAGCCTCGACCACTTCGGCGCCACACTTGTCGAGCAGTTTGCGCAGCACGAAGCGGTTGGTGCGGTTGTCATCAACAACCATGATGCGGATGCCAAGGGCGGGCTCTTCCACGGTGTCTGGCAGCGCACGGCCGTCCATTGAAACACGAACCGGCGCGCAAGTTTCGACACTGGGCAATGGAATGGAGACGGTGAACATTGCCCCGCGGGTCTCTGCATTCTCCAGCGACAGCCGGCCACCCATCGCCTCGCACAGTGCGCGCGAAATCGGCAGGCCAAGGCCGGTGCCCTCACTGCCGCGCTTCAGGCCCTCTGCATCCTGCGCGAAAGGTTCAAAGATGCGTTCATGCATCTCATCGGTTATGCCGGGACCCGTATCGGTCACTTGGATGAACAGGCCGTGCGCTTCTCCCACAGCGCACGCGGAAGCCTCCACGTACCACGCGCGCACCTCGATCCGGCCTTCGTTGGTGAATTTGATCGCGTTAGACACGAGATTGTTCAGCACTTGCCGCAGCCGCCTTTCGTCCCCTTCGACATTGGGCAACGGCCCGTACGGGTATGCCAGATCAAGCATCAGACCCTTGTCGCGCGCCATGTCTGCGTAAAGGGCGCGGGCCAGATTGACGGCGCGCATGGGATCGAACAGCGCCGCTTCTATGGGCATGTGTCCCGCTTCGATCTTGGACAGATCCAGCACGTCGTTGATTGTCGACAGCAACAATTCACCGGAATCCTGTATGACCGACAGGCATTCCCGCTGGTCCCGGCTTAGCGGTTGGCCCGCGAGATGACCCGCCATGCTGATGATACCGTTTAGCGGCGTGCGAATTTCGTGACTGACATTGGCGATGAAATTCGACTTGGTCTGATTGGCGCGATCGGCGGTTTCGCGCAGTGCCCGTTCACGCCCGGTCGCCCGCATGGAAAAGAACACCTCGACTGCGAGATAACCGATGATCACAGCCGTCAGAAATGCAATCATGCGTTCCTGGCGTTTTATGTCACGTTCGGTGGTGCTGGCGACCAGTGCCCATGTGCCGAAATTGCCGTCCTCGAACTCAGACGTCCAGGCATTGCGCAAGCTGATAATCGCCTTGCCCAGTTCCTCTCGCATTTGCCCTAACTCTTGCGCTGTCGGGAGCGCGGCGCCGTAGATGACGGGATCCCACCGGCTGCGCCATGCCTTCATGTCCTCAAGCGGGCCCGCGATCCGCGGCGTGGTCTGGAATTCGAGGTTGCCGACGATGTCGATCCGGCTCCAGAAGATGTCAAAGCGCAGTTGCAGATCGTTCAACGACGCCTGCCCGATGTTGTAGTCGGAAGTCGTGGTCACCAGCCGCTGACCTTCGAACGCAATTTCGCTGATCTTCCACATGACCGAGCTGAGCGAGAACACCACCTCATGTTCGGCATCGCGCAGCTGCGACCGGTGCACCAGCATCGCGCTGAGCAGGCCGAGGCAGATCACAATCGCTATCAGGCTGCGTTTGAAGGACGTCAAGAACGGCATTCAGACATCATTCGATCCGTATACGGATCAACTGCCAGATCATCTGATCGTCAAAAGGCTGCTTTTCCGCCTCCTGTTCGGACAATGGATAAACCACCCAGATGGGCCCTTTGTCGCGCACGCGCATCGGCTGTCCGTTGCGGTCGAGGGCAAGGATAACGTTGTGCGCCTCGGCGTGGCTGGCGGGAAAGCTGACCGAGTAGTCGTTGACCGCGGTGGCGCGGATCGTGGCACCGGATGCACCCACCGCGGCAAGCAGCGATGCCAGTGTCGGGCCGGCAAAGGTCTGTGGCCCCTCGGTGAACGACGTGAATGTCTGCAGTTCGACCCAATCCAACGCTTGCAGCATGTCGCGGTCGAAACGCGCGACCGCGTCGCCGTTTTGCACCGATATCGACCCCGATACTTCGAGCAGAACCTATCCTGATGGCGCGGACAGCGTGGCGGCGGCCGAGAGTGCGGGGATAAAGAGGGCCGCAAAAAGGAATGAAACAAAGAAACGACGCAGTACCGACATTGGAGCCTCCGAGAAATCGCAAAGAACTCTTTTTGGCCTACGCGCTGATCCCCTAATTTCGTGTTACGTCGACGGAAATATCTCCGCGCACAAAAAAACGCGCCCCGGGGCCGGGACGCGTCAAACTCAATTATGTCGCCGAATTACTCGGTGACGGCGTTGTCCACATCGACGCTCACGCCTGGCCCCATGGTCGAGCTCAGCGCGATTTTCTTCATGTAGGTACCCTTGGCGCCCGACGGCTTTGCCTTGGCAACGGCACCAACGAAGGCGCGAATGTTTTCCACCAGCTTAGCTTCATCAAAGGATGCCTTGCCGACGCCGGCGTGCACAACACCAGCCTTTTCGGCCTTGAACTGGACTTCACCGCCCTTGGCGTTCTTGACCGCGTCGGCCACGTCCATGGTCACAGTACCGACCTTGGGGTTCGGCATCAGGTTGCGCGGGCCCAGCACCTTACCCAGACGGCCCACGATGGGCATCATGTCGGGGGTGGCGATGCAGCGATCGAACTCGATCGTACCGCCCTGAACGGTTTCCATCAGGTCTTCGGCACCGACGATATCCGCGCCCGCCTCTTTGGCTTCGTCCGCCTTGGGACCGCGGGCAAAGACAGCGACGCGCACGTCCTTGCCGGTGCCGTTGGGCAGGCCGACCACGCCGCGGACCATCTGGTCTGCGTGACGCGGATCAACACCGAGGTTCATGGCGATCTCAACGGTTTCGTCGAACTTGGCCGACGCGTGCGATTTGATCAGGGCCACCGCCTCTTCGACGGTCAGGTTCTGTTGGCCTGCGAATGCCTCGCGGGCGGCTTTGGTGCGTTTTCCGAGTTTGGCCATCTTACTTTACCTCAATGCCCATGGACCGCGCCGACCCCAGAATGATCTGCATGGCGGCGTCGACGTCGTTTGCGTTGAGGTCCTTCATCTTGGCCTCGGCGATTTCGCGAACCTGCGCGGCGGTCACAGTGCCAACCGTCTCACGCGACGGGTTGTTGGCGCCGGATTTCACCTTGGCTGCTTTCTTCAGGTAGTAGGACGCCGGGGGCGTCTTGATGTCCATGGAAAAGGACTTGTCCTGATAGTAGCTGATCACGGTCGGGCACGGCGCGCCGGGCTCCATGTCCGCTGTCTTGGCGTTGAACGCCTTGCAGAATTCCATGATGTTTATGCCGCGCTGACCCAGGGCCGGACCAACCGGCGGGGAGGGGTTCGCTTGACCGGCGGGCACCTGCAATTTCATGGTGCCAGCGAGTTTCTTGGCCATGTGCCAATCTCCTGTTCGAACAGCCCGGGATCGCGATCCGGGGCCTGATGTTGACGTGGTCCGGGTCCAAGGGCGCGCCCTTTTCCCTCCCACGGAGGATGCCGCAAACGCGACAGGAGCGCCGATTACAGCGCTCCTGCCAGGTAATCAAGGGTCAAATGCAACTGGGGGGTCTCGCAACCCTTGATTGGGTGTGTGTAGTGCGGTGTACGCGTCAGCTCTCTTCGAGGATCACATCAAAATCGACACGGCTGCCGGGCAGACCCGCTTCATCTGCGACGCCCTTGGGGCGCGAGGGGGCGGCGATGATGATCTGCTGTGCTTCGATCCCACGGCCCACCAGCATTGCCATCAGCGCCTTGGCGCGCAGGCGCCCGGTCGACACATCCTCGCCCGTTTGCACGCCACCGGCGTGTTGACCGATCACGCGCAACCGCGCATGCGGGCAAGCCGAGGCCAGTTCCGCGAGCGCCATAGCAGTATCCAGATCGTCGGGCCGCAGCGACACCGACCGCGGAGCATAGAACAATACGGTGCTGTCCACCGCGCGCTGCAATTCGGTCACACAGGACGCGTTCGCCCAGGGTTGCGCTGCCACCGGCGCGCGAAAGGCGACCCGCTGGGTTTCTTCGATCACCGAAAATTCGACCCGCCGGTCATAAAAGGAACTGGGGCGCGGGCCAACCACGCTTGACGGCTGACGGTCGCCCATGCCGCGGGCAAAGAACATAGACGTGTCGATCCCCGATGCGCTGATGCGCTTGATCACCTCTTGGGCGCGCTGTTCCGAGAGACGCAGATTAGCGGTCGGATCGCCTGATGGATCGGAATGCCCGTCGACGCGGATCTGCACGCCCGGGCAATTCTGCGCGATCAACCCGATCAACTTGCCCTGCTCGACCCCGTCGGAATCGGCTGTCAGGCCGCCGCTGGGGAAATACACCCGCGCCTCGGCCGCCATTGCGCGCAGGTCATCAATGCACTGTTTGTTCGCGCTGGCTTTGAATGCGCTGTTGTTGAAGACCGCCGACGCGGCAGGAGTTGTCGTGAGGGCCGCTGTACGTTGTGGCGCGGGTTCCGATTTGAGCTCCGGAATGGGTGCAGGTGCCGTGGCAGTGACGGGTTGCGTCAACGCACCGGTGCCCGTGCCCAACGTCGTCTGCGGCGCGCTGCTGCGGGCAACGACTTCCTCAACAGCAAGTGCAGGGGCAGGTGCAGCCGGGATGGCTGCTGTGGCTTGCGGTTGCATCACCATGGCAGGCGGCGGAGCGTTGTTCTGCCCTTCCATGAAAACATAGGCTGCAAATGCAATTGCTGCGGATGGGACCAGCCATGGCAGGCTGTCCTTCACATAGTTGAACGCCATCAGATATCCCCCAAGATAAGCTGCTCTGTTGGTGCAGGCACATCTATATCGTGTGCCTATGCCCATCAGTAGGCGGAAATCTGCCAATCACGTCAAGCGTGCATTGGGATAATTCTGTGGATAACTTCGGGATAAACAATCGATCAGACAAAACAAAACCCGCAGGGCTGTCGCTCTGCGGGTTTTTGATGCGCTAAAGCGTCACTATCAGCTTTGTTTTGACACCTGGGTGAACTCGAGCTCGACCGGCGTTTCCCGGCCAAAGATCGATACGGTGACCTTGAGCCGCTGATTGTCGTCGTCGACCTCTTCCACCATCCCGTCGAAATCCTCGAACGGGCCGTCGTTGACCTTGACCTTTTCACCGACGTCAAAGCTGATCAAGAGCTTGGGCGCCTCTTCGCCCTCGGCAACGCGACCAAGGATCTGTTCCACCTCTGCATCCCGCATCGGCATCGGGCGCCCTTGCGGGCCGAGGAACCCGGTGACACGGTTGATCGAGTTGATCAGGTGATAGCCGTCGTCCGACATCTCCATGTGCACCAGCACATAGCCGGGCATGAAGCGACGCTCAGTCGTCACTTTCTTGCCGCGGCGCACCTCGATCACCTCTTCGGTGGGCACCAGAACCTCGTCGATCTGATCCTCAAGGCCTTTTTCCTCAACCGAGGTCCGGATCTGCTCGGCAATCTTCTTTTCGAAGTTGGAAAGAACGCTGACGGAATACCACCGTTTTGCCATGTCGTTTTGGCCCCTCGCCCAAAGTCAAAATCCACGTCCCTGAAACAGAAGCGGCGCGGGGCTCGAATCGCCGCGCGCCACGTTCAGGGTCAGGTTGGGGAATACGCCCGCCTGTGTCCAAGTGCAAGAGGGGCTAGCCGAAGGTGTTCAGCACGCCCTCAAGACCCCAGCGGATCAGGATGTCCACCAACGCAAAAAACACCGCAGTCAGTGCCGCAAGGATGAACACCATCACGGTGGTCAGGAACACCTCGCGCCGGGTCGGCCAGACGACCTTGGACACTTCGGCGCGGACTTGCTGAATAAACTGGAGCGGGTTGGTGGTGGCCATGATGCGCGTGATCCCAAACTAATGCTACGGCGATGTAACGGTCGCCGTGGCGGAATTCAAGCGTTGTGGACGGGAACGGGCCGGCTCAGGCGCGGCTGGCACCGACATGCGGCAGGGCCAGACGTTCGGCCAATTGCGCCGGTGCCCAATCCAGCACGCGATCCCAAAGGCAGGCCACGCGGTCCAGACGGGCGCGCATGCGTGCTGCTTCGGCGGGGTACTGATGCTCGATCAGCGTGGCGCGCTGCAGATACCACTGGCCGATGCGGCCCGGACCAATGGCCAGCACAACGGCCAGCGCCAGAAGCGGCAGCAGCAGAACGACGGCGGCGAAGGCCATCGGATAAAGCAC
>JBCBCS010000187.1:0-6773 GCA_038530475.1 Pseudomonadota bacterium
CGAGCATTCCGTCACCCACCGAAGTCATATGCATCGACATGCCATCGAACATCACCGCCTCACCGATCGGACCGAACGGCATGACAGGATGAATGTCGAGCTTGCCGCCGCGCTCAAAGTCCGTGTGATCTACGACCTGTGCGCCCTGCAGTCCGGCCACCGGAATGACCTGTGGCGACCGGCTGTCGTTGGTCACGAACAGCATGGACTGGCCTTGGAGGTTGAACGGGATCATATCGAGCGGCTGGCCGTTGCCATAATCCATGATCGTGTTGGCTGCGATCTGGGCCCCATCCTGAATGTCCTCCAGCGGGACCAGCACGATAGGGCTGCAGGTGTATGCGGCGACCAATTGGGGCTTGCCGTCGATCTCTTGAACCGACATCGCGCGGATCGGCGCACGGCTTTCATATTGATCGTGGGTGATGTGGTACATTTCCACGTTGGTGATGCCTTGCGACCCGTCAAACGGGTATGGCATGCGGCGCAGCGACGAGAGGAAGTTGTCGGTGGCGACACCCGCGACAAAAAGCTCGCCCTCATAGTACTCCATATCCATGATCGCGAGGGTCCTCAGCGGAATCTCTCCCTTCGCGATATCACGCGGCAACATCATGCCTTCTGGGCCGACGCCACGTGGTCGGAAAGTGGTCTCACCCTCAGGAAATTGCATCAAGTCCTGCCTCGTGAACTCAAGAGAGGTAAGGTCGACCAGATTGACCTGCTGGTCCTGCGTTACCTGGATCAAAGCGGGTTGAGACACAGAGTTGCTAAGGCGCGTCACCGAGATGAAAAGATCGTGGCTCACCGGATGTGACGCCATATCGTTCAATTCGATGGCGCTGATGCCCACCCCCAGAAGCTCAGCGATCTTGGCGTCGATATTGGCGATCGTGCTGGGCATGATCTGCTCTGGCCCAGCCTCTGCCGGCATCTCGAACGCGTAGATGGCGCCGTTGTGGTTGTCGCCGACAAAGAGCGTGCCGTCGTCGGCAAATTCAAGCGCACCTGCAAACCTGATGTCCAGATCCGTTTCAGCCATCGCATTGGTTCCCATGATCAATGCCGCTGCGAGCGTTGCAACAAATTTGGTTCGTCTCGTCACGTCGTGGTCTCCCTTTCAAAAGCCCCTTACGTCACGTTTGACGCAGCAGGCGGTTTAATTTACCGATCAGTAGAAAATACAAATGCCCGACGCAGTCAAGGAATATTATACTAAATGGTAGAAAAATCTGAGAAGCGCGGGCGAGGCCGGCCGAGGACATTCGATCCGGACGACGTCTTGGACACGGTCATCGATGTGTTTTGGGAGCTGGGCTATGACGCCGCCGACACAGAGACGCTCTCCAAACGGACGGGCCTGACTAAACCCAGCCTTTACAATGCGTTCGGCTCAAAAGAGGACCTCTTTGTCGCAGCGCTTCATCGGTACAGAACGACACGGGCCAAGGCCTCACTGGGGGTCTTGGAACGTGCAGAGACGCCCGCCGATGGAGTGCGAGACTACTTCCTGAACCTAGCCCAGAACATCGCGGCGCCAGGGCGTCCGAAGGGGTGCCTGCTGATCTCAATCGCGTTGCCATTGAAAGATCGGCTGCCGAAAGTCGCCGCAGAACTTCAGGCCGCGTCACGGGCCGGCACGTCAGAATACTTTTCAAACCAGATTGAGATGGGAAACCTGCCGCGAGACTTTGATGTTCAGGCCGCCATCGCATTGTTGTCCGATCTGGGCGCCGCAATGATCGTCCAAGCCCGCGGCGGAGCCCCTTTGGATGCGCTTCGGGACAAGGCAACGCGCAATGCCAAACTGGTCATGTTCGCAGGAGACGCGCAATTCGACGGCTAGCCAAAGGTGACGGAAGACTTGGTCTCTGATGCGGCCAACTTCGAATGCCTCGGCGGCCTCGGCGAACTGGGTCGCAGCGGCGTGTCAATACAGCCGACTATGGGCGTCCTTCACGCGCCGGATCGGGATAGACGATTCCAGAGACGCGACACCGGGAATCTTTGTCAATCGGCCCGTCAGGAAGCTCTCGAACTCGTCCAAATCCATGACCGCGACACGCAGCAGGTAATCGAAGCTGCCCGTCATCAACCAGCAATCGACGACCTCGGACATGCCCCTGATATGACGCTCAAAGTCCTGAAGGCGGCTGTCGACCTGTTGGTCCAGCCGCACGGAGACGAAGACACTAAAGCCAAATCCCAGCTTGGTTTCGTCAATTCGGGCCGAATATCCGGCGATAAAACCATCGCTTTCCAATCGCTTTATGCGTCGCGCGCAGGGCGACGGGGACAGGCCGACACGTTCGGCCAGATCCTGATGAGAAACACGCGCATCTGATTGCAGCACTCTCAGGATTTTGCGGTCGATATCGTCCATTCGCCCTCGCTGTAGTCGATACAGCTACAAAATGCCGAAATCGCGCTGAAAGCCAGCGCAACATAACATGTGTTTGCCTATTTTGGTGATTTCAGGCGCGAGGGTTACGCTAAACACGCGAAAGGAGGACGCGTCATGACCCTGCCCGAAGCCCTTCTGAAGACCATTGAGCAACGTCTGCTTTGGTTGTCACATTGGATGATCCACCACGCCAACCACATCCGCCCCAAGGCCGATGGGATCAAGGTCGGTGGGCATCAAGCCTCGTCCGCCTCGATGGTGTCGATCATGACTGCGCTCTATTTCTCTGCTTTGCGCCCCGAGGACAGAGTCGCGGTCAAACCCCACGCCTCACCGATCTTTCACGCCATGCAATACCTGATGGGCAACCAGTCGCGCGAGAAGATGGAGAATTTTCGCGGCTATGGCGGGGTGCAGAGCTACCCGAGCCGAACAAAGGACATCGACGACGTCGATTTCTCCACTGGCTCGGTCGGGCTGGGCGTGGCGATAACCTCATTCTCCTCGATTGTTCAGGATTACATCACGGCCAAGCACTGGGGCGCGGATGCACCGATGGGCCGCATGGTGGCACTGGTTGGCGACGCCGAACTGGATGAGGGCAACATTTACGAAGCGCTTCAGGAGGGGTGGAAAAACGATCTGCGCAACACGTGGTGGATCATTGATTACAACCGGCAATCGCTGGACGGGATCGTACGCGAAGGCTTGTTTGAGCGGATCGAAAAGATCTTTGACGCCTTCGGCTGGGATGTCGTGAAGGTCAAGCACGGCGTCCTGCAACGCGCGGCGTTCGAGGAACCCGGAGGCACAAAGCTGCGCGATTGGATCGACGCCTGCCCGAACCAGGAATATTCCGCGCTGACTTTCATGGGCGGCAAGGTCTGGCGCAAACGGCTGATGGATGATCTTGGCGATCAGGGGGATGTGAGCGCCCTGATCGACAGGCGCATTGACGCGGAACTGGCCGCGCTGATGGAGAACCTTGGTGGCAATTGCGTGGCGACGATGGCGCAGACCTTCGACGCGATCGACCACGACCGGCCGACCTGTTTTCTGGCCTACACGGTCAAGGGCTGGGGCACCCCGATTGCAGGCCACAAGGACAATCATGGCGGGCTGATGAACAGCAGCCAGTTCGCCGCGTGGCAAGGGCACATGGGCGTTGCAAAGGGCGAGGAATGGGAGCCGCTGGCCGCTGTGGACGACCCTGAAGGCCTGCGCAATTTCCTGTCCAAGGTCCCGTTCTTCGCCAAGGGCCCGCGCCGCTATCACGATGACAGACTGCCGGTGCCAGCCATCGCCATCGACACATCCCGCGAAATCTCGACCCAGATGGCGTTCGGCAAGATCCTTGATGACCTGTCGAAAGGGAACAGCCCCCTCGCAGAGCGGATTGTGACCACGTCGCCGGACGTGACCGGGACGACCAGTCTTGGACCTTGGGTCAACCGTCGCAAGCTCTTTGCACGGCGGGCGCAATCTGATGCGTTCATCGAGCATCGCATACCATCAACTGCGAAATGGGAGTTCACCCCCGACGGCCAGCACATCGAGCTGGGCATCGCCGAAATGAACCTGATGCTGCTTCTGGGTGCGGCGGGCCTGTCGCATTCGCTCTTTGGCAAACGGCTGATCCCGATCGGGACGCTTTATGATCCGTTTGTCGCGCGGGGTCTCGATGCGCTGAATTATGCCTGCTATCAGGATGCGCGTTTTATCCTCGTTGGAACGCCATCCGGTGTGACACTTGCACCTGAGGGTGGTGCGCATCAGTCCATTGGCTCTCCTTTGATCGGAATGTCGCAGGACGGTCTTGCCAGCTTTGAACCTGCCTTTGCCGACGAGCTGGCCGTAATCATGGAATGGGCCTTTGACTACGTTCAGCGCGACGGCGACGGCGATCCGGATGAACGCACGTGGCTGCGCGATGAAACCGGCGGCGCGGTCTATCTTCGCCTGACGACGAACCCGATTGAACAGCCGGGCAAGCGCGTGGATGAAGAGTTCCGACAGGGCGCGATTGACGGCGCTTACTGGTTGCGCAAACCGGGGCCGAATTGCGACGTGGTGCTGGTGTATCAGGGGGCTATCGCGCCCGAAATCATCAAAGCGGCGGGTCTGATCGGTGAAGGGCGGCGCGATGTCGGCGTGCTGGCCGTCACCTCCGCCGACCGGTTGAACGCGGGATGGACGGCGGCGCAGCGTGCCAGATCACGGGGAAACCTAGCGGCCCGGTCGCATATCGAAACGCTGATGTCCGATCTTCCGCCACATTGCAAAATCATCACAGCGATTGACGGGCATCCCGCCACGTTGTCCTGGTTGGGGGCGGTTTTGGGGCATCTCACCATCCCGATGGGTGTCGAGCATTTCGGCCAGACCGGGACAATTGGCGATATGTACCAGCACCATGGCATCGACGCTCACGCCATTGTTGAAAAAGTAAGCGGCTTGACCGAGGGGCGTCCGTTTGCGGCGCTTTGAATAGATCCACAGCCTGATCCTGACTTGGTTTCGTAAACTACGAGGGACCAGCGCGCTCTGTCACAAGACTGCCCACTTTAGGCAATGGTGTGACGAAGCATGCTCCTTGAGCCCGCAGAGATCTTTGTTGCTGACCCAAGCACGGTCAGGGACAGCGATTTCTCAACGGGTCGCGGGTGCATTCGGCTTACAGATGACGGCGCAATATCTTTCCGACTGGCGATTTTGGTATCGCCTCAACGAATGAGTAATCCTTTGGGCAACGGTAACCCGGCAAACCGGAGCTGCGACAATGCCGGTCGAGCATTTCGGGTTCGAGGCTGACCTTTGGCACAATGAAAGCAGTGATCTTCTGTCCTAGTCGATTGTCAGGCTTGCCGACAACGACGGCCTCAGACACGCCGGGATGCAGCGATAGGACTGACTCGATTTCGACAGGCATGACATTTTCGCCGCCGGTAATAATCATGTCGTCGACTCGGCCCGTCAGGAAGAGATCGCCATCTTCATCCAAATATCCAACATCTCCAGTAAGATACCATCCATTCTGTATGGCCTTTGCATCCGCATCCGCGCGGTTCAGGTAGCCTGTAAAGGCTTCAGGGCTACGGAGCGATGCGATCACCTGGCCCTCCGCGCCGGAACCGACCCGGGCCGAAATATCCGAACTTCCGAGCGGGATCACATCAATCTGTGAATTCAGGCCCGGTTTGCCAGAACTTCCAGGCTTCAATGCGGCGTCTTGAGTGATCGTGTAGGTGTAAATCTCGGAAGAGCCATAATGATTTACGATCGGAAGGCCTTGGAACTGTTCGGAAACGCGTTTGAGCAGACCATCAGACATAGATGCGCCAGCAAAGCCCAGATGTTTTAGGAACGGATAGTTCCTCGGGCATTTCTCCAGCGATACGGTCATGTCATGATAGAGCGTGGGAACGAGATAAAGGCTGCTGACAGCGTGATCCGCGATCAATTCAAGCGTCTGGGACGCATCGAATTTCGGCTGGCAGACAAAGGTACCGCTCAGCAAAGCTGATGAGAGAAGGATCCGGACACCCATCGTGTGATAGAGCGGCATGACACCCAGAGTGACATCCCCAAACAGCAGGGCATTTTGCCCGATCTGAGCGAGCGCTGCCGCCCGTTCGGCCCGATGAGATCGCGGTACGCCCTTGCCACGCCCAGTCGTTCCGGAGGTGTAGAGAATGACCGAAATATCATCCTCATGAAGGTCTGGCAGTGGGGCGATGTTCCGTTTCGGCCTCAACGGGCTGCGAGCCCAAGCGCTGGGCTCTGCATCAACTGCAACAATCTCAGCGGCAGAACTGCAATCCTGCGCAGCCTCGCGCGAGGCGTCATCAAAGAACAATATTTTGGCGTCCGTGTCAGCGACGAAGTAACCAAGTTCGCTGCCAGTGGATCGCCAGTTCACCGGACAAATGACAAAGCCATAGAGCTGGCAGGCCCAGTGCAGAACCGCGGCGCTGGAATGATTTTGTAGCGCTGTCACGACAACATCGCCGCGGTTCAATCCGATCTCCTGAAGGGTGCTTCCGACAGACAGCGCGTTCTCCAGCAAGGTCGAATATGACATGGATCTGCCATCGACCACTATGGCGGGGGCGTCAGGGCTGCGCTTGGAAGAGTTCAGAAGGATATCGGCGACGGTCAGCATGATGAAACCTCAGACGGCGTTGATGAGCGCGGCAATGAGCTTGGGATAGGAGCGCACATCGTCCACATGCGCGTGCTCCTGGGCGGTGTGCATGAACAGCAGAGGACAGCCGAGCGCGAGGGTGCGGACGCCGACGCCGCTTCTTTGTAACAACGCACCGTCCTGCCCGCCGCCCAGCATGAGGCTGCGCTGTATCTTGAGGCCGTG
>JBCBCS010000188.1:0-6770 GCA_038530475.1 Pseudomonadota bacterium
TAAGAGTGCAAACACGACTCAGACGCGCATCTGCGGACCCCAACTGTTGTTCGAAGAGTTGTCTTCTGACCGCACATCGCCGCTTAACTTGGCGGCACGCGCTCGCTCTATGAGGATTTGGAGTTCTGTCTTGGATTTCATCCTGTTTCCTTCCTGTTTTCCGGTCACACGCCGGCAGATGGCCGTCATGGCCTGACCCTTTTGGGGGTCAAAAGAGGGTGAGTTGCTCCACCCCCAATTTGAGAGGTCGATGAGCGCTCATTTGCGCATCATCGGGCCCCAGCTGTTGGTTGATGAGGTGTCATCGCTTTCCAGGACGATCCCGCGCGATTTTGCGCTGCGGGCTTTCTCGATCAGGGCTTCGAGTTCAAGCTTGGTCTTCACGGCGTTTCCTCCATGTTAAGTAGCCAATATTGGCCGGGCCCGCTTTCCAGGTTGGGAGGGATCATCGACAGGGCACCAAAACACTGCCTCGCTACAAACCGGGAGGCGTCTGACGGCGGGCCGTCACCAAACAAGGAGCCGCAGTTTTACGCCCCTCCCAAGAATTAACGTTAACGCTTTGTTAACGAGCAACAGATGGACTCGAGTCCGTTTCTTCATTGTGCGACAGATTCAGAATCGTTGAGATTGCGCCGTCACCTTCCTACGTTGCCCTGGGGTAAGGGAGTTAAGGATGTCGGAGCCTCTGCGCAGACACGAAGCTGCCGATTTATCGGTCAAGCTGATTGAAGCAATTGAAGATCCAGAAAAGTGGGGTGACGTTCTGGATTGGATTATTGAAACGACGCCGGTCAAAGGTGCGATCATTACCTTACGCGACAAGGTCAATGCCCAGATCGTCAATGACCACGCACTTGAGCAAAAGTTTCATTCCCCGCTGATCCGCGGTTTCGACCAAGAGGCCATCGTCTACTATTTGACCGAGCTGAGAACGATTGATCCCTGGGCGGCGTTCCAGAAAAACCACTACCCGCATCTGCCGATGCAAATGTCAAAGGTGTGCCCGCCGGAAACCGTTAAGGAACAACGGTTCCTCACATGGCTGCGCGGCGTCGGGTTCGAAGACACGATCGTATTCGAACTTGAGCGGATGTCAGGCTACTGGACGGCCATCAACCTGTTTCTCGAACGCGGCGAGGGGTCAGAGGCGGAGGCGGCCATGGCTTTCGCAAAGGCGAACTACAACCTTCTTCGTCAGTCCTGGCAAACCTCTCAGAGCATGGCGCGAATTCGTCAATCCAACGCGGCATTGCTGGATCAGGCAGCCCGTGGGGGCGCCCCGGTTTGTCTCGTTGGTCCCAATGCCGAGATGATCGAGTGCAACCCGCTTTTTGATGAGCTGATTGAGCAGGATGCAATCCGAGTCTCGGGCGAGGCCCGAAAACTCAGTTTTGCGCGCACGGTGAATATCCATGGGCTCGACCGCTGGGAACAACACGCATTCACGTTCCATTCTGCCGAGACCGAACCCTACCTGTTGCTCGCAACGCCGGTCAATCCAGACCCTCTTTTTGCAGACAAACGGGAACAGATGTGGCTTTTAACGTGCACCAATTTTCGTGATGCAAAAGTTGTGCCCGAAATCGCGCGCGCTTTCAATCTCGACGCTTTGACGAGACGAGAGAAGCAACTGTACCAAGAAATCGCGAATGGGTTGTTTGTCGAGGCGGCGGGCCGGAATATTGGCCTTGGTCGCACGAAAACGTTCGAGGTTTGGGCCGAGATCAAAGACAAGCTCGGCATTACCAGTGCGCATCAGTTGCGATAACGGACCCGGACTTCGGCCTATATCAAAATAAATTCTGAAAATCGCAACACAGCGCAACGCCTGTCTACCAAGAGGGCTGCGGCCCACTCGCATCTTTTGGCCAAGCGGCCGTCATGCTGACGCGCCGCACTGGCTTAAAAGGAGCACCAGATGGGCATTATCAGAAATTCAATCTTTGGATCGGACCGGGCCAATGTTGCATTGGATTTGGCCTCTGAAGGGATGGAGAAGCTCCGTGCATTCACCGCTGGCTTGGCGGTGTTTGGCGCCACTGATGCGGAAATCGCCGACGGGGCCGTCAAATATTTCTTATCCCCGGACTTCATCCGCACCTTTGCGACAGCGGGCTTCCCGTTTCTCACCTATTACGAGTTCAATGAGCTGTCAGGTTGGTATCGCGACACCTATTTCGCGCCTGAGCATGTGGACGCCTACAACGCAGAAGCTGGAAATACCTATACGGTCTGGACCCACGATGCGACGTCATCTTACCGACGGCACCTCTTTCTGGATCACTTGGAGCATGATTTGACGCTCTCGTTTCAGGTGCCGTTTCTGGACGCAGCGTCCTGGTTCCCTCTGCGTATTCGGCTGTATGACGCAGAGGGACTGTATTTCCAGAACGACCAGAAGCTTGTCGTAGAACGATTGTCCCCGGAAGGTGCGACCCTCACATCGTGGCGGAAACTGCCCAACTTGCGCGGGTCGTTGGAGCGGCTCAGGGATCGCAATATCAGCATGTCTTGAACTGGAGATGCCCGGGAGACTGCCCGGGCATTTTCTCGATCAATTCGCGTTACTGAAGCAGGTACTCGGTGCATCCGATGCGGGCCTTGCCATCGGAAAACTCGGTTGAATTGAGAACGAAATCCATCAACCGCGCGGTCTGCTCTGAATCCAGGTCCATAAGCTGATGTTCGGCATCGTGAAGGCCAAGATAGGCTGCCAGATCAGTTGACGTCTGAACAGCATACAGTCGCATGTAGCCCGGCTTGCCGCCAACAGGCAGCTTGTCGTAGCCGGATTCATGGGTCGGAACCCGGAGCCGGTCACCGCGCACTCCATTTTCGGGGGCATAGATCGACGGCATCAGGCAGGTCATCACCCGCATGTCTGGGAAATCATTGAGCAACAGAACATGATCAGACCCGGAATTAGATCCAAGTAGCGGAATATTGAGACTGATCTTGTCTCGATGCGTCAGGACGATCAGACCGTCCAGGCTGTCTTGATGCCCTATTCCGCCAGGCCCAAGACGCGCGTCGCGGGTGATTGTTATCTCGGCGTTTGGGTCGCATCTATTGAAGAGCTCTTCTCTGAGACGAAGTGCTGCGGTCGCTCCGTAACTTCCAACCGCTGCTGCGCTGAGCGCGGCTTCAAACTCGTCATACGGCCGAAGGAAAAGACGATAATCGAGCCCATACTTCGGAAGGCTGAACAACTCGGCAAGGCGCCCAAGTTCCCAATTGGCAGCGCGGCGCTCACCAGAGCGCAATCGTGACAAGGCATATTTGGTCCCATCGATCACCCGAATCTGCTCGCCGCTGGTAAACACGTGGGACGGGAGATAGGCCCCTAGCACGCCTTCGAGGTGACTCAGCTTTTGCGCCATGTCAGGGATCAGGTGTTTGTCGAATTCACTACTCACTGGATTGTCCTTGATGATGGGTCTGCCCGCAGCCTAAGCCAAGGTCGGCGCTATGCTGATTGCACCTGTTGCGAAATGTTGCGCGCCTTGAACACGACAAAACCAGCCCAGTCTTCGGGCACCGGTGCCGGGCTCCGTGCGCCGATCCCGCTTGCTGAGCCCGAAGGCAGGGGCGCATCCAAAGCGGCACGGGCCCTTGCCTGCACTTGCGCCAACAGGGTTGAAGCGTCGGCACCCGGATCCGCGTCATGCGCCTGCCAAAACTGCTCGACAAAACTGTCGGCAGCGCTTTGTGAGATATCCCAAAGAGTGCCGACAACCTGCGTCACGCCCTTTTCGAGGGTGAGAGAGACAAACGACTTTCGTCCTTGATCCGTCACGTCGTGAACACCCGACGCGCACGTGGCGAGGATTGCAGTCTCGATCCCAGCCAGATCAAATTCCGGATGGAGCAACTCAATCAGATAGAGCGGCGTGCCGTCCCCCAAGATCAGTGCCCATTGATTGGGCTGCGTGGGTGGGCAATCTAGATGAGCGGTGATCGAAAGCGAATTTGGTCGAGCCATAAGACTGGTGCGGAACCTGTCGCGACTAAAATTGTGTTGTGCCAGAACATTGACCTGACCGTCGCCCGCTCGGGCCGCAAAGGCGGTGCAGTCCAATCGACCCGCCCGCGCATCCGTTCGCCCCCTTTGACCAACTGGAAGCATCACTGAAATCGTCATGTGAAAGGTGCCTGGCAGGAGTCCAAACGGCACTCTGACCAGTGGTCCCGACCCGTCGACCTCAAGTGTCTTTAACGTGGCAAGGCGGGACAGAAAGGGCTTCAGAATCAGCTCAGCCAGCGCCTCAGCGGCGCCACGCCAGGCTCGGTGATCTGTCACTGTGTCACGCAGCTCAGCGATGCATCTGTTGAACTGGGTGACAGACACTCTGTGACGAATTGGATCAGGTTCGCCGCCACTCCCAAACAACCGTAGCTCGTAGACGTCGCCCTTGGCCAATGCGTCGAGCCACAGAGTATATTCAGGCAAGGACAAAGGGTTTGACGGTACGTTCTGGGCATCGGGCTTTGCCTCGAAGGACAGAAGTCGATCCAGAGCATCTCGCGACAGATTTAACGTGTCAGCACCCGTCGACCGGACTTCGGCGATCTCTTGCCGCGCGGTGAGCCAGCGGTCTCGCGCTCCAGCTTCGGCCGCAGTCCATGGCACAACATCTGGGGGCGTTGCGGATGGATCGTTGCGGAGTTGGATGGCCCGTTCCGCGACTCGCTCACTGAGAACGGCCAGCAGTTGCGCCTCTTCATATCGGCCCTGCGCGCGCAAGTGTTCAGTCGTCAGTCCTGCGACCTCCTGACCATGATCGAGCGCAGTTCGACTATCCTGGGGATCGAGTGTTGCCACATATCGCGTGATGAGTTCGAGCGATATTTTGCCCAATAGAATTGCTGCTGCGCCTTTGCCCAAGGCACGCGCAAGTTCGGCGGCGTCGAGTATGAGTTCGACCTCGCTCTCCGGGCTGCCCGATCCCACAACGGCTGCGATCGCCCGCTCGATGCCTGTTTTCGCGCCATTCAAATCTCCGTCTTCACGAAGAAGGCGGCCCAAAAAGAACAAGCTTAACCATTGTATGTCTGGCGGAGCAGCTTCTACCAATTGCCCTATGTCGGCGATAGCTTGGCTCCGGGCCGGACTGTCTTTCGCGGCAAGGACGTATTCGTTGGCAATGTCCAACCGACGGGCCCAGTCGGCGGGCACATTTACCTCTAGAACATCCAAGGCGACTTTCCACTGACGCAACTCATCCTCTTGGTCACCTCGTAACCGCGCAAGCGCCGCTCGAACGCGACAGTGGATCAATGTATTGCTGAGAGTGAGTTCGTTTGAACTTCGGATGATCCCGGACATCCTGTCGGCCAAACGCATCGCCCGCCCGACATTGCCCAGTTCGATTGAAAAGAGTGCGGCATTGCCAAGAATCCCGACAAGCGGGACTGCTTCAGCCGTGTTATCAGGGAATAGGTCCACCGCGCGAACAAGGTGATCACGCGCGTCTGTCAGGCGCCCATCTCGCCAATCCAGCAGTGCGACAGCGTGATGCCATTTCAACCGATCATCCGCGCTGGTCGCTGCCGTAGGTGTGGCCTTTTCATATGTCGCACGGGCACCGTCAAAATCGTTGGTCTGTTCCAGTGCCTTTGCCCATTGCCGCAAAATGCGTTCCGGATCATGATTGCTTGAGATGCAAATCTCATGGATTTCTGGATAGAGCGCCAAGGCCGAGGCGAAATCATTGATCTCGCATTGCGCAAGGGCAAGTGCGCCAAGAACATCCACCCGGTGTTCGATTGAGGCATCGGGGCTCAGTGAATCGCGCGCCTTTTCATACTGCGACAACGCGGCGTGTGGCTTACCCTCAAACCAACGTTGATTTCCTTCCGCCAGGAAAAAGAACGAGTCTTTCTTTCTCATTATCTGATCTTCAATTCGCTAGCTTTTGCTTGAAGGAAATTTGTTGGTTGTTCAGAGCTGCCCAACCAATCCTTGGTTTTTGGGCCCTCAAATGCCGGGATTATACGAAATATGGGGCATCAATCGAAAGACACAAAGGATTCGCTCTGCAAATACGAATGGGCAGACCGTGCCGTCTCATCTTGCAGGCGCTTGGATGCAGGACATCATAACTCTGGGGGGTGTGAATCCTTCTGGCGTCGGGGGATTTACACAATTCTGCCAGGGGTGCAGAGGAGCGCTTAGGCCGCCGTCGGTTGGGCCCGGCGGCCCGGTGCGTCGACGATACCTTTGTCAAAAAGTGTGCCGATCGCGCGGTCCCCGAGGCCAAGAACATCGCCAAGGATTTCTTCTGTATGGGCGCCAAGCGTCGGAGCAGGGGTCGCATCGGCGCGGTCGTTGGCGCCGAAGTCTGCGGGATGGCGAGGCGTCAGGAAAGTGCCGAGGCCGGGATGGTGAATGTCCTGGAACATCGGGTTTGCTGTGCTCAGATCATCATCCTCGGCCAGCGCCTCATGCACGGTCCGAAAGACCGACCAGGTGAGCCCGCGGGCGTTGAAGTCTTCTTCGAAATCGTCAACGCGGCGCGCGGCAAACCACGGCGCAAGGCGCTTTGTAATCTCTGCACGGTGGAGCCAGCGATTGCCTTCGTCGCGCAAAGAAAGCCCCAACTGGCGCTCCAGTGATGCCATGTCATCTGTCATTCCGGTCGCTTCGACGAGGCCGCGCCATTGGCGATCCGTCAGGCCGATCACCATCACCCGTTGACCATCGGCGCACTCAAAGTCCTGCCCGTAGGCCCCGTAAAGTGCATTGCCCGCCTTGGCCCGGTCGGTGG
>JBCBCS010000189.1:0-6728 GCA_038530475.1 Pseudomonadota bacterium
ATTGCGCAGGCAGTTTGGGCGAAAACCCTGACGGCGCTGGTCATTGATGGTCCGAAAGCGCACATGGCACCTCTCTGGCAGGCTGTCGACATAAGCGTAGTTGTTGTTCAGGCAGCGCTGGCCAAAGAACCGGATCCGTTCGCCGTTGGCGCGAATGACGGTGCGCAGGCAGTTCTCGGGCAGTATCCGCCAATCGGCGGCGGGCCTGGACGGCGTGGGTGCGGGATGAGTCACCCGATCACGGTCGCGCAGTTCATGAACCGCAACTCCGAACAGAAGGAGGGCGATCAGACCGGCCAGTGCATCGTCATCAGAATTGCCGGCCATGGCAGGGGCTGGCGCAAGCGAGGTCAGTCCAAGCGCGATGCAGAGAATTGCGGCGGTCAGCGGTTTGGTTAAAGTCTGGAGCATGATCGTATGATCCTTTCGTGGATGAGGCCGGCGCAAATGCCGGTCGGGATGGATCAACGATGGGGGTTGCAGCAATCGCCGCTCAATAACACCGCGTTGTTATAGGCTGACAGCCTCGCCAAACGCGGCGGATATTGAATATCAGAAGAGGCCGCGCCATGGTCTGGTCATGAAAAACGCTCTCCCCCTCTCCGCGCTCCTATTGGCTATGACGACGGCCGCGCAGGCCGAGTGCTACGCTGATTACAAAGCCAAGCGTGACGATCCACTGCGTCTGCATTACGGTGTCGCCCAGATCAATGGGGCCTGCACAGTCGAAGATGCGGCAACCGAGCTCACACCGCGCCTGGCGGCGGATCAGTGGCAGTTGCTCAGTATCGAAGGCGTGTTCGACAGCGCCGGACTTGATGAAAGGGAAGAGAGTGCCGGAGACTACTACCTCCGCTATTGAAGCGCGCCAAACTGGCAACCGCATTGTTGTGCTTGGGATCACTGCGATCGTCGTGATCCTCGGCACGGCTGCGATCCTGTTGTTCCTCAACTTGCCGGATGCCAACGCCTTCAACGCGCGGGTTGAGCAGCTTTTTGTCGAGAACGCGAACCTTACCGGTCAGACAGAAATTCGTTTGCTGGAGATCCTGGCACAATCGGGCACCGCGTTCTCCGAAACTTTGGATTCCTACCGTTTCGTGATCTTCGTTCTGCTGGTCTTCGCGACGGCGATGCTGATTGCGGCCGTGGCGTTTCTGGTGATGCTGATCGCGATGAATCGTCGGATGGGCCAGATTGAGCGTAAGGGGATCGAGGTAAACTCGCTCCTGATCAGCCGTGATCAGAACATGGTCTACCTCAACAACTTTGAGTTCAAACTGACCGACGCAGCGATTGAAACGCTGAGCGTTTTGGCCGAAGCGCGGATGGATGACGAAGTGCTGTCGGGGGCTGAGATTGAGGCTGTGATCTCTGGCCGGTCAGCAGCTGACTGCGAAGAGGCCGCTGGCGCCACGCGGATCAAACGTCTGCGCGACACGCTAGGCAACCAAATGATCTCGGAGCTTCTGGTGCGCAACATTGCGCGGCGGGGCTATATGCTGGCGATCGATAAAGACGTCATCCGTATGGTCTGAAGAGACCTAAACGACTGTTTTTCAAAACTATATTCACCAAATGGGTGAGTTTTTGGGTGGTTTTCCCCTAAAAGGGTCAGCATCCCATACCCATCTCATGTCACATGAAACGACGTGATTTCCTTCGGTCCGCCGGGGCAGCGACTGTGATCCCAGTCCTGCCGCTGCCCGCACAGGCCATCCCAGTGGCCACCGCCCCAGCCGCATCTGTCAACGCAATGCAGGTCGGCTGGGCGGCGCTTTATGCCCGCGTCAACAACGAGGTGAGCCCGGCTCTGTTACAGAAATGGCTGCGCCTGACGCCGCCACAAGCTGACGCCATGATGCGTGAATTGCTCAGCCGCAACTTGATCCACACCAGCGCAACCGGATCGGTCGTCGCCGTGAACCCAATGTATCCGCGGGGTAAGGTTCCCGGCGCATTCGGCAAAGCGACAGACGCGGCAAAGGCCCTGCGCGAGCAGGTTGAGAGCTTGATTGGCGATAATGCGTCGGATGACGACGCAATTGCGCAGCCGATCACTGATGCGGATGCTGCCAGCATCGCTCAAGAACACGCACCCAAACAGGACGAGCCCGATGAAACGTCGTGACTTCCTGCGCGGCGCAGCGGCCAGCGCGGGTTTGACAGCGCTCCCCGTGCCGGCTTTGTCGGCCCCGGCGGTTGCGGTCCGCACTGCCCCGGGCCTCGCAGCGTTTCATTACGGATGGGCTTGTGTTTTTGCGCAGATGAACAATGGCATCACTCCGGCTGACGTATCGGACAAATTCGGCGTCAGCCTGAGAGAGGCCAACGCATTATTCGACCGGATGCGGCTGCGTGGTGTGATCCATCCGCCCGGACTCGACGGCCGCAGCCATGCAACCCGCCCTTGGCAACCCTGGGATCAGCGCGCGGCGGCAGCGAAGCGCGAAAAGACAGATGCCCCTGAAGAAAAGACCCCTGAGCGGCAAACGGGCAAACGGGCTCGGCTTAAATTCAAGGGGTTCATGCTGCGCCAGAGAGAAGAATCCGACATCCTCCTGAGACTGGCGTCAAAGTTCTAAAAAATACGGATCGGTGCGACGCCAGAAGTGCAGCAGCGCCTGACAATTGGCGGGCGTTTGCCCCATAGCTTCCAGAGCAAAGACATCTGCCGCCACCAGGGCCGCCAATTGATAGGCCGACGCCACGACCCTTTCGGATCTAGTGGAAGACATTGTTTCTTCATAAATCGACGCCGCTGAACTGATGGCAAAGGACAATGACAAAGCCGATTGCAATGGCCACCGCATCGCTAGATCGCGCACCAGGGATCTAATATCCCGACTGTCCTCTGTCGCAAGCCGCGCGACAGAAAACTCGATCATCTCGTCAAGTTCACTTGCCATACCACGTTACGCCACCCCCACATGGCGACCCCGGCAGGATTCGAACCTGCAACCTGCCCCTTAGGAGGGGGCTGCTCTATCCAGTTGAGCCACGGGGCCGTTTTTCCTGTTTGCCCGGATCGACGCGCAATCTCAAGGTCTTGGACACAGCGCCCTAAAGGGCTATCAGGGAGGGAACCACCTGAAGGAACGCACCCCAGTGACGACCCCGACCAAGCGCCCGCTGACGCTACGCGATGTTTCCGAAGCTTCCGGCGTCAGTGAAATGACTGTCAGCCGGGTTTTGCGCAACAAAGGCGACGTGAGTGCCGCGACCCGCGAAAAGGTGCAGGAGGCAGCCCGCAGACTAGGCTATGTCCCCAACAAAATCGCAGGCGCATTGGCCTCTCAGCGGGTGAACCTTGTGGCCGTGATTATCCCGTCTCTCAGCAATATGGTCTTTCCTGAGGTCATGGCAGGCATCAGTGAAGAGTTGGAAGAGACCGAGTTGCAGCCAGTGGTTGGCGTGACCGATTACCAGCCCGAAAAAGAAGAACGGGTGCTGTTTGAGATGCTGTCCTGGCGCCCCTCTGGCGTGATCATCGCTGGTCTGGAGCATTCCGATGCCTCTCGCGCGATGTTAGCGCAAGCGGGTATTCCTGTCGTTGAGATCATGGACACGGACGGCGAACCGGTCGACAGCGCGGTGGGTATTTCGCATCGCCGGGCCGGGCGTTTGATGGCAGAGGCCATTCTGGACGCGGGCTACAAGCGCATCGGCTTTCTCGGCACGAAGATGCCGCTCGACCACCGGGCGCGGAAACGGTTCGAGGGGTTCACTCAGACACTCGCCAAGGGCGGGATCGAGATCGCGGACCAGGAGTTTTACTCCGGCGGATCGGCACTCGCCAAGGGACGGGAGATGACGCAAGCAATGCTGAAGCGGACCCCGGATCTCGATTTTCTGTACTATTCCAACGATATGATCGGGGCCGGAGGGCTCTTGTATCTGCAAGAGCAAGGCGTCGATATTCCGGGCCAGATTGGTCTTGCGGGGTTCAACGGGGTGGAGCTTCTTGAAGGATTGCCCCGGCACCTTGCGACTATGGACGCCTGCCGGCGGGAAATCGGTGTAACCGCGGCCCGGCTGGTCGCTGCCCGCAACATCAAGGGCGCATCACAGGAGGGCGAAGTGATTGAACTTTCGCCGACCCTAAATATCGGCGACACGCTTCGACAGACCTGAATGTCGTTTGGTATGTTCAGAAGAGGGCCATTTTAATGACCTGCCCGTTTCTTAGGGTTTTGGCGATTTTTCGCGCGTTTCCTCGCCTGAAATTTGCGCAAATCCTCCGACTCGGCTATCGCTGGAGTTGTTTGATGCGCTTGAAACGGGTGGCCAGGGACGTGTTGCGCAGTTTGATGAATGAGACAGCTTTGTCAGTGCGTTCTCAAACAACAGGCCAAAGACTGAGGGCACTGTGAAAAGTCCGATTAGATATGCCTACAGTTGGGTGATTGATCTGTCTCGCGAACAGAAGACGTTCATCCTGCTCCTCGTCGATCTCGCACTTATTCCTATCTCTTTTTACGTGACGACGCTGATCAACGGGACGATTTCGCCTGGCCTGATGATGGCGGACCCGAGCGATACGGCAATCGTTTTGGGGACCATGATCTTCGCAGGGCTCGTTGCGTCGTTGGGCTTGGGGCTGCCGCGCATCAAGCTCAACGCCTATGAGCAAAAGGGCATTCTGCGGACCGCGGCATTCGCAACGATTGTGGGAATGGCTGGCGGTGTTGCCCTCCATATCCCGGCTGAACCCCTTTGGAGTTGGGGCGTTCTGATCATTTTCACCATGGTGCTGATCATTCTGGCCGTAAGCGCACGCATCACCATGCGAAGCATTTTGGTCGACATCTACACTTCTGGACTCGAGCGACAGAGGGTTCTGATCTACGGGGCAGGTCAAACCGGACTACAACTTGCAGCGGCCCTTGGGACTGACGACGCTGTTGAGCCCGTCGCGTTTGTAGATGACAACCCGACCTTCCATAAATTGACCGTGGCGGGCCTACCGGTCCACGCGCCGGTCCGGATCGAAGAGTTGATCAAGGAAAAGCTTATCAACCGCGTGGTGCTTGCCATGCCGTCGATCTCAAGACCCAAACAGGCGCGCATTGCCCGCAGGCTACAAGATGTCGGCTGTGAGGTCAGCGTGCTTCCGTCTTTTGCGACGCTTGTTGGTGAGGGCAAGCTGCTGGATCAGGTTCAACCATTGAACCCATCCGACTACCTCAACCGCGAAGACCTTGATGACGCATTGCCGGGCGTCTGTGATATCTATGCCGGACGATCGATCATGATCACCGGTGCTGGCGGATCCATCGGGTCCGAACTGACCCGGCAAGTCCTGCGCTGCGCCCCAAGCCGCATCGTTTTGTTCGAAATCAGCGAATTTGCGCTTTACCAACTTAATCGCGAACTGCTTGAGATCGCTCCCCCGGGTGTTGAAGTCGTGCCGGTGATGGGATCGGTGACCGATCCAGACGGTGTCAGACGTGCCATCCAGGACAACAAAATTGATATCATTTTTCATGCCGCTGCCTACAAACACGTCCCGCTAGTCGAGCAGAATAAGCTTGCTGGACTGCGCAATAACGTCATGGGGACGCGGATCGTGGCGGAGGCGGCCAGCGACCTTGAGGTCAGCCACTTCATCTTGATCTCGACAGATAAGGCAGTGCGACCATCCAACGTTATGGGCGCGTCGAAACGCTTTGCCGAGCTCCTCGTGCAGGATCTCGCCACGCGCAGCGACAAAACGCGCTTTGCCATGGTTCGGTTCGGCAATGTGCTCGGGTCGAGCGGGTCTGTGGTCCCTCTATTCGAAGAGCAGATTGCGCGCGGCGGGCCTGTGACATTGACTCATGTTGACGTGACCCGCTTCTTTATGACCCTCAGTGAGGCCGCGCGACTGGTGCTTTTGTCAGGCAGCTATTCCGCCCGGTCAGATTCCGAAAAAATGGCCGAGGTTTATGTGCTTGATATGGGTGCGCCTGTACCGATTCTTCGGCTTGCACGTCAGATGATCGAGGGCGCTGGCTACACTGTATGCGACGCGGCGAACCCGGACGGGGATATTGAGATCATCATCACCGGCCTCCGTCCCGGTGAGAAATTGCACGAACAACTCACTATGTCCGGCCATGCGCTCGAACACACTGTGCATCCGAAAATTCTCCGCGCGAACGAGCCTTACCTGTCTCAGATCGAGGTTGCAGCGGCCTTGAAATCGCTCAGCCGCGCAATTGAAGAGGGCGATGAAAGCATCGCCAGCGATACGATCAATCGTTGGATAGGGCCCCTGCCCGACAGTCATGAGACGTCAGTGCAGGACGCAAATCCGGACACGGCTACCTAAACTGACTTCAGTTGACGATCCCCAGTACTGACCCAAGCAAAGCAAGGACGGATCGCGCACCGACCACTGGGCTTTCGGTCACATAGATCAGGTCGCCCGGCTCAATGTAGAATTGACCTGCAGAAAAGAGGCCGTCGGCAGAGGTGAGGTCGATCGTAAATACAGTGCGCGGGTGATCCGGGCCGGATCGATCCGCTGTCACCAGGTGGGTTGGATATGTCCGAAGGATCAAAATGCCTTTCGCATTGGCCCTTTCATCCGACAGGCCACCGACAATCGACAAGGCATCGAGTGCGGACACATTTGCAGTCGGGAATGGATGAATGGCCTCCGTTCCCGCAGCCCCTAGGGACAGAAAAGTTCGGTCGTCCTCTTCCACAAATATCTTGTCACCGCCCTGCAATGTCGTGTCCAT
>JBCBCS010000190.1:0-6690 GCA_038530475.1 Pseudomonadota bacterium
CCGCTCACGATGGGTGTTCTGCCCGCGACGGGGTTCATCTTTGCGGCTGGCGTGGACTGCCAGGATGATCGGACCGAGGTGCATTTCAAGGCGTTCTGCCGCAACCGACACCGCTACACGGTGGGGTATAAGATTATCCCCCACCACATCAGCACCCAAGAGTGCCACGAGACGCTGGACGCCTATTTGGCGGCGGAATGGCGGACGGAGCTGGGACACCCGGTAAGGTTGGACGTTCTATCGATCGACGGCGGGACATATACCGACGACGTTTGGGCGTGGGCCAAAAGGCACCCTTGGAGCCGGGTCATTATCGTCAAAGGTTCCAACGCTCAGAACGGGCCGCTGATGGTGCCCATGAAGTTTGAACGCCGCAGCGACGGGAAAGCCAAACGGCGTCAGAAGCGCGCGTTTTTGCTGAACGTGTCGAGCATGAAAGGCCAGTTTTACAAATGGCTGGAGCAGCTCGACCCAGCTGAACGTGGCTACTGCCATTTTGCACGCGGGCTGGGCGACGAGTTTTATCGGCAGATCGTCTCGGAAGTGCGCGTGCTGACAAAAGCTCGGTCAGGCGTTGTCACGGCAAAATGGGAGCTGGTGGAACCGGCGCGCCGGAACGAGGTGCTGGACACAGAGATGTACGCCGAGGCGGGTGCCCGGCGAAAAGGATGGGCGTCCATGACCGACGACCAAAGGGACGCTTTGGCTGCCGAGCGCGGACAAGCTGCGGAAGAACCGCAAGGCGACCTTTTCGACAGCGAGATCGGCATGCGTGTCCCCGACACGGCGGCCAGCTCGAAACCAACGAAACGCAAACGGCTATCGGAGATCCTTGCAGGCAATGGCTGACCAGGAAAAATTGCGCGCCCATCTTACCGAGGCCGAAGACGCTCTGCATCGCTTGAACATGGGCATGCTCGAAGTCGAGGTTTCCTATGAAGGGCATACGACCAAATATTCGCCTGCCAGCGAGGCACGGCTGCGTCGGTATATCCGCGAGCTGAAGACCAAGCTCGGTGAGACGTCCGGGGCAGGGATGTCGCGGAGGGTCACGTTTTGAAACAGTCCTATCCAAAGGTGCGGATCAAGGAGATGCGCGCTGCTGAATCGGGGGTTCGGGATACCGGCAACAACGCAACGCACCCTTATGTCGCTGCCGATCTGGCCGCCGATACAATGCAGGGCTTTCAGCCCACGCGCTTGCCTCCTGATGCGGAAATCGGGCGCGGGCGGGACAAGATCACAGCGCGCACACGTGACCTTGCCCGCAACAATGGATGGGCTGCAGGCGCGGTCGCCAAAGAAGTCGACAGCATCATCGGCGGAAATTTCCGACCGCTCTGCAAGCCGGACTTCCGCGCGCTTGGTCTCGACTCGACATGGGCAAAAGAGTTCAAACAGCAGGTTGAGGCCAAGTGGCGCACTTACGCTGACGACCCACGTAAGTTCGCGGACGTGACGCGCGCCCAGACGGTGAGCCAAATGTTTGGCACAGCCTACCGGGGCTATTTGTTGGAGGGCGAAGCGCTTGGCGTTGTGGCTTGGAAGCCGTCGCGGTTGACACGGACCTGCCTTCGCCTGGTCGACCCTGACCTTATGTCAAACCCAGACGAACAGCCTGACACGCCTTTCCAGCGTGGGGGCATTGATCTGACGCGGGACGGCGCGGCGCGGGGCTACCACTTCCGCCAAGGGCATCCCAACAGCGACATCGCCTTGGACCGCCAATTCAATTGGAAACGCATTGCCCGCGAAACCCAGCGCGGTCGCCCCCAGGTGATCCACTTCTTTGACAAGCTGCGGGACGGTCAAACGCGCGGCGTTTCGCGCTTGGCCCCGATCGTTGAGAAGCTGCGCATGGAGGATCACTATGCGCGGGTCGAGCTGCAGGCTGCGGTGATCAATGCTGTTCTGGCGGCTTTCATCAAATCGCCGATGGGGCCAGAGATGGTGGACGAGATGTTCGCCGGAGACGGAGATTCGACTGCTGGCTTTCTTGAGATGCAGAAAGAGCGGGCTGATTTCTACGGAAAGAACAGCATCCGTCTGGGCGGTTCTCGCATCTCAATGCTGTACCCAAACGACGAGATCGGCATGGTTCAAACCGCTCGGCCTGCGGCTCAGTTCGCGGATTTCGAGGCGGCAGTTCTGCGCAACATCGCCAGCGGTTTGGGCATCTCCTATGAGCAGCTCGCCAGCGATTGGTCGAAGACAAACTATTCGAGCGCTCGCGCGGCCATGATCGAGATCTGGCGGGGCTGGACTTCGCGCCGCATCGCCTTTGCCCAGGGCTTTTGCCAGCCGTTCTTTATGGCCTGGCTTGAAGAGATGATCGTGGACGGTCACATCGCGTTGCCGTCGTCGGCCCCAAATTTCTATGAGAATTGGACGGCCTATGCGCGTACCAAGTGGATCGGGCCAGGCAAAGGGTTTGTCGATCCTGTCAAAGAAGCCCAAGCCGCTGCGATGCGGGTCGCTTTGGGCATGTCGACGTTGGAAGAAGAAGCCGCAGAGCTGACCGGGTCGGACTTCCTTGACAACATGGAGCAGATCAAGGGCGAGATCCAGATGATGCCCGACAACGCGCTGCATCCGATCCAAGAGAGCTTTGCCAAACTGTTGGGCCACAACGGCGGTCCGCAATTAAGCCCCGAGGACTAAACATGCCACATCCGCAAATTGCGCAGCGTGTGTTTCACACGCCACTTCTGCTTGCCCAGAGCAAAGCCGCCGCTGTCGTGCGCGGCCTTGGACCGCGCTTGATTGGCAGCGAGCAGATCGAGTTCGTCGGCGTGACAGGGGAAGGGGCGAGCGCCCCAGCTCGGCAACCCTTCGCCTCGCTCCTTGATGACCGGATGGGCGAGGAGATCCGGAGCGGTCGCGCGGTTCCCTTCCGCGTGATTGACCGGGTCGCTGTGATACCGATCACAGGCACGTTGATCCATCGCGGTGCATGGGTCGGCAGTTATTCGGGCGAGACATCCTATGAAGGCATCGGCGCTGCGATCGATGCGGCTGCTAATGACCCGCATCTGCGAGGCATCGCCTTGGAGGTGGACAGCTTTGGGGGCGAGGTGGCGGGGTGCTTTGATCTCGCGGCCCGGATCCGCGCTGCGCGCGAGAAAAAGTCGGTCGCCGCTTTCGTCTCCGACCACGCATTTTCCGCAGGTTATGCTTTGGCCAGCCAAGCCGACACAGTGATCGTGCCGCGAGCGGGCGGCGTTGGGTCCATCGGCGTCATTTGCTTGCACGTCGACTACAGCCAGCAACTGAGCGACGTGGGGATCCGCGTGTCGATCATCGCGGCGGGCGATCACAAGGCGGACGCGAACCCCTATGAGCCGCTGCCAAACGAGGTGCGCGACAATCTCAAGGCTGACATGGAAAGCCTGCGCCAGATCTTTGCCGAGACTGTGGCCGCTGGTCGCGGCGACCGTCTGACAACCGAGCAGGCGCTGGCCACAGAGGCCCAGTGCTTTCTGGGTGAGGCGGCACTGGAGGTTGGCTTGGCCGATGAAGTGGCCAGCCCAGCGGATGCTTTCAAGGACTTTCTGACCACAGCAGACGCAAAAAGCGGCTCAACCATCTACGCAACCACGAAAGGAACTGTCTCAATGACAACCACGACAAAAACACCGGAGACCGAGGACACGACGCAGGCCACACCAGCGGCAAAAACGCCCAGTGCGCCCGCACCCGATTCAGGTGTCCAAGAGCCAGCGGCAGACACGTCGAACACCAGCGCCGATGCTGTGGCCGATGAGCGGGAGCGCATCATGGGCATCCTCACCTGCGACGAGGCCAAGGGTCGCGAGGAACAGGCCAACGCGCTTGCCAAAATGCCTGGCATGTCGGTGGAAGGGGCCAAGACGGTCTTGGCGGCGGGTGCTGCGGCGTCCGCATCCGGGCAGCTCACGCCCGTGATGCAGGAAGAGGACACAGACCTCGACGGCACGACGGGTGTTGATGCGAACGCGCCCGCGAACCCGGTGTTGGCCGCGCAGCAAAAGCGCTGGGGCACCACCGGCTAATCGGCGTTCGACGCCACCACCAACCCTCACTGAAATGGAGAAGTTTGATGAACACCCTCACTGAAGGCACAACGCCTGGCGATTGGCTGCTGACCGAGGCGGATGATCGCTACAGCCGCGACTATGTCACCATTGCGGCAGGTGCAGATCTGGCCTCGGGCACCGTGCTTGGCCAAATCACCGCGTCAGGGGAGTATGCCCCGGCTGGCAACGGTGCCGCAGATGGTACAGAGACGGCGGTTGCTGTTTTGCTGAACGACGCCAAGGCTGCAACCGCAGCCGTCAAAGCTGTCGTCATTGCCCGGCACGCTCGTGTGCGTCGCGGCGGTCTGACCTTCGATGCCAGCCATGACACCGAAGCAAAGCGCTCGGCAGCCATGCAGCAGCTCAAGGTCGCAGGCATCATCGAGGACTAACGCCCTCACCCCAACCATCCCATCCAATTCGTAAAAGGAGGCCCAACATGGCCCATATGGATATCTTCAACAACGATGCGTTCCGGGCCATTGAGCTTTCGGAAGCGATCCGCATCATCCCAAACCAGTGGGGACTGATCGGTCAAATGGGCATCTTCGCGGCCCGATCCATTCGTGGCGTCGATTTCTCGATCGAAAGCCACCAAGGGCATCTTCAGCTCGTGCAATCGTCGGCACGGGGCACGCCTTTGCCCGGTCAGAAACGCGGCAAGCGTAAAATGCGCAAGATTTCCACCGAGCGCTTTGGCCTGAAGTCCAAGATCACAGCCGATGACATCGACGGGATCCGGGCATTCAGGTCCGAAACCGAGCTGAAACAGGTGGGCGATGAAGTCGCGGAGCGCCAGTCCGAGCTTCGTGGCAGCACGGATGTCACGCGCGAGTATCTGCGCAGCGGCGCGTTGAAGGGGCAAGTGCTGGATGCAGATGGCTCGGAAATCGTCAATTGCTTTGACGAATTCGGGATCACCGAAAAGTCGGTTTCCTTCGCATTCGGTACGTCCAGCACCGATCTGATGCAAAAGTGCCGCCAAGTGACGCGTCACATCAAAATCAATTTGAAGGGCGACGTGATGACCGGTGTGCAAGCGCTTTTGCATCCCGGCTACACGGATGCCTTGATGGGGCATGCCGATTTCAAGGAACGCTACAAGTACTTCCAAAATCTGACCGGCGGTGACCCGCTGCGCGATGATACCTCGGATGGGTTCGAGTTCGGCGGCATCATGTGGAAAGAATACTTGGGCGAGGCCGACGTCCCCCAAGAAGACGGCACGGTGGTGACCCGTTCGTTCGTTGATGAAAACAAGGCGCGGTTTTTCCCGCGTGGAACGCGGCAGACCTTCCGCGACTTCAACGGCTCTGCGGATTACATGGAATTGGTCAACCAACCCGGCCAACCGTTCTATTCCAAGGTCATCCGCGACGTTCAGGAAAACCGGTACGTGGATGTTGAGGCGATGATGCAGACCATGCCGTTCTGCATGCGCCCGGCGACCTTGGTCGAAGGCACCACCTAACCCGGACCTGCTCCGCTCATCTCGCACCACCTTGCGTCGCCAGGATTCTTGGCGGCGCTTTTCATTTCCAAGGAGTTCCAACAATGGCCAAAGCTGAGACCATGGTCGTCGTCAAAACGATCGACGAATTTACCTATCGCGTGGATGAATCGTCCACCCGTACCTTGCCTAAAGGCTGGGAAGGCCCCGTTCGCCAAAGCGTCGCCGACGATCTCAAAGAGGCAGGGAAAGGTGACATTGTCGCCGCCAAAAAGGCAGCCAAGAAAGCTGAAGACTGATTATGGGCGCGACCGCCTTTCAGAGGGCCGTTGACGCGGCCTTCATTCACCATGGCGTGGATGGTGTATTGGACCCCGACGGCGTGGCCCGCGATGTCAAGCTGCTGCCGTTTCTGGCCGATGACATCGAGCGCGTTGGATCATTGATGACCCAGCACGAAACGGATCAGTACGAGATCCGCGCCGCCGAGTTCGAAGGTTTTGGAAAGCAAACCATTCTCGCTGTGGGAAGCGATCGGTTTGTTGTCCAAGACGTTCGCACCGAAGACGCGCGCCGCTTCAAGCGGGTTTTGGACCTGGTACCTGCGGATGCGTGATTTTCGTTTGGAAGCCGCGGTGCGCGGTGACCTTGAGGCCTTCATGCGTGAGGAGCTGCTGACGGCTGAACGTGCCGTAACGCATGGTGTCAAGGACACAACCGACGATGTCAAACATGCGCTGCGTCGAGATGTGATCCGAGGCAATTTGGGCACACGCCTCGCCCGCAGTTGGCGATCGCGGACCTACCCGCAAAACGGCACGTCGCTTGAGGCAGCGGGGCTGGTGTGGACCAAGGCCGAGGATTTGATCTCTGCCTTTGATCGGGGTGTCCGCATCCGTTCGAAGGAGGGGTTTTGGTTGGCCATCCCAACCCCGGCAGCCCCGAAACGCGGCAAAGGCGGAAAGCGGCTGACGCCTTCCAATTTTCCGGAGAACCGCTTTGGCCCTTTGCGGTTTGTCTACCGCCGATCC
The DNA here is from genome assembly GCA_038530475.1 of Pseudomonadota bacterium. Classification (GTDB taxonomy): domain Bacteria; phylum Pseudomonadota; class Alphaproteobacteria; order Rhodobacterales; family Rhodobacteraceae; genus Octadecabacter. Next base: position 6,537 of record JBCBCS010000190.1, read on the forward strand.
GGTGTTTCGCTGTTGGTGGTGGACAACCAGCGGCTGTCGCGTGGGAAGCGTGGCGGCTATGTGCGCTCGCGCAGCAAGCGCGCGCTGGCCACGGGAAATGGTCTCTCGACCGTGCCAATGTTCTTTCTGGTTCCCCAGGTTCGTCTGCGCAAAC
>JBCBCS010000191.1:0-6645 GCA_038530475.1 Pseudomonadota bacterium
CTCTCGCACGCCTTTTGGCACCATCAGATACCAGACACCACCTGCCGGATTAAGCGCCGCCTCGAACGGCTGATCGTTGATCTCGCCCTCGACCCGTTTGGTCGGGCCGAGCGCGTCAATGACGTCCGGCGGAATTCGGAGCACGGTGTAGGTTGCATTACCCCATTCCATGGGCTCAACGGCGCCGTCAAAGCACACATAATCGGTCATGCCCGCTCAAACGCGAGCCGGAGCGCCAACCCCCCAAAGACAGCCGCGAAGGTGCGGTTGAGCCACGCCATCGCCCGTTCGCTTGCCAATAGCCAGGACCGGACCGAGGCAGCGAAGATGCCATAGAGGCAGAAGACAGCAAACGTCATCGCCATGAAAACGCTGCCCAACAGCACCATCTCAGCCGTTGCAGTTGCGGCGTTGCCGCTCAGGAACGGGGGCAGCAGCGCCAGAAAGAAGATGGAGAGTTTCGGGTTCAGGATGTTGATCAGCGCGCCACGTCGGGCAATCCGAAGACCGGGCTCTTGCTGGCGATCCGGATCGACGCGCAACGCCCCGCCGGAACGCAGCGCGCCCCATGCCAGCCAGAGAAGATAGGCGACGCCTGCAAACTTCACGATGTTGAACAAGACCGCAGAAGTGTGCAGCACCGCTGCCAACCCGAGCGTTGCCGCCGCAAGATGCGGCACGATCCCGAAGGTGCATCCAAGTGCGGCCCACAATGACGCCCGACGCCCTCGACCCAGACCAAGGGCCAGTGTGTAAACAACTCCGGTTCCTGGGGCGAGGACAACGACCAGTGCGGTCACTAAGAACTGTGCAGACAACAAGGCGGGCTCCAATCACACTGACGTTGAATTCATCGCATGACGGAGTGTGCGGTATTCGGTGGGAATGTCAAAATGTGGCCTCAGGGGAAACCCAGAAAGCGATCAAGCAGGTTCCCGCAGAATGCGCGGGACTTTGAACTCGACATTCTCGACCGCGGTCTCAACCACCTCGACCGTGACGTCGTAACGGTCTTTGAACGCATCGATCACTTCATTGATCAGCACTTCAGGGGCGGACGCCCCGGCGGTGATGCCCACCGATCTGATCCCCTCGAGCGCACGCCAATCGATGTCGTCCCCTCGCATGACCAATTGACTGTAGTCGCAGCCAGCACGGCGCGCGACTTCGACCAGCCGTTGAGAGTTTGACGAATTCGGAGCGCCGACAACCAGCATCGCATCACATTTCGGTGCGGCGGCTTTCACGGCTTCCTGTCGGTTGGTCGTGGCGTAACAGATGTCTTCCTTATGTGGCCCGACAATCGCCGGAAAACGGGCCTGAAGTGCCGCAACGATGTCAGCTGTGTCATCGACCGACAGGGTGGTCTGGGTCACGAAGGCGAGCTTGTCCGGATCGCGCACATCGACCACCGCCACATCCTCGACCGTTTCGACGAGCAAAACCTCACCTTCGGGCAATTGCCCCATCGTGCCGATGGTTTCAGGGTGGCCTGCATGGCCGATCATGATCATCTGCAATCCGTTGTCCGAATGGCGCTGGGCTTCGATGTGGACCTTGCTCACCAAGGGGCAGGTCGCATCGACAAAAACCATCTCACGTTCGGCCGCCTTGGCCGGCACAGCCTTCGGCACGCCATGGGCGGAAAAGACGACAGGCCGGTCATCCGGACATTCATCCAGTTCTTCGACAAAAACAGCCCCCATGTCCCGTAGGCGGTCCACGACGAACTTATTGTGGACGATCTCATGCCGCACGAACACGGGCGCGCCCCACTTCTCAAGCGCCATTTCGACGATCTTGATGGCGCGGTCGACGCCGGCGCAGAAGCCGCGCGGCGCGGCGAGGTAGAGGTTGAGCGGCGGCTTCGTCATGGTGTCACCTTTCGTTGACCGCAACCTAAGGACGCCCCGTTGCGTCGTCCAGACCGGCAAGGCCATTCGGCGACGAAAAAGGGCGTCAACCTGACGCCCTGTTCCTTACTCTTCCTCGTCGACCTTTTCGCGTCGGACCTCTTCGCGAGGTTCACGCGGCGGTCTTCCGATCACATCGCGCAGCTCATCAAGTTCGATGAAGTTGTCGCACTGACGGCGAAGCTCATCTGCGATCATTGGCGGATTGGACCGGATGGTGCTCACGACAGACACCCGGACGCCTTTGCGTTGGATGCTTTCAATCAGCGGTCGGAAGTCGCCGTCACCGCTGAAGAGCACGATGTGGTCTACATGGTGTGCAAGCTCCATGGCATCGACAGCGAGTTCGATGTCCATGTTGCCCTTCACTTTGCGGCGGCCCATGGAATCCGTGAATTCCTTGGCGGGCTTCGTCACCATGGTGAAGCCATTATAATGCAACCAGTCCACCAACGGGCGAATTGGGGAATACTCGTCATTTTCGAGAAGCGCCGTATAGTAGAACGCCCGAAGCAACTTGCCCCGGCGCATAAACTCTTGGCGGAGGAGCTTGTAGTCGATATCGAAACCAAGGGCCTTCGCGGCTGCGTAAAGGTTGGACCCGTCGATAAACAAAGCTAAACGCTCATCACGATAAAACATAATGTCGTCCTTTCAAATGACGGCAGAGGCAGGAGAGTGAGTGGTGAGTGGTGAGTGGTACCTGCCTGCGCCTGTCCCGTATGTAAGGGAATTGTAACATGGGGCAAGACCGAACAGCCGGACCAAGCAGAAATGCGCTTGTTACGCTGGGTAGCAACATGTCATCTGACAAGGGTTCGCCGGGTGAGCAGGTGTTGGATGCAATTGCGTCTCTCGGTGAGATCTTCGAAGAGTTACGTCAAAGCAGGCTCTATACTACCCCGGCGTTTCCGGCTGGATCTGGCCCCGATTTCATCAATGCTGCCGTGGCATTCAACACCAGTCTTGCGGCACCGGATGTGCTGTCGGCCCTGCACGAGATCGAATCGCAGTTCGCCCGGACAAGAGACAAACGATGGGGGCCAAGGACCATCGATCTTGACCTGATCGCGATCGACGATCTGGTTTGCCCTGATCTTGAGGAATTTAGCCACTGGCGCTGTTTGCCGTTAGATCAGCAGCAAACGTCTGCGCCGACGGAATTGATTCTGCCTCACCCTCGCATGCAGGACCGGTCCTTTGTGCTGGTCCCGCTGGCAGATGTGGCTGCTGAGTGGCGGCATCCTGTTCTGGGTCTCAGCGTCGCTGAGATGCTGCTCGATCGTCCGGTTGAGGAACGCCGGGAGGTTCGTGCGATTGAATGACGCGAATCAACTTGTGTTTAAGGTGTCAAGACACTAGGTAGCGGGTTCTGACCCCGTTGAAACGACTGACTGGAGAGCATCATGGCCCGCGTGACCGTTGAAGATTGCGTCGACAAGGTTCCGAACCGATTTGAATTGGTGATGCTTGCGGCACATCGTGCTCGCGAAATTTCTGCTGGTGGTGCGATCACGGTCAACCGTGACAATGACAAGAACCCTGTTGTTGCGCTGCGTGAGATCGCCGATGAGACTCAGGGTGCCGACGACCTGCGTGAGCGGATGATCGAAGCCAACCAGACCCAGATCGAAGTTGATGAGCCGGAAGAAGATTCCATGGCCCTTTTGATGGGTGGCGGGTCGCCGGAAGCTGACAAGCCCGACGATGACGACATGAGCGAAGAAAAGCTCCTGCGCGCTCTGATGGAAGCACAAGGCCAGAAGTAAGGCCCAAGAATTGGGGTCCGTACCTGCATGTTCAAAGCCGACGATCTGATCGCGCTGGTTCGGACCTACAACCCCAAGACAAACGCCGACATGATCGCCGATGCGTTTCGCTTCGGCGAAGCGATGCATGACGGCCAGTACCGCCAATCGGGTGAGCCCTATTTCACACACCCCATTGCAGTGGCCGGGATCCTCGCTGAACAGCAGATGGATGACGCCACGCTGATCACCGCTTTGCTGCACGACACGATCGAGGACACCAAGGCATCGTATTCCGACGTCGAGGCCCGGTTCGGTCGCGAAATTGCTGAACTTGTGGATGGCGTGACGAAGCTCACGAACCTGCAGCTCAGCTCAACCGAGACCAAGCAGGCGGAAAACTTCCGCAAACTCTTTATGGCGACGTCCAAGGACTTGCGCGTGACGTTGGTCAAACTGGCCGACCGCTTGCACAACATGCGCACCATCAAATCGATGCGTGCAGACAAGCAGGCCCAGAAAGCGCGCGAGACGATGGATATCTACGCCCCCCTGGCCGGTCGCATGGGGATGCAATGGATGCGCGAAGAGCTTGAGGATCTCGCGTTCCGTGTCCTCAACCCCGAAGGCCGCAATTCCATCATCCGGCGGTTCATCACATTGCAGCGGGAAACCGGTGACGTGGTCGAAAAGATCACCGCGGATATGGAGCATGAGATGGACAAGGCCGGGATCGCCTCCGACATCTATGGCCGCGCCAAGAAGCCCTATTCGATCTGGCGCAAGATGCAGGAAAAGGACCAGGGCTTCAGCCGTCTGTCCGACATCTACGGATTCCGTATCATCACTCAAACCGAGGCGGATTGTTACGCGGCCCTCGGGGCAATCCATCAACGCTGGTTTGCCGTGCCGGGGCGGTTCAAGGATTATATCAGCCAGCCAAAGACGAACGGATACCGGTCGCTGCATACCACCGTTTCAGGGCGAGACGGGAAGCGCGTCGAAGTGCAGATCAGAACAGTGGAGATGCACGAGGTGGCAGAGGCCGGGGTCGCGGCGCATTGGTCCTACCGCGATGGGGAGCGGGTCGAAAACCGGTTCGCGGTCGATCCCGCACGCTGGATTGCACAACTGACCGAACGCTTTGTCGATGAAGACGATGATCACCACGAGTTCCTCGATATGGTGAAGCTTGAGATGTACCAGGATCAGGTCTTCTGCTTCACGCCGAAGGGGGATGTGATCAAACTGCCGCGCGGCGCGACGCCGATCGATTTCGCCTATGCCATCCATACGCGGATCGGGCATGCATGCGTTGGCGCAAAAGTGGACGGGTTGCGCGTACCGCTTTGGACCCGCCTGAAGAACGGCCAATCGGTGGACATCGTGACCGCCGAAGGACAGACGCCGCAGGCCACCTGGATCGATATTGCAGTGACGGGCCGAGCCAAAACAGCAATCCGCAGGGCGCTGCGCGAAGAAGACCGGGAACGGTTCATCCGGCTGGGTCGGGAACTGGTCCGGGTGTCCTTCGAAAACATCGGCAAACGTGCCACCGACAAAGCGTTGCGCACGGCCGCGACATCCTTTGGGTTGAAGCAGATTGACGACCTTCTTGAACAGGTTGGCGCGGCGGAGATCACGTCGCGCGATGTGGTGGGCGCGATTTATCCTGATCTCGCGCATTCAGACGGTGCCGAGGTCGAAGAACGGCGCGCCGTTATCGGGCTTGAGGCGGATCAGACCCACCGACGCGGACAATGCTGCCAGCCTATTCCGGGCGAGCGGATTGTCGGCATCACCTACCGGGGTCAGGGCGTTGTCGTCCATGCCATTGACTGCGACGTGCTTGCCGATCTTGAAGACCAGCCGGACCGATGGATCGATCTGCACTGGCAGGAAGGCCGTCACGCGCCGGTCTATACGGTCACCCTTGAGATGACGATCACGAACGATGCAGGGGTTCTCGGCCGCATCTGTACAATGATCGGTGAAAACGAAGCAAATATTTCTGACCTGCAATTCATTGATCGGAAACCGGATTACTACAGGTTACTGATTGAAGTTGACCTGCGGGATGTCGCCCATATGCATGTGCTGATGACGGCGCTGGGTGCAGACAGCAATGTCGCCTCGATTGAGCGGCACCGCGACAGGGACCGGGCAGGTCAGGTGCAACGTCACAGCTAAGACGCTGGCCGAAGGGCCGTGTCAGGAATGAAGGAACGGACGACAGGTGGTCTTCAGGCGCAGAGACAGACGACCGATCTGGCGTGTTCTGCTGGAACTGATCTGGCCGCGGGGCGGCTGGGGCCGTGCTGCCCAGTATGTCAAACACCGTGTCCGCCGGTTGCCCGATACGCCCGAAAAGATCGCGCGTGGCATCTGGGCCGGGGTGTTCACGACTTTTACGCCATTTTACGGCCTCCACTTTCTGGTTTCGGCTGTGATCGCGATGATCATGCGGGGCAACATCCTCGCGGCGCTGATGGCGACCTTCTTTGGAAATCCGCTGACCTACGTCCCGATTGCCTATGCCTCTCTCACCACAGGGCACTGGCTCTTGGGCACACGGCTTGATCGTAATCTGCTGGACGGTCCCGACGGGCAGGAGTTTTGCGGGATCGGCTGTCAGTTTGGTAATGCGTTTGAGGATCTGTGGCATAACCTTCTGGCCATCTTCACCCACGAGAAGATGGATTGGAGTGGTTTGCTTCGCTTCAACCAAGAGGTGTTCTATCCTTATCTTGTCGGGGGCATCCTACCGGGCATCGTGGCGGCGACGATCTGTTACTATCTGAGCGTGCCGCTGATCACCGCCTATCAGAACCGCCGCCGCAAGATTCTCCGCGCGAAGTTGAGCAAGTTGCAGAATCCGGCTGACGGAGGCGATTGATCGCCCTATATCTCAGTCCAGAAGGAGGGCTCAGATATGTCCAAATTGCGTCTCGGTGTGAATATTGACCATGTGGCCACGGTCCGCA
>JBCBCS010000192.1:0-6626 GCA_038530475.1 Pseudomonadota bacterium
GCCCTGCGGCGAAGCGCCCGCCCCACATTGCATTTGACGATTTTTTATCCGACATCAGCTTCGTCCCAATCAAAAGGCTACCCCGATGAAAAAGCCCCTGATCTTTGCAGCAGCCGCCGTCATCGGTCTTGCCGGTGGGCTATACTTGGCCTTGTCGGGGCGCGAAAGCCCCCAAGACGTGCCCCAGCTGGACCTTACCGCGTATGAGGCGATGCGCGAGGGCGACATGCTCAAGCTACAGGTGGGCACCAACCGGGGCAGCACCGTGCCGTTCCTGCATGAGGATGGTGAAACAGAGCTGACGCTGGCCGATTATGAGGGGAAATGGGTGGTGCTGAATTTCTGGGCCACGTGGTGCGCACCCTGCCGCAAGGAAATGCCGCATCTGTCTGAGCTTCAGACCGAATTTGGCGGCGGGGATTTTGAGGTCGTGACGATTGCCTCTGGCCCCAACCAGCGCCCCGCGATGGAACGGTTTCTGGCCGAGATTGGCGTCGACAACCTGCCCCTGCACACCGACGCCAATTCCGCCTTCACCCGCGATATGGGCGTTGTTGGCCTGCCGGTGACGATTGTGATGCATCCCGACGGGTATGAGGTCGCACGGCTGATTGGCGACGCGGATTGGGCGAGCGACAACGCGAAAGAGATTTTGCAGGCGATGATGGCGGGGTTGTGAGCCGGTGCGGCGAAAGACTGCTCCGAGCCCACACCGCCCACGGCTCTGCGACACAGCGAAAGTCAGCAACAGCTAAGTCTGCCAACCATCAATCACGGCATCGGCTTCGATTTCCACCAACCATTCCGGGTTCACAAATCGGTCGATGGCCATAATTGTGTCGACGGGTCGTATGTCGCGAAAGTACTCCTTGCGCACATCAATCGCAGCCTTCCAATTGTTAATGTCGGTTAAGATGACCCGCGTGCGCACGACGTGCTGCAAACCCGAACCAGCATGTTCAAGAGCCGCTTTGATCAACCCGATGCACTGGCGGGTCTGGGTTGCCACATCGCCGACACCAACTGTCTTGCCATCCGCATCAACTGGCGCGGTCCCACCGACCGAAATGAACGGTCCAACCCTGACCGCCCGCGAGAAGCCAACCACGGCCTCCATCGGATTGCCGTTTGAAATGAGTTCTCTGTCAGAATTCATGCTATGCTCCCCCCGGACGCAAAGCTCTATCACACATCGCGCCCGAAACCTAAGGAGGGTGAGATGACTGAGAATTCTGAATTCGACAGCTGGAGTGCTGGGCAAAGTTACGAACATTACATGGGGAGGTGGAGCAGAAAGGTAGCGGCTGTATTTCTGAAGTGGTTGTCTCCTCCAGCGGACGCAGATTGGCTAGAAATCGGTTGCGGCACCGGGGCACTGACGAACGCGATCCTGACCTCCGCCGCACCATCCAGTATCCTCGCGACTGACCAATCGCCGGAGTTTGTTGCGCACGCGAAGAACAGCACTCAGGACAGCCGTGCCGATTTCAAAGTGGCGAAGGCCCAGGAATTGCCCCGGCCCGATAGTTCGACGGATATCGTGGTCTCTGCGCTTGTGCTGAACTTCATCCCGGACAAACGGTCAGCACTGGAGGAGATGTTGCGGGTGCTGCGCCCGGGTGGTCTGCTGTCGTTCTACGTCTGGGACTATCCAGGGGGCGGCATGGGTTTCATCGACGCCTTCTGGAAAGCCGCAGCCGAGGTTGATCCTGAGGCGGCGGAACTGGATGAAAGTGCGCGGTTTCCCTTTTGCACCAAAGAGGGACTGACGCAAATGTGTGCAGATGTCAGTCTGGAGAACGTGGAGATCTCCGCAATCGAAACAGAAACCGAGTTCCCCGACTTCGAAGCATTCTGGCACCCTTTCACCTTGGGGGCGGGGCCAGCACCAGGATATTGCATGAGCCTATCCGAGAATGACCGTATCAAATTGAAGAACCGTCTGGCCGCTAACTTGGGGACCGACGGACCTGTTGTGCTCAAAGCCCGTGCTTGGGGTGTTAAGGCACCGAAATTACCATGAGATGAAAACAGCAGATCAATGCCGTTGGTCTCTCGAGGCCTCCAAAAGCGGTCATTGAATTGCTGAGGGCCAAAGTCAGCTTCGTCCCGCAAAGCGCCCCTACCCCGCCTGTCGCCCGATCTGACCCCGCAACTCTTCCGCTTCTTGGCGCGCGTCGCGCAGGCCGTCCATGGCGGCGCGCAGTTCGGCCTCGGTCTGGCTGAGCTGGTTGGTGATCTCGGCCTCGCGTTGCTGGAGGTACGTGATCGCCTGATCGCGGGTTTCTTCGGCTTCGTGGAGGGCTTGGGCCATGCGGTCCAATTCACCGACTTCAGCCTTGGAGACACGGGTGAAACGGTTCACCAGCCAGCTGGCGAACCAGCCCAGCGCAAAGGCCACGAAGAGGATGATCGCGGTGGCGACAATGAATTCGGTTCTGTTCATTCGCTCGCTGCGTCCTCTTCCGCGTCGTTTTCACTCGCCTCTTGCGCCGCAGCTTCCGCTTCGATCTGCTCCAGCCCGGACAATTCGTCCGTGCTTTCCGGCAGGATCAGCGAAAACTCAATCCGGCGGTTGGCCTCGCGGCCTTCTTCGGTCTCATTATCCGCAATCGGGTCGGCTTCGCCATAGCCAATCGCCTCAAAGCCCGACACCGGCACCCGGCGCACGCGCAGTGCATCGAGCACCGCATTCGCCCGTTGTTGACTGAGCCGCAGGTTGCCTTCTTCGGAGCCCTGACTGTCGGTGTAGCCCGCAATCTCAATCCGAAGGTCCGCGCAGCGCTGTAGAATTTCGGCGATATCATCAAGGATCGCCGCACCCTCGCCCGCGATATTGGCAGAGCCGGGATCGAAGGTGATCTTTCGGCTGTCTGTCACCGAGACGATCTGTTCGAGGCATTCTTCCTCGGTCGGCAGGGCCGCAATCGGGTCGAGCGCTTCGACATAGGTCACCTCGACTTCGAATTCTTCAGATGAGCCGAGCTTGTCCACGAGAAGCCGCGTGATTTCAGCACTGGCATCCGGAACTCCGGTGTTGCCGCGCACCACGACGCGGTCCGGCTCTACGATCACCGACCCGTTAGAGAGCTGCGACAGCGCCTCAATCCCGGCGAGCACCCGAACCGGCCAGCCCGCGGGCAGACCGTCAACGACACGGGTCGCCATCGAAATCTCATTAGAGCCGAACTTGGCCTGCGCGAAGTTCTCGGCGGTCATGTTGGTGATGTCATCGGGCACCCGACCCCGAAGCTGCACAAGGCCTTCGGGGCTGAGCGTGGCGATGAATTGCGGCGGGCCCTGATCGATCGGGGACGGCATTTCGGGCAGGATCGCTTCGAGGGCAAAAACCTCAGGCAGACGGTTTTCAAGCTCACCCGCGATGCGGTCAAAGTTGCCCGCGACAGTGCGTGGCGTGGCGACGAGGGTTATGTCGGCGTCGGACAGTGTCACAGTCCCACCACCCATTTCTTCGACAGCGGCAATCGCTTGCACGACGCCATCAGCCCAGCGCGTTGTCGGCGACCCAAGCGCGATAGTACATCCCAAACGGCCTTCCGCACCCGCAGCTGCAGCGGCCTCAACGATCCGGTCTGCATCCTCGGGTGTTCCCGCAACGCAGCTTTCAAAACGCGCGCCGTCATCATCGAGAATGAAGCGGGTCACAAAGGGCGAAACAACCGGACGGGGCGCGGACACGTCGAGCGCAAGCTGGACCCCGGTGGGACGCGACTGGCGCAGGCTGGTTTCAAGGCGGGCCTTCTCTTCCGGGGAATCGGCGATGGCTTCGATCACAACATTCCCCGCACGCACAGAGATCTTTGAGCGTGGCAATTGCCGAAGGGCCCGGATCGCGAACTCTGTGGCGTCGTCCCAGCCCTCTGGCACCTCATAATCTGCGGATTCCAGCAGGTCAGCAACGGACGCCTCGCCCGCGATGCGGCCAAGATCGGCTGTCAGGCGATCCCGATCCGTGTTGGCGGGCACAAGGCCGATGATGGTGATGCCACTGTCATTGCGCAGAATCTCCATCGCGAAATCCGGCGCTTGAATACCGGCGCTTTCGGCGACTGACATATTGTCGATCACCCGGCTTGCATCGACCATCGTGCCCGCGACGGAGATGGCGCGAAAGCGTTGCGCCTCTGAGGCGGCTTCCCCCTCAAGGATCACCTGCAAGCCATCCCCCAAAACGGATGCGAACGCATGATCATTGTCGATGAGCGCTTCTTGCACGGCCTCCACCGACCGCGCCTCAACGGTGGACACAACCATGCGGGCGGCAAAGACGCAGATCACAGCGGCAAGGCCAAAGGCAACAAGGCGAATAAAGAGCTCTGAGAGACGCATAATCTACATGGTCCGCTTGGGGCAGTGGTCCCCCGCTTAAATGGTCGGGGCGCGGCGATCAATCACAGGAACAGCGCGACGGCGAAAAACGGCAAGGGAATCAGGCCTGCATCGCGGTTCGAGCGAAACAGCCTCAGGAGGCCTGCCCCGTCCGATGCATCGAAGCTACGCAACTGCCACGCCAGATGCCAGCCCATCGCCCAAGGGCCACCCAACGCCACGACCAGCGCCAGAACCGAGAGGTCGAGCGCCACGCCGATGATAGCCACGCCCATGAAGGACACCGTGGCCAGCAAGAACAGACGCAGCCATTTCGGGGTCATGTCGCCAAACAGGCGGGCTGTGGATTTCACCCCGATCAGCGCGTCGTCTTCAGCGTCCTGATGGGCATAAATCGTGTCATAAAACAGCGTCCATGCGATGCCGCAGAGGTAAAGCGCAATCGCAGGCCAACCGAGGCTGCCTGTATGGGCCGTCCACGCCAGCAGCGCGCCCCAGTTAAAGGCCAGTCCCAAAAAGACCTGCGGCCACCACGTAAACCGCTTGGCGAAGGGATAGATCGCAACCGGGATCAGGGAGGCAAAGCCCAGAAGCACCGCGTTTGTGTTGAACGTCAAAAGGATGATGAGCGCGATCAGGCTTTGCGCGCACATCCAGATCAAGGCCGCCCGCACGCCCACTTGCCCAGACGGGATCGGACGGTTGGCGGTGCGTTCCACGGATCCGTCAATGTCCCGGTCCGTGATGTCATTCCACGTGCACCCTGCCCCGCGCATCAGGAACGCGCCGACGGCGCAGCCCACCGCGATCCAGAGGTCAAACCACCCGGCCCGGCCCGTCGACAGCATCGCCAGCGCCAGTCCCCACCAGCACGGCAGCAGCAGAAGCCACGTCCCGATCGGCCGGTCTGCCCGGCTAAGCCGCAGAAACGGTCGGCTGCGTTCTGGGGCTATCGTGTCGACCCAATTGCCCTTGACGGCATCCGCAACGCTCGGGGGCGTCTGTGGCTCTGGCGTCCCGCTCTGGCTGGTCATATGGTCCCTCTCATGGCACGGGGCAGCGCGAAAATCAGGCTTTATGTAGAACATCCTTTGGCGGCGGGGCAAAGGGTCCGTCTGTCGCGGGAGCAGGCGCATTATCTGTTTGGTGTGATGCGATTACAGCCGGGCGATGCGGTGGCTTTGTTCAACGGTGTCGATGGGGAATGGCAGGCCGACGTGGTGGCCGCAGGACGCAAAGACGGGGAACTGACCTGCACCGAACGCTCAGCGCCCCTTCAATTGCCGCCTGATCTTTGGCTTTTGGCCGCGCCCATCCGCCGCGAACGCTTTGCCTTCACTGTTGAGAAAGCGGTTGAGCTGGGGGCGGCGCGGGTCGTGCCTGTTCAGACCGAATATACTCAAGACGCCAAGCGCGTGCGGGTCGATAAATTACGGGCGACGGCGATCGAAGCGGCAGAGCAGTGTGGAGGCACTTGGGTGCCTGAGATTGCAGAAATCGCGAAGCTCTCTGATGTGCTGCGCGATTGGGACCCGGCGCGCCGTATCCTCTTTTGCGACGAAGGGCTGGCGGGACACGTCCCTGCCCTCCCGACCGACAGCGGCCCGTGGGCGATCCTGATCGGGCCGGAGGGTGGCTTTTCACCCACTGAGCGCGACCGGATTGCCCAAATGGCGTGTAGCCATCCGATCAGCCTTGGCCCGCGCATTCTGCGCGCGGAAACTGCAGCGGTGGCGGCAATCACGCTTTGGCAACAGACGCTCGGGGATTGGGGATGACGCGCGGATCTGCATGGCGCGTAGTCACGCCCGACGATGTCCCGACCGTCGAAGCGTTCCTGCAAGAGCATATTGAAACCTCAGTTTTCTTGATCGCAAACCTGCGCCGGTTCGGCCCGAGCGGCGGGCCGCACCCCTATGCGATGCGCTATTGGTGTCGTGGAAATCCCATTGATGGCGTGATCGCACAATCGACGGCGGGAATGGTGATGGCCCAATGCCCCGGACACGATGCTTGGCGTCCAGCGCTGGCCTGTCTTGAGGCGCCCGTGACCGGTCTAATCGGCGACGGATTTCAAATACACGCCCTGCGCGATGCCGCAGGATGGACTGATGCGGCCACGACGCTGGACGCGGATGAGGTTCTCTATGCGCTCGATCTGATCCGGATCGTCCCACAACCCGGTCCGGGGCATCTGCGCCCGTTGCAGGAGGAAGATCGTGAACGGATCCTGCCATGGCGAATTGATTATGACGTCAACACGCTGGGCGTGCCGT
>JBCBCS010000193.1:0-6571 GCA_038530475.1 Pseudomonadota bacterium
CGACTATGAAAACGCGTTTGCGAACCTGGGGAACACCGAAATCCGCTGAAGAAAGTACAAAAACTATTACATGGTAGTGCTGTGACAGCTTGGTAATAACTTTCTCTCGGTAACCCTTAAACCTCGCTGATAGGAAACCTAGAACATTTTCTGCGACAAAGGCTTTAGGCCGTATTTCGTCAACGGCTCGAACAAATTCCGGGAACATGTCTCGATGATCCTGGCTGCCCTCTCGCCTACCCGCGATTGAAAACGGTTGGCATGGCGGACCACCATGAACCACATCGATCTGACCTCTGTATTCACGCCAATCAGCACTTCTCACGTCACCATCTTCACCGGAATGCACTTTCCAACCTGGTCGGTTCTGGCCAAGAGTGACCCCAGCGAAGGAAAGCAACTCGTAAGAAGCAAAGTGCTCGAAGCCTGCTCGATCAAAACCAAGATCAAGCCCACCACCACCGCTGAACAAAGAAAGAGTTCTTTGGCCATTCGAGGGGAGTTTTTCCATGTCGTCATTGGGATTGTACGCTAGAGAAAGCTCACTATCTGGGCTTGCCTCGGCCAGCTTGTTTGCTTGCTTTCGTGCTGCTTGAGCCTCCCTGGAAGAAGTCGCGTAGCGCATACGGCGTTCGTCAGAGATTTCCCATGGTATGTGCACGTTGTCGTACATAAGCGCCTCCTGCCGTGAGCTTCTTATATTAGAACAAATGAGGAACAGATGTCAATTTTGTCCTACGAGCTCACGAACATGCTAAAGCCCACAGCGACGCTTCACAAGCTCGCAGCAACCGAGGCCCAAATAAACTTGAACTGCTGTTGGTCGATAACTGGCTACAAATGCACCAGGTTGTCCAGGTCCTTTAATGACCCGCCCAGGTCAGTTACGGTACCCCGTGAACTACTTGAGGAAACCTATGGCTAACTTCGAAGTCACAATCGAAAATTGTAACAGCATCGACACCGCAGAAATTTTAGTGACTGAAGGTTGCCTCAACATCAAATATGGACCCAACGGAATTGGAAAAAGCACCATTGCCAAGGCCATAGTCAGTCAGGCTAGGCAAGATGGCTCGTTAGCTGATCTCGCCCCATTCAAGTTGCGGGGCAAGAAGGGGGTAGGCCAGCCAAGTGTCTCAGGTATTGATGCTATCTCATCAGCCTTAGTTTTTGACGAAGAGTATGTGAACCTTTTCGTTTTCCAGCAAGACGAGGTCGTCAAGAACAGCTTTGATATCTTCATAAAAACGCCTGAATACGACGCATCGATGTCAGAAATTGAGAAACTGTTTGAGGGCATCAAGAAGGCGTTCGCTGATCGACCTGAAATCGAACTAATGATCAAAGACCTCAAGGATTTGAGGGACGCCTTTGGAAAGCCAAACAAAGACGGCTCTATAGCGAAGTCTAGTAAACTTCATAAGGCATTCGGTTCAGGAAACAAAATTGATAATATTCCGGATTCCCTGCTGCCATTCGAAACCTTTGTCACCAGCAAAAATCCATCAAAATGGATTGGCTGGCAGATCAAAGGCAAAGAGTTCTTGGAGCTCGGCGACACCTGTCCTTACTGCGCGACATCCTTAGAGAAACCCGAACAGAAGGAAACTGCTCTTGCTGTTGCGAAAGAGTATGACCCCACCGCAATCAATCACCTCAACAATCTGAAGGAAGTTATTGAGAGGCTTGGCGCGTACTTCAGCCCCGCATGCCAAGAAAACCTTAGCCAAATCACCAAGGCCAAAACGGAACTCACCGCGATTCAAATAAGTTATCTGAATGACCTAAAAAACAGCATTGAGGCGCTTATCCAACAGTTGGAAGGGCTAAGGAACATCTCGTTCTACTCGTTGCGAGATGTCGAAGAAATCGACAAGAAGTTGCCGCTCCTAAAGATCGAGCTTGGCTTGATCGACAAACTGGATTCGGAGCCATCAAGGGCAGTGACCGACCCAATCAATGCGCAACTGAACAGTTTGATCGAGCAAGTTGGAAGCCTGAAAGGGCAAATCAACAAACACAAGGCCAAGATCAAGAAGACGATTGAAGAGAACCAAGACAGTATCAATGGGTTCTTGAGATCGGCAGGCTACAAGTATTCGGTGAAGATCATCTCAGAGCCGGACTCATACAAGATGAAGCTGGAGCACGATGATCTTTCGGATTTTGTAGAAGCGGCTACCAACCACCTGAGTTACGGGGAAAAGAATGCCTTTGCCTTGGTGCTCTTCATGCACCAGGTCGTGAGCGAGGATCCCGACATAGTAATCCTTGATGATCCGATCTCATCTTTCGACAAGAACAAGAAATTTGCGATTTTGCACCAACTATTTCGGGGCAAAGGTAGCCTTCGCGATCGAACAACCTTGATGTTGACCCATGACATTGAACCGGCCATCGACGTGATCAAAAGTCTGTCTCACAAATTTCAAGATCCGAAGCCTACCGCGACCTTTCTTTCCTGCCGAAATGGGATTTTGAAGGAAACCCCCATAGCTGGCGATGACATCCGCACCTTTGCCAAAATCTGCATCGAAATCATGGACGGCGCGTCGGATGTTATCGTCAAAGCGATCTATCTCCGAAGGCACTACGAGATAATCGACGAATTTGGCCATGCCTACAACCTACTGGCTAGTCTGTTCAAAGGCCGGCTTGTACCAACGATTGTAACCGCTTTGGAAAGCCGGGACATGAGCGCGGAAGAAAAAGCCGCGGCGGAAGAAGAAGTCCAAAAAATGCTACCAGCCTTCAACTACGATGCGTTGGTTGAGCAAGTGAACGACGCTGCAGTAATGAAGCAGAAGTTCGCCGAGACTGATGTCGGCTACGAGAAGATACAGTTGTTCCGTGTCATCAAAGGCAAGCATCAGGACGATGTAATCTCGAAGTTTATCAACGAGTCTTATCATATTGAAAATGAGTACGTTATGCAGCTCAACCCACATAAATTCGAGAGCGTGCCCGAATACGTAGTCGACGAGTGCGCGAAGGCTCTTCAAGAAACGTGATACCGTTGGTGGCGGTATCGAGCTTTCGCATTCCGCCAAGCCAAAAGAGAAAAATTTGCATTTCGTCCAAAAGCTCGTAGCTTCTAATTGACCCGCAGGTCATCGAGCCTTTCTTCGGATTGGCGACACAAATCACTGGAAACCCAGTCTGTATGCGGGCCACCATAGCTCAGTCGGTAGAGCGGCGGTTTTGTAACCCGTAGGTCGTCGGTTCGACTCCGACAGGTGGCTCCACTATACCTTTCTCAGACAGGTCTCCCGCGATCTACATCCGGCCAAAATGGCCAGTCGATGACCATCGGGTTCTACCCTAACCCCATCGACCATGGAGCCAATCCACCACCAGCATCGGCGCTTTTGTGAGCATTCTCTAACCTTCAAAGGCAACACGCCACGCACAATCCTATGGTATCAATCCACCTTCGGTCACTTTTTGAAGTGGACCGAAATCGACTGCGTGACTGCAATCTCGCGACCGCTGGTCGAGCAGTACATCATGCGCGGCAAAACCGACCATCAATGGACCGCACGCACGATCCGCAATCGACTGAGCGCGCTAAAGCTATTTGTCGATTGGGCTGTGCGGGAGGGGCTGGTTGCCCGCAACGAAGTCAGCGACGTGCCGCTACCAAAACTGAGCATCAAGGTCCCCGAACATCTGTCCCGCGATCAGGCGTTTGCCTTGCTCGAATGGACGCAAAACTTTCGGTACGCCTACGTTTTTGAGCGCCATCGGGCCGTTGCGGTCATACATCTTCTCATTTTCAGCGGCATTCGCGCACAGGAGTTGCTCAATCTGAATGTTGAAGATGTTCGGTTCGATGAACAAACACTCTTTGTTCGTTGTGGCAAAGGTCAGAAAGATCGGATGATCCCGTTGGACCAAACATTGTTGGGTGTGCTGCGGACTTACTTGAAGGATCGGGATCGCCTGAAACGGCGGCATCCGCGTTTCTTCCTACAAGTCAGTGGGGACCGCCCGATGACTTACAAATCGCTACAAAAGCTGGTAGAGAAACTTCGCTGCGCCAGCGGCATTTATTTCTACCCCCACATGCTTCGACACACCTTCGCCACGCTCATGCTAGAAGGTGGGGCCGACCTGTTGTCGATCAAAGAGATAATGGGGCACAGCGATATCAAAACCACAATGATTTATCTGACGGCGACTACAAGCCACCTACGCGCAGCCATGGGAAAACACGCTCTCTCCCCAGCAAACCTGGCAATCACAACGCGGCTTCCGAAGTAGCGGCCTTTCGCCTCTTAGAGCAAGGCTATCTCATCAAAGGTTTTCTTCAGGTTTTCGGTGGAAACCGACAAATAGATTTGCGTGGTCGTCACACTGCTGTGGCCCATGATTTCCTTGATTTTGAACAGGTCAACGTCGGCCTCGACCATCAACCGTCCAAAGGTATGGCGCAACATGTGTGGGGTGAAGTACACGCCAGTCCCACGGCTGACCGCCTTGCAGATTCGCCAGACATCTTTGTCCCGCAAAGGTTTGTTAGACTGTGCGCCGGAGAAGAAAGAACTGCTGCGAACCCCAAGTTCTCGTCTCCGGTGCAAGTAACTTCGCAAGATCGGCAACAGGCGTGGATGAATGGGCACTGAACGATCTTTTTGCCCTTTGCCCTGCCTCACCAAGATGGCTCCGGCCCGCAAGTCGACATCGCCGGTTTCGAGGTTCAACATTTCCTGCAAACGCATGCCGGTATAGACTAGGAGATAAAGGATAGTTTCGTTGCGGATCGCTTCGATGCGGTAGCGCCAGGAGTGCCAACGCGGATATGCCAACACGGTCTGGGTATCTTCACGATTGAGGCAGCGTGGCAGCCGCTGTGGCAACTTGGGTTTGTCTATACCTTCTACTGGGTTTTGTTTGATGATCGCTTGACCAAGACACCAGGTAAAATATGACTTCAAATACTGGCGATGGTTGCGGAACGTCCGGGCTTCCCACGCCCGTTCTTCCCGCCCCCAGTACAGGAACGCCTTCACGGTGCCATGATCCAGTCGAGAGATGTCGTCCGTGTCCGCCCAATCACATAGCATAGCCACAGACGCCATGATGCTCTGGTAGCTACGCGGACGCATTCCGCGCTCATGAAGGGCGTAGCGCTTAAAGCCGAAAGCGATGTCACTAACTTTCATTTTGGCTTGGGTGAGCAATTGGAAACGGATCGGCTGGTGTGTCGTCCGCCAGGTGCCAACCGGTGGTGAAGTTCTGGTTCAAGTCTTCCAGCCTATGAAAAACGAAATTGCGCTTGAACTGGGCAAATCCGTCGCGGCTGGTCAAACGAGCTTTGACGCTGCCCAGCACCGACGGCTGGTGATGCACGGAACAAACCACGGGATGCGCATCGATGCCGTGGGCTTGGGCAATGATCCCAGATTTGATGACTTCAAAGTACTGGCTGAGTTGTTGCGCCACCGCCTTGCTTTGGGTCGCTCGGTGGATCTCCACCAGATAGACGGCGTGCTGACCTGTGTTAAGCCCGACGGCCATCACGGCGTCGGGAATGACCGAATTGACCAAACCAGGCACGATCAACTCAGTGGCGGCTTTGGGCTGACGGACAAAGTCTTGTAGTTCCAACACGACTTCTGCGTCACCGCGTTCTTCTGCCCACTGATGCAAACCGATCTGGAAATCTACTTGGGCAAAGCGGTGCTTGGCAAACAAGGCGGAGAAGGGTTGTTTCTTCTTGCCCGGTACTGGACCGACCTCGACGCCTTCCAGCTCAATAAGTAAATCCGCCCCTTTGTGTGTCAGGTAGTGCACATCGGGCAGGAACGATCCGATTTTTTCGGACTGGATGCAGCCATGATGGCGCAATGCAAACAGCGTCTTGTCCCGCAACGACTTAGCATTCCTGGAGATACCAAGGCGGAGCATTTGTTCAACCGTTAGGAATCTATACAGGCTGAGCGCTTGCAGCACCTTCCATTGCTGCGGGCTGAAAACCGAAAACGCGGTGGTCATTAAAAATGGGTTAGCTGAAATAGGGGTCCCAAGAAGCATTGGTTTGCGGGTCCGGTGCGGCCTGCTCCGATGCTTTGCGGTAGTAATGCTTGGCTTGCTGACGGATCACTCGCGCCCAGTCTTTGGCGGGCATGGCCTTGCGACGGCCAATGAACGGCAAACGTTGCCGCCGCGCCGGTTTGTCTCCCGCCACATGGTAGAAGGTCAAATTTGGTAAAGTGCGGATTTGCTCTGCGGTCAGTTCGGTTTCCTTGGACAATTTCTCAGCAGTGGTGTGCCGCGATGCGCCGACCCAGATCGTGCCGACATTGCCAAGGATGGCGTCTTGCAAGTCCGGGTCGAGCCGTTCGACACGTTGGGTGGCCAGCGTGGCGTAGAGCCCGAATTTGCGGCTCTCCCCTAAGATGTCGGCGATGGTTGGACTGACGAAGTATTGGCATTCATCCACGAATAAATGGATGGGTTGGCGCTTGTAGGGCGTCCGACCAATGACATGGCTGAGGATCGCCGCATTCAAAAGCTGACCAATGCTGCGGATGGTGTCCGGGCTTTGTTTCGACCCGTCGAAGCAAAG
>JBCBCS010000194.1:0-6546 GCA_038530475.1 Pseudomonadota bacterium
GCACGGGTTCGACCCCGGCAGCCAGGTAGTTCGCTGCCTGGAAGCTGAGCAAGCTGATCATGCTGTCGGTCAGTGCGACGTCAACGGTCTGCACACCGGTGGACTTGGATGTGTCGCGACCCACAAGACGCGAAGAAATCGCCAAGGCGCTATATAATCCGACCACCAAATCGCTTATCGGCAGGCCTGAGCGCAACGGCGCGCCGCCCGCCTCTCCATTCACACTCATAAATCCGCTGAGCGCCTGCGCAATGAAATCAAAGGCCGGGCGTTGCGCGTAAGGGCCATCAGCGCCAAAACCGCTGATGCTACAGACAATAAGGTTGGGGTTGAGGTCATTCAGTACCTCAAGGCTCAGCCCCATCTTGTCCAGCACGCCGGGGCGGAAGTTTTCGACCAACACGTCGGCGGTGGCTAACAGGCGTTTGAGCACTACCATCCCGTCTGGGTCGCGCATATTGATCGCAACGGATTTTTTGTTACGATTGTAGCCTGCATAGTACCAGCTGAAATCGTTGACCTTTTCGCCCTGCGCGCGAAGTGGATCGCCGCTGGGGGTTTCCACCTTGATCACATCCGCGCCCAGATCGGCCAGCAATTGTGTGCAGAACGGCCCTGCGATGATCCGTGTCAGATCAATAACTTTGACACCTTGCAAGCTCATGCGAACCTCCTTATCCGACCGCGCGGTCCGCGTCGTTGTACGTATGCAAGACCCCGACGGGCTGCGCCTTTTGCAGATGCGCGGGCAGGTCCGTTGTCAGGATTTCCCCAAATGTGCGACCTGCTACGATCAACTTGTCCAGATCGATCCCAGTGGCCACGCCTTCCTGCGCCAGCATGTGCACCACGTCCTCGGTGGCGACATTGCCGCTGGCACCGGGCGCAAAGGGGCAGCCGCCAAGGCCACCAAGCGCGGACTCAAAGCGGGTGATCCCGGCGTTCAGCCCGGCCATCACATTCGCCAGGGCAAGCCCGCGCGTGTTGTGGAAATGCAGGACAATCTCCATGTCCGGCACGGCGGTGGACAGCGCCTCGACCAGCTGTGTCACACGCCCGGGTGAGGCCGTCCCAATCGTGTCGCCCAGCTTGAGCGACCCAACGCCGATGTCCTGAAACCGGCGGGCCAGCGCGACCACGTTTTCAACCGGCGTCCGGCCCTCGAAGGGGCAATCAAAGCTGACAGCGAGTGCCGCGGTGACCGATGCGCCCGCCTGTGCCGCCATCGCGGGCAACGGACGGATGCGTTCGAAGGCCTCATCAACCGAACAGTTGGAATTGGCGCGCGAATGCGTTTCGCTGACCGACATGAAGGCCACCCATACGTCCACACCCGCCGCGCGTTCGCCGCCGCGTTGGTTGGGCACTAGGGCTTCGATCACAAGGTCATCTGAACGCTCAATCCCGGCGATCAACGCCTCGGCATCCGCCAGTTGCGGCACCGCGCGGGGTGATACGAACGACGTCGCTTCCAACCGGCGCACCCCTGCCCCAATCAGGCTGTTCGCGATCTT
Organism: Pseudomonadota bacterium; assembly: GCA_038530475.1. Taxonomy (GTDB): domain Bacteria; phylum Pseudomonadota; class Alphaproteobacteria; order Rhodobacterales; family Rhodobacteraceae; genus Octadecabacter. The sequence goes on from JBCBCS010000194.1 coordinate 1,515, forward strand.
GATCTTCTGCGCGACCGGCACAAGATCCGGCCAGCTTTGCAGGCCGTCGCGCAGGCCAACCTCGGTTATGGTGACGGTTTGGCTCACTTTTGAGGACCCTTGAACACGTAGTCTTCGGTCGGGAAAACCCGCGTACGGACCTCATCGGCATAGGTCTCGAGCGCACCGCGCAGGGTCGGCAAAATCTGCGCATAGCGCTTGACGAATTTCGGCTTGAACGCGTCGAACATCCCGATCACATCGTCGGTCACGAGGATCTGACCATCGCAGGCCACGGAGGCACCGATGCCGATGCTGGGAACCGAAAGCGCCTCGTGCAGCTCGACCGCAATGTCTTCCAGCACGCCTTCGATCACCACAGCAAAGCAGCCCGCTGCGTCCATCGCTTTGGCGTCTTCCAAGAGCCGCTGACGCGCGCCGTCCTCTTTGCCCTGGGTTTTGAAGCCGCCCAGCGTGTTGATCGACTGCGGGGTCAGCCCGATGTGTCCCATCACCGGCACGCCACGCTCGGTCAGGAACTTGACCGTCTCGGCCATCTCAGCCCCGCCTTCCAGCTTGACCGCGTCACAGCTGGTCTCGCGCAGGATGCGCGAGGCACTTTCAAAGGCCTGCTCGGGACCTTTTTGGTAGAAGCCAAAGGGCAGGTCGACAACGATGCAGGCGTGGCTGCAGGCCCGCGCCACGGCGTGCCCGTGTCGGATCATCGTGTCCAGATCGATCCCCACCGTACTGTCATCGCCGTAGATCGTCATCGCGAGGCTGTCGCCCACCAAGATGAAATCCGCGACCTCGTCCACCAGCTTGGCAATCGGTGCGGTATAGGCCGTGAGTGCGACAATCGGAGTGCCGCCTTTCATTGCGCGGATGCTTTGGCTGGTCAGTTTCTTGGTGGCTTTCTTTTGAACGCTCATGTCGGCTTGTCCTGTCTAAGGGGTCCAATGCGCCATCGGCTGCCCGGCAACCGAGCAGTCAAAGGCGCAAAGGTAAGTGTTGGTGATAGAGCCTGCATAAAGCGTCCGCAGATCGGGGCCGCCAAAGGCTAGGCTGGTGGGGTTGTTCAGTGTCGCGCCGGTGTCCTGATAGATCAGGTCGCGCGTCAGGGTGCCGGCATCGAGCGCGGATTGGACCTCGGCCACGCGCTCCGGATCCCGCTCTTCGTAGACCACCAAGACGTCACCATCTTTGGACACATGCGCAATCTGGTTCGCGATGATGCAGGGCACCCAAAGATCGCCATGTTCATCCAGAGCCAGCCCGTCGGGATAGCTGCCCCGCGCGTATTCAGCCAGAACCTGGCGGTTGCTCAGCGTACCGTTGGCCGCGATATCGAACCGCGTGGTGCGACGCGCGAACGTTTCATTAACGTAGAGCGCGCCAAGCGCGGGGTCGATCCTGAATTCATTCGCCGAGATCAGCCCATCCGCCATGATCTCGACCGCGCCGTCCTTGAGCCTCGCAATATAGCCATCCGCTCGTGTGGCGCTGAGCGGCGCCGAGTGATCCGCCCGGGTCAGAACCGAAAACCAGATATCGCCCGCATGGTCGATTAAGACAAAGTTCGGCGTGCCATCGAGCTGTTCGACAAGTGGCGCAACCTCGCCGCCAGAGGCAATGGTCCAAAGACCCCCGGCAGGTCCGGTATTCGCTACTATCACGGTACCATCGGGCGTGATCGCGAAACCGTTGCTGACATGTCCCGGCATCCCTTTGTCACCGCGACTGGATTGACTGCCATCAGACCAAAGTATCTTCACGCCGCCTTTGGCATCACTGCACAGCACCGTGCCGTCTGGCATGGCTTGCACACATTCCGGGCGGCGCAATCCGTTGCCGATCATGCGAAGGTTACTGAGCACCGGGGTCGTCATTTCAGCACCACGTTCGGCAACCACGTTACAATCCATGGCTGCCAGACAAGCAGAAGCAGTACCCCGATTTGCAGCAACACGAAGGGAATGATCCCCTGATAAATCTCACGCATCGACACCAGATCACCCGCCGCGCCTTTGAGGTAAAAGAGAGCGAAGCCAAAGGGCGGTGTGAGAAACGAGGTCTGAAGGTTCACCGCCATCAACACTGCGAACCAATAGACAAGGTCTGTTTTGGCGACGTGATCCCCGAAGTCCATCAGGGCTATGATGGGCGCCACAATGGGCAACATGATCAGCGTGATCTCGATCCAGTCAAAAAAGAAACCCATCGCGAAGATGATCAGCATCAGCATCGCAAGGACGCCCCAATCGCCCATGTTCAGGCTTTTGGTTATCTCAACGATAAAGTGCTCACCGCCGATGATACGGAAGACATAGGCAAAGCCCGTCGCCGCAACGAAGATGAAGAAGAACAATGCGATGGTGCGGATTGAACCGTCCATGGCCTCGCCCAGTATCTTAAAGTTGAGCCGCCCCCGTGCGAGGCCAAGGACCAGCGCCGCAAATGCGCCTATCGCAGCGGCTTCTGTCGGCGTGGCCAGGCCGCCAACGATGGAGCCTAGAACCGCAACGATGAGCATGGTTGGCAACGAGAAAGATACAATCGCCTCACGCCAAAGCCCTTTTTTTTCGGCCTCCGTCAGAGGCGGGATCACCGGCGCTTGATCCGGCTTCAACACCGTGCTGATGGCAATATAGATCATGTAAGTGGCTGCCAGGAACAAACCCGGTACGAGCGCCGCGACGAACAGTTTGGCAAGGTTGATCGTCAGGATATCGCCCATGAACACCAACATCACCGAAGGTGGGATTAAAATGCCCAACGTACCGGCGGACGCGACTGTGCCCGCCGCAAGCTTTGGGGAATAACCGTTCTTGATCATTGTGGGCAGTGCCATGACCGTCAGCATCACCACCGAAGCCCCGATCACACCGGTTGCCGCTGCCAGGATTGTGCCCATGCCGGTCACAGACAATGCCATACCACCAGGGACCGCGCGCAGCATCTTTTGCATCGTAAGCAATAGATCCTCAGCGATACGGCTTTTCTCCATGAGCACACCCATAAAGATAAACAACGGCACCGCGATCAGCACGATATTGTCGACCGATCCGCCAAAAATCCGGTTGGGTAAGAGAGAGATCTGAACAAGCCGCATCTCGCCCAAGGCGATGGCGAATACAGCAAAGAAAAACGTGATGCCACCAAGAACAACCGCTACGGGTAGGCCGCTGAACATGCCGATGACAAGGCAACCGAACATCAGAGCCGGCAAAAGGTCTATTAGGATTTCCATAGGCCCTCACGCACAAAGGGTTCGTCCAGCTCGCCGCGCAAATGGGCAACAATGCGCAGCAGAACTGACCAAGCGCCCATCAAGGCGATCAATGCCGAAAGCGGCACCACGGATTTAATGATCCAGCGATGTGTCAGGCCAAGGCTGACGGGCGAACGCTCTCCACGCGAGAACGACCTCTCAGCAAAATCAATGCCATACCAAATCACCACAAGCAGAAAGGGCGTCAGAAACAGAGCGATGCCCAAAATCTCCAATCGCGCCTTAAAGCGGCTTGAGAAGTTCTGTGAAAGCACATCGATGCGTACATGTGCGTCGCGTGTATATGCATAGCCAAAGGCCAGCAGAGCAATGGCACCATGGATGTGCCATTGCAGCTCGCTCAGCGCAACAGAGCCGGTGTTAAAGAACTGCCGGCCAATAACGTCGTAAAGTACGACAGCCGTCAGTGCGAGCAACAAGATGCCCGCCAAGCGTGCCGCGTAAACGCAAAGCCGCTCAAAGAGATGTGCAATTTTAAGCATGGTTTTCTTGTTTATTTGCGAGGGGCCCCAGCCCCTCGCAGTCTAGACTATCAGTCTAGGTATCCAAGCTCGGACCACGTCGCATAGCTCTCGCGGAAGGCGGTGATGCTTTCCCAGACACGGGCAAAATCGGCGTCCGCAGCGGCACGTTCGACGACAACTTCGTTCCAAGCACCTTCAAAAGTGGCCAACATCTCATCAGACCAGCGGTGCACCGTGATGCCCTCGGCCTTCAGATCGGCCAGCGGCTGAAGTTGGATTGACTCACCTTCGGCAATCGTGGTCGCCACGTTCGCCGCACATGCTGCCTCAATCGCTGCCTGTTGGCTGTCTTCCAGTCCATCCCACACATCCTTGTTGATGATGAAATGCAGGAACGAGCTTTGCTGGTGCCAACCCGGGAAGTAGTAGTGCGACGCGTGCTCTTGTAGGCCAATCGCTTTATCGAGCGCCGGGAAGCTGATTTCGGCAGCGTCAATCGCACCAGTGTTCAGCGCGGTCATTGTGTCGCCCGCGCCCATCGATTGCGCTTGAACGCCCAGCTTCTCCATGGTTGCCGCACCCAGACCGAAGATCCGCATCTTCAGGCCGTCCAATTGGTCGGGAGAGGTGATCGGCTCTTTGAACCAGCCTGACGCTTCCGGCGCCACGACCGAGCAAAGCTCAGAATGGATGTTGAACGGTTCGGAAATCTCAGCCCAAAGCTCTTTGCCGCCACCCTCGTACCACCAGGCTGTGTATTCCACGGCGTCCGGACCAAACGGGAACGCAGTGAAAAGCGAGGCGGACGGAATCACACCCTCCGCAAAGCCAGTGGCATACCAGCCTGCAGGCACGGCCCCGGTCGAAACTGCGTCCCAAATCTCGTTTGTCGCAACCAGCGCTCCGGGAGATTGATAAACGATCTCGACTTCACCGCCGGTAAGGCGCTTGACGCGCTCAGCCATATCAACACCCGATGTCGCCAAGACAGGCAATGTAGGCGGCAGGAACGACTGCATATCAATGGTTTCAGCTTGTGCAGTTGCAGCAAGCCCAATCGCCAAAGCAGACGTTGCCAACAGATAACTACCCGCCGCAGCGGCCTTTAGTGTTCTCTTCATATTTTCCTCCCTTGGATGGCACGATCAGGGCTCGCCCGCCGCACCGGTCTTGTAGAGGCTCGAATTGCGCTCTCGCGAAACGAGCCTTCTTGGTTTGCGTCTTTCGCCGCTTTTCAACTGGATTTGACGCCACCAAACTTCCTAGCTTTGGAGCGTCATTCCTGATTTATACCTGA
>JBCBCS010000195.1:0-6542 GCA_038530475.1 Pseudomonadota bacterium
CCCCACGATTGGCCCCATCTGCCAGCCGAAATCCGATCGGCCTGAGGCGGCGTCCATCATCCGGCTGACTTTGCCATCGAAATAAAGCGCATTGGGAAGGCTAAGGCGGTCACGGAAGAGTGTGCCAAAATCATGGAAGTTCACAGCATCGTTGGAGATCGCAAAGACAGCGCGGGTGCCGTCCGCCGTCGTGCCGACGCCGTTGCGGATGAACCGCGATGATCCGCCAGGGATAAAGCGGGGATGCAGCGCGCCGTCGATCACGAGCATCGGGCCGGATTGGGTCGCATGGGTGCAGGCCGTTTGCTCTGCGGCATAGGCCCGAGTCTCCAGCACCTGAAGGGTCTTGCCGATACAAAACACGCCGTTGGGCAGCAGCCCGAAATTGCCGGGCCCGTCGGTGGTAATGAGCCGTTGTTCTTCGATCCCATGTTCGAGGTAATGCCCGACCGGACGACGGTCGTCGTGATACATCCCACCATTCATCGCAAACAGCAGATCGCGTCCTTCTTGGCGTTCCACGGCGTTGAAGCTGCCAAGGATCTCTCCCGCATCGTCGCGAAGGAACAGCTGCAGATCCTCTGATGCGGCCACCTCGCACACTGTGTAGGATGCACTGAGGTGTTCGATGTCTTCACAGGTGACGGCCGCGGCTGGCGACGCGACAACTGCCAGCGCCCAGAGCCAGCGCATCATTCGGTGCCTTCGATATCCCGCGCGACCTTGTCGTCGGCAAACATCTCGCGCGTGCGATCCATCCGGTCATACATGTCGTCGATGCGGAACCTCAGGTCAGGCGTTTGTTTGAGCTTGAGGGACTTGGCGATCAGGCGGCGCAGCTCGCCCCGGTTCCGCGCCAGAGCTTCGATGGCGAGGTCGGCGTCCTTGCCGCCCAGGGGCAACACAAAACAGGTTGCGATCGACAGGTCCGGCGTCATCCGGACTTCGCCCACGGTGATCGACATGCGCTGCAGGTCGGGATCATGCACATCGCCGCGCTGCAAGTGTTCCGACATGGCGCGACGGATCACTTCACCGACACGCAGCTGACGTTGGGACGGGCCGTCCTTGCCTTGATATGAGTTCTTTGCCATGGGGTCCATGTAAGCGGAACATGTGGCCTTGCCAAGCGGGCCGATAGGGAGTGCGAGATGACAGACAAACCGGGGATCGTCATAACCGGCGGGTCGGGGCGGATGGGCCAGATGCTCATTCGGGAAGTGTTGGCTTCTGAGGCCTGCGCGCTCGCTGGCGTTTTGGAACGCGAAGGGCATGACTGGATCGGTCAGGATGTTGGTGAGGCGATGGGCGGTTCATCCGTTGGCATCACCGTGAGCGATGATCCGGTCTCAACCTTTGCCAAGGCGCAGGCCGTGATCGATTTCACTGCCCCCGCCGCGACCGTTGCTTTTGCTGAACTGGCCGCACAGGCGCGTGCCGTGCACGTGATCGGGACAACGGGTTTGACGGACGAGGATATCGCTGCCCTCGATGCGGCTGCCCGGCATGCGGTGATTGTTCGCGCTGGCAACATGTCGCTTGGCGTGAACCTGCTCGTGCAACTCACCAAGCGCGTCGCCGCCGCTTTGGATGACGAGTTCGATGTTGAGATCATCGAGGCCCATCACCACCACAAGGTCGACGCCCCGTCCGGTACAGCATTGATGCTGGGTGAGGCTGCGGCCGAAGGGCGTGGCGTCTCTCTCACGGATGTGCGGGACAGTGGGCGTGACGGGATTACGGGCGCGCGGACGCGCGGTCATATTGGCTTCACAGCAATTCGGGGCGGGGACATTGTGGGGGAGCATGACGTTCTGTTCGCCGCCGCAGGTGAACGGATCAAACTCAGCCACATTGCGACCGACCGGGCCATTTTCGCACGTGGAGCGCTCAAGGCGGCGCTGTGGGGGCAGGACAAGAAACCGGGCAGCTACGACATGGTCGATGTGCTCGGTCTGGCCGTGCCATGATGGGTGACGGGTGAACCAAACAGAGGGGTGAGGCGTAACACTAGCATCACTGACCACTGAGGACCTAAGCCATGTTGCGTTTTTTAGCTGTTGTTGCCGCACTCGCGGTCGCCACGCCTGCCTTCGCTTATGAGCGTATCAGCGACCGGGCGACATTCATGTCGACGGTTGGTGGCAAGGACTTGCGCATTGCGCTCTATGGACTGACGATCAACGTGCTCGACAATGGGTCGATTACCGGTAAGGCGGTCGGATGGGATCTGACTGGAAGCTGGTCGTGGGAAGATGGATATTTCTGCCGCGACATGGATTGGTCCGGCTATCCAATCGATTACAACTGCCAGTTGGTTGAAGTGGATGGTGATCGAATTCGGTTCACGGTGGACCGTGGAGCAGGCGACAATGCGGTGTTGCGCATCCGTTAATCGTCTGACCGACCTAAAAATCGTAGGCAATGCCCTTCTTTTCCCAATCGCCGTAGCGCACGGGCTCCGGGCCATCCCGACCACCAAGTTCTTCGGGGAGCTCCAGCGCTTTTTCCTTCTTGCGACGTTCCTCAGCTTCCGCCAGCGCACGGCGTGCCGCAGGAGGCAAATCTTTGTGGGTCGTTTCGTCCGACATCGGGTTGTCCTTGCGAATGGCTCCCCCCTCATATACGCGGCGCTGGTTGAAAACCAAGGGGGGCTTCCATGGGTCAGACGGACGGCTTGAAGCCACGTAAGGCAGCGCTTTACCTGCTGAACAAGATAATACAGGATGGCAAGCTCTTGCCTGAACTCATAGGTGAGGGTGCTCTGGAGCACTTGTCGCCAGAGGATCGCGCCCGCGCCCAGCGGCTCGCCACACAGACGTTGCGCGGGCTTGGTCGGGCGGATCGGATGCTTTCGCGCTTTCTGCAAAAGACCCCTCCCCTCCCGGTGCGTAATGTATTGCGGCTGTGCACGGTTGAGTTGGCACAGGGCGAAGCAGCGCATGGCGTCGTCAATGCCGGTGTTGAAATGGTGGCCCAAAATAAGCGCACCGCGTCGATGAAAGGGATGGTCAATGCGGTGCTTCGGAAGGTCGCTGATGATGGCCCCGCCGGATGGGCCAAGCTCGGTGTTCCCCGGCTGCCCGGTTGGCTCCGCAATCCGCTGAAAGAAGCATATGGTCCAGAGGCGGTCGGCAAGATGGAGGCGGCGCACTTCGCCGGTGCCTCGCTCGATCTGACAGCTAAGGGTGATCCGTATGCCGTGGCTGATGCCGTCGGCGGGACGGTGCTGCCGACAGGTTCGATCCGTCTGGCCGAAGCGGGACAAGTCTCTGCTCTGCCGGGATACGAAGCAGGTGAATGGTGGGTGCAGGATGCCGCTGCTGCATTGCCGGTGGAGGTGCTGAACCCTCAGGAAGGCGAGGCAATCCTTGATCTTTGCGCCGCACCGGGTGGCAAAACGCTGCAGCTCGCGGCGGTCGGCGCTGCGGTGACGGCAGTGGATGCGTCCGAAGGGCGAACGAAGCGGGTTACGGAGAACCTCAAACGCACAGGATTGTCGGCAACCACAATCGTCTCCGATGCCTTTGCGTTTGAAGTTGGCGGGTTTGATGCAATCCTTCTCGACGCCCCGTGTTCCGCCACCGGAACGATCCGTCGCCACCCCGATCTTCCGTTCGCCAAGGACGGGTCTGAATTCATGGCGCTGATCCAGCAGCAATCTGGCATGATCGATCATGCCCTCAACTTGCTCAAGCCTGGTGGCCGTTTGGTTTACTGCACGTGTTCGCTGTTGCCAGATGAGGGCGAGGTGCAAGTGGAAGAGGCATTGGCCCGCCACCCCGAGCTCAGTATAGACCGTGAGGTTTTGCAGCGCCCCGGGATCGATCCCACCTGGCAAACGGAAGAGGGTGGTTTGCGGCTCCGGCCCGATTACTGGGCCGATCTTGGCGGCATGGATGGGTTTTACATCGCCTGCCTCCGAAAGCCCACGTGACTTGGTCCGCGCGCCCGCCTATAAAAGCGCGGCGTTAGGCGCTGGCCCGAAGAAGGCCGCGCGGCGCTAGGCTGAGGGGCGGCAGGGCGTGGTGGACACTTCGCAGGGAACGACACGAAGGGGGCGGCTGATGAACCGCCTGCACGCGCGGCTTGCGGCACGGACCAAGCCTGCGACGGGGTTCGTGTCCAATCCCGAGCCCAAGATGATTGGTCACTTTGCCCGTGGACGACAGCTGCTGGCCGGGAATTTCCTGTTCAACGGGCACCTGTTGGAAGCGCCGGGGGTCAGCATTTGGGACGCGGCTGTGCGAGTCAGCACGGCGGGTGAGGCGGTGCATGGTTTTGCCTGGCTCGATGATCTGGTGGCCGTTGGCGACACGAAGGCGCGGGTGACCGCGCAAGCCTGGCTTGCAGAATGGATTGAACGATATGGGCGCGGCCGAACGTCTGGCTGGTCGCCCGACATCACCGGGCGACGCCTGATCCGCTGGATCGCCCATGGATTCTTCTTGCTCCGCGGGGCCGACAAATCTGCATCTGAGGCCTATTATCGCTCAGCCGCGCAGCAAGCGATCTTTCTGTCACGCCGCTGGAAGGCGGCACGTCCCGGTTTGCCCCGGTTTGAGGCGCTCGTCGGGACGATTTATGCAGGGCTTAGCCTGCGGGGCATGGAAGACCGAGTTGATCCCGCGATAACGATGTTAGTGCGGGACATTAAGACGCAAATAGCCCTCGATGGTGGGATACCTACCCGCAATCCTGAAGAGATGTTGGATATTCTGACCCTGTTTACCTGGGTCGAAACCGCCTTGCGGGAAGCCGATCGGGAAGTTCCGGAGGTCCTCCGCAGTGCGATGACGCGGATGGCAATCACGGCCCGTGCGTTGCGCCACGCCGATGGCAGCCTTGCCCGGTTTCACGGCGGCGGCAAGGGGCTGGACGGCTGGCTGGATCAGGCGCTTGCCGCAGTCGGAGATCGGACACGCCCACAGCAACAGCTCTATATGGGGTTCGGGCGCTTGGCGGCTGGTCGCACCACCCTGATCATTGACGTGGAGGCCCCACCCAGCGGTCCCGCCTCGGCGCAGGCCCATGCGTCTACCCTTGCGTTCGAAGTGACCAGTGGGCGCAGGCCCTTGATTGTCAATTGCGGATCCGGGGCGAGCTTTGGCCCAGAATGGCGACGCGCGGGTCGCGCCACGCCGAGCCATTCCACCCTTGGGCTTGAAGGGGTGTCGTCGGCGCGGATCGTGGCCGATGGCAGCGTCGAACGCCTAGAGGACGGTCCTTCGCTGGTCCAGTCAGAATATAGCGATGTTGCTGACGGCACTCGGTTGGCCACGGCCCATGACGGCTACCGCAAAGGATACGGGCTGACCCATATTCGCACGATCGACCTGAGCCAGGATGGGCGGGCGATCGCGGGCGAGGATATCCTGACAACGCTTGAGGAGGCCGACAACCCGCGTTTCGACAGGGCGCTGGACCGCGAAAAGCTTCAAGGCATCCCTTGGTCGGTCCGCTTTCATTTGCACCCAGAGGTGGATGCGGCGATTGATCTGGGTGGGGCAGCAGTCTCTCTCACTCTCAAATCGGGTGAGATCTGGGTTTTTCGGCAGGATGGTGCCACCGATATGCGACTTGAGCCGTCGGTTTATCTGGAAAATGGGCGACTGCGACCCCGTGCCAGCCAACAGGTGGTTTTATCTGGCCGTTCTTTGGCCTATGCGACGCGCATCCGCTGGTCCCTGTCCAAGGCGCAGGAAACGCCGGTCGCTGTGCGTGATGTGAGCCTGGACGAGCTGGACCTGACCGACGACTAACGCCTGAGGGGGCTTTCCATGACCGATCTTCATCCTATCCGCCGCGCTTTGCTGTCCGTCTCTGACAAGACCGGACTGATTGATCTGGGGCGGGCCTTGGCGGACCGAGGGGTGGAGTTGCTGTCAACAGGGGGCTCCGCGAAGGCTTTGCGCGATGCCGGGCTTGAGGTTCGGGATGTGGCTGACGTGACGGGGTACCCCGAGATGATGGATGGCCGGGTGAAGACGTTGCATCCGGGTGTGCATGGTGGCCTTCTGGCGTTGCGCGACAACGACGCCCATGTCGCCGCGATGCAAGAGCACGGGATCGGCGCGATCGATCTGCTGGTCGTGAACCTCTATCCGTTTGAGGCCGCTTTGGCACGCGGTGCCGCTTACGATGAGATGGTCGAGAACATCGACATCGGTGGTCCGGCGATGATCCGCGCTGCCGCCAAGAACCATGCCTTCGTCAACGTGGTTGTCGATGTGGAGGATTACGAGGCGCTGTTGGCGGAGTTGGATGCGAATGACGGGGCTACGAGCTTTTCCTTTCGCCAGACGCTGGCCCAGACAGCCTACGCGCGCACCGCAGCCTATGATGCAGCGGTGAGTGGTTGGAGGGCCGGAGCGATCGGCCAAGACGCGCCGCGCCGCAAGGCGGTGGCGGGATCGTTGGCGCAGACCCTGCGCTACGGCGAGAACCCACATCAGTCGGCGTCGTTCTATGTCGATGTTCTCGACCATCTCATCGTAAGCGGCACCGCGTGCCAAAGCGGCCTCAAACGGATAGAGGTTCAC